>SCVA01000009.1 GCA_004297005.1 Nevskiaceae bacterium
AGCGCCAGGATGTTGGTCTGGAAGGCGATACCGTCGATGACGCTGATGATGTCGACGATCTTCTTGCTGGACTCGTTGATCGCCGACATGGTGCTGACCACCTCGCTGACCACCTTGCCGCCCTGCACGGCGATGCTGCTGGCGCCGATGGCGAGCTGGTTAGCCTGCTTTGCGTTTTCGGCGTTCTGCTTCACTGTCGAGGTCAGCTCTTCCATCGAGGAGGCGGTTTCCTCCAGCGAGGCGGCCTGCGATTCGGTGCGCGCCGAGAGGTCGCTATTGCCGGCAGCGATCTCCTTGGCGGCGGTGTTGATGGTCTCGGTGGCCTGCTTGATCTGGCCGACGATCTGGGTCAATTGGCTGACCGTCGCGTTGGCGTCGTCCTTGAGCTTGCCGAAGGTGCCCTTGAAGTCGCCGCTGACGGTCTGAGTGAGATCACCCTGCGCCAGCGCGCCCAGCACCCGCGCCACCTCGTTGAGGCCGACATCGCTGGCCTCCAGCAGCAGGTTGATGTTGTCGGCAAGCAGCTTGAAGAAGCCTTCCTTGCCATCCAGGCTGACCCGGCGGCTGAAGTCGCCATTGGCGGCGGCGGCGACGATGGCGCCGACCTCGTTCTCGACGATCACCTCGGCGGTGCGGTTCTTCCATTCCACCACCGTGCCCAGGCGTTCGCCCTGGCTGTTGATGATGGGGCTGGCGATCAGGCTGAAGGTCTGGCTGCCGATCTTGATCTCGGTGCGATAGGTGCTGCGCAGACTCGAAAGCAACTGCATCTGGTGCGCCGGGTTCTTGTGGAAGCCGTCGATGTTGGTGCCGATCAGCTTGCGCGCCTCGAAGTTCGGCAGCGTCTTGCGCAACTCGCTCTCGGCCTGGATCAGCATGTCGCTCACCGCGCCGTTCAGGTAAACGATCTCGCGATCGTTGTTGGCGATCATCACATTGGTGGAGACATTGTCCAGCGCATTGCGGATGCGCAGGTTCTCGTTGGCGATGCGCCGCTCGTTCTCCTGGCGCTCGGCCTCGCGGGCCGCGGCGGCGAGCTCGGCGGTCAGGTCCTTCCACTCCACCACATAGCCCAGGCGCTCGCCCTTTTCGCCATTGATCGGATTGAGGATCAGCGAGAAGCTTCGGCCACCCAGCTTGAGCTGCGCCTTGTGGGTGTCGGTCATCTTCGCCAGCAAGCCGCGCTGGTAGGCCGGGTTCTTGTGGAAGGTGTCGATGTTGGTGCCCACCACCTTGGCGGCGCTGAAGCTCGGCACGTCCTTGCGGATATCGGACTCGGCGGTCGCCAGCATCTCCTTGATCGAGTTGTTGACATAGACCACGTTGAGGTCGGCATCGGCGACCATCACATTGGTCTGCACCACGTCCAGGCCCTGTTTGATCCGGCTGGTCTCGGCGCTGAGCCGCTGTTCGCGCGCCAGCGCCGCCAGCTCGGCGGTCATGTCCTTCCACTCCACCACGTAGCCCGTCTTCTCACCGGACTCGAAGATCGGGTTGAGGATCAGCGAGAAGCTGCGACCACCGATGCTGAGCGTGGTCTTGTGGGTATGGCTGAGCTGGGCCAGCAGTCCACGCTGGTAGGCGGGATTCTTGTGGAAGCTGTCGATGTTGGTGCCCACCACCTTGGCGGCGCTGAAGCTGGGCACATCCTTGCGGATGTCGGACTCTGCGGTGGCGAGCATCTCCTTGATCGACTCGTTGACATAGATCACGTTGAGATCCACGTCGGCGATCATCACATTGGTGGCCACGATGTCGAGGCCCTGCTTGATCCGCGCGTTCTCCGCCGCGCGACTGATCTCCTGCGCCTTGGCAGCCAGCTCGGCCTGCTTGTTGGCGGTAATGTCGGTGGCGTACTTCACTACCTTGTAGGGGCGCCCGGCCTTGTCCAGCAACGGGTTGTAGGACGCCTGGATCCAGACTTCGCGTCCGCCCTTGCCGATGCGACGGTATTGCCCGGCGTCGAACTCGCCGCGACCCAACTTCTCCCAGAAGGCGCGGTATTCGGCGCTGGTGCGGTACGCGGGGTCCACGAACAGGCTGTGGTGCTGGCCGCGCACCTCGTCCAGGCTGTAGCCGACAGTCTTGAGGAAATTGTCATTGGCCCGCAGAACGGTGCCGTCCAGGCCGAACTCGATCACTGCCTGCGAGCGATTGATCGCGGCGATCTGGGCCAGCGACTCGTCCTGCACGCGGCTCACGGGCGGCGCCTTGCTGACGATCGTCGGACGGCGGACAGCGGTCGCCCTGACCGGCTTGGCCGTGGCGGATTTCTTGACGGGCTTGCTGGTCTTCTTGGACCGGGCGGCGGTGGCGGATTTCATGGCAGGTCGGCCCTGGTTAGTGATGGGATGAATTGACAGCGGCGCAAGGCGCACCGGGCTTCAAAGACGACTGCGACCGCAGCAGGACAAGGACCAGCTCGCGGCCGGCGGCGCCCAGCAGAGCGAGGCCGAACAAGGGCGCCAGCACCATGGCGGCGGCAAGAATCAGCGGCGTGCCGATCAGCGTGTCCAGCGCCATTAACAGAGGGTCTGATTTCATTGGTGACTCCTTCTCTTCGCGACAGCGGCCTTACTGCAGGTATTGGGCATGCGCGTCCATCAACGCCATGTCGGCGCCGGACATCAGCTTCTCGATGTCCACCAGAATCAGCATGCGGTTGTCGAGCGTGCCTAGACCGGTGATGTAACGGGTATTGATGGCGCTACCGAATTCCGGCGCCGGACGGATCTGTTCGGCCGTCAACTGCATGACGTCGGAAACACCATCCACCACCATGCCCACCACCCGGCGGGCGATGTTGAGGATGATCATCACCGTGAACTCGTTGTACTCGGCGCGCCCCAGCTTGAACTTGAGGCGCATGTCCACCACCGGCACGATGGTGCCGCGCAGATTGATCACGCCCTTGATGAAGTCCGGCGCGTCGGGGATGCGGGTGATGGTGTCGTAGCCGCGGATCTCCTGGACCTTGAGGATGTCGACGCCGTACTCCTCGGCGCCGAGTGTGAAGGTCAGGTACTCGCGGACGCCGGCCTCCGTGGGGCCGCTGCCGGCCTGCGCGATGGCGGCGTTATGGGAATCAAAGACGGGGGAATTCATGCGCTGGGAGCTCCTGGGTACTAGGCCGCCACGGCGGGCTGCAAGCGACGCACCAGCTCGCCGGCGTCAAGAATCAGCGCCACCCGGCCATCGCCGAGAATGGTGGCGCCGGACATGTTGGGAACCCGGCGGTAATTGCTCTCCAGGTTCTTCACCACCACCTGCTGCTGGCCGAGCAGGTCGTCGACGCCCAGAGCCAGCTTGCGGCCCTCGGACTCGATCAGGATGCAGAGATTGCGGTCGTTCGCCGCCGACGGCTCGAGGCCGACCAGCTCGTGCAGGGCCATCAGAGGGACCATCTCGTTGCGCACCCGAACCACCCGCGCGCTGTGGCCGATGGTCTTCACATCCTCGGGATGCGCCTGCAGCGACTCCACAACGGCCGCCAGCGGCACGATGAACACCTCCTCGCCGACGGCGACACTCATGCCGTCAAGAATGGCGAGGGTCAGCGGCAGGCGGATGCTGACCCGGGTGCCCTGCCCCGGCCGGCTGGCGAGATCGACCTGGCCGTTGAGGGCGAGGATGTTCTTCTTCACCACATCCATGCCGACGCCACGGCCGGAGACATCGGTGACCACCTCGGCGGTGGAGAAGCCGGGCGCGAAGATCAGTTGGTGCACTTCGGCGTCGCTCAGGCTATCCGGCGCCTCCAGCCCCTGGCTACGGGCCTTGGCGAGGATGCGCTCGCGGCTCAGGCCGCGGCCGTCGTCGGCGATCTCGATGACGATGCTGCCGCCACGATGGCTGGCGCGCAGGCTGATGACACCTTCTTCCGGCTTGCCAGCGGCGAGACGCTCGGCGCCGGTCTCGATGCCGTGGTCGAGCGCGTTGCGCACCAGATGCGTGAGCGGATCGGCGATCTTCTCGATGACGCTCTTGTCCAGTTCGGTGTCGGCGCCGAAAGTCTCCAGACGGACCTTCTTGCCGAGTTTGCCGGCGAGATCGTGCACCAGCCGCGGAAAGCGGCTGAACACGAAGTCCATCGGCAGCATGCGGATGCCCATCACCGATTCCTGCAGGGCGCGGGTATTGCGGTCGAGCTGGGCCAGCGCGGTGAGCAGGCGCTCGTTGACCACCGGGTCGAGATTGGCGCCGGTCTGCGCCAGCATCGCCTGGGTAATGACCAGCTCGCCGACCAGATTGATCAGCACGTCGATCTTGTCGGTGGGCACGCGGATCGAGCCGGTGGACTCGCCGGCGCTGCGCCGGTCCTGGCCGGAGCGGGCTCTGGGCGGCGTCGGCGTTTCGTCGCGCGCGGCCTCGGTCTTGCCGCCCTGGATCAGGGTCAGCGCCGGCCGCGCTTCTGCCGCTGGCAGCGGTGCGATCTGCAATTCGCACTCGTCTTCCACCCAGGCGAAGGCCTCGCGCACCGCCGCCTCACTGGCGGAGGAGAGCAGCTCCAGATTCCAGCTCGCATGGCTGTCTTCCGGCTGGGCCTCGGCCAGGCTCAGGCCCTCCGGCAGTTGCGCTTCGGCGCTCAGGCTGCCAAGGCTGGCCAACTCGCGCAGGATCCGCAGCGGATCATTGCCGGAACGGAACAGGCCTGCCTGTGGCGCGAAGCGGATGCGCCAGCCACGCGTGGCTGCCGGCGCACTGGTCGTGCCGGGGTTCACCTCGGCCGGGGCCGGGGCGGATGACGAAGGCTTGTTGGCGAGCGCCTGCTCCAGCGCGGTCTGATGGCCGGCGATCAGCTCCAGATTGGCGGGACGGCCATCACGGGCGGCGTTGAGCAGCTCGCGCACCGCGTCCACCGAGCTCAGCAGCAGGTTCACCAGTTCACCAGTGACCGGCCGGCTGCCACTGCGCATCTGGTCGAGCAGGGTTTCCAGTAGGTGGGTAAAGGCCGATACGGCGGTGAACCCGAAGGTGCCGCCGCCACCCTTGATCGAGTGGGCGGCGCGGAAAATGGTGTTGATGGTCTCGGCGTCGACGCTGGCCGGATCCAGGCGCAGCAGTGCCGATTCCATGGTGTCCAGGCCTTCGAAGCTTTCCTCGAAGAACGTCTGATGAAAGCGGGAGAGATCCAGGCTCATGGCTTCGCTCTGCGCCTCTGCATTTGCCCCTCCCCCTGCTTGCGGGGGGAGGCCGGGAGGGGGGCGTGCGCGAGTGGCGCCTGGGCGGAAACCGCCCCCACCCTAGCCCTCCCCCGCTCGCGGGGGAGGGAACCAACACGGCTTTCGACGATGACCTGCCGCTCGTAGGCGCGCACCGCCATCGCGGCCTTGCGCATGGGATCGGGGGCGGAGTTCACCCCGGCCATCCCCGGCCGGGCGTTCGCGGCCATTGCGGGCAGTGCCCGCAAGGCGTGGCCGCTCACCCCAGCACCTTGCGGATGGTGGCGATCAACTGCTCGGGGTTGAAGGGCTTGACCAGCCAGCCGGTGGCGCCGGCGGCCTTGCCCTCGGCCTTCTTCTCCGGCGTCGACTCGGTGGTCAGCATCAGCAGCGGCGTGAACTTGTAGTCCGGCAGCGTCCGCAGGTTCTTGACCAGGGTGAGGCCGTCCATGTTGGGCATGTTGACGTCGGCCAGCACCAGCTTGAATTTTTCCTTCTGCGCCAGATTCAGCGCCACCTGACCGTCCTCGGCCTCGGTGACCTCGAAACCGGCCGACTGCAGGGTGAAGGCGACCATCTGCCGCATCGAAGCGGAGTCGTCGACAGCGAGGATGCGCAGGCTCATGCCGCCACCTCCACCGGATTCGCCTGGCCCAGGGCCAGCAGACTGGTCATGCCCAGCAGCGCGGCGGCGCTGCGCAGGGCTTCCGAGGGCTGATCCCAACGGGTTTCACGCCCGGCGGCGCGGCGATCGCGGCAGAACAGGCAGAACAGCTCCAGCGCCGCGGTATGCACCGCACGCACCTCGCGTGCCTGCAGCTCCACCGGGCGCGGCTCGTCCACCGCGCCGAGCAGTTGCCGGTGCAGCGCGCTGGCCTCCTCGATGCCAAGTTCAGTGCCCAGCGGGATGCGCGCCACCTCCGCCGGATCGGCGACTGGGCGCGGGGTGGTCTTTGCGAGGGCGGAACGTTTGGCGGCCATGTTCTTGGGGTCTCCGCTGAAGGTCTTGTCATTTGCCGCGTCGGCGCCTTGACGCGGCCGACGCGGGTATCCGGCTATCGGCAAGCCTCATACCTGCTTGAGAGGGAGATCTCGGCGGCTGCCGCCACCGCGATGAACGGCTGCTTCAACCGGCCTGAGCGGCGGGCAGGCTGGGCGACAGCAGGACGCTGGCGTCGAGCAGCGTCAGCATTTCATCGCCGTCGGCGGTGCGGCCGCAGACCAGCGCGCGCAGGGCCGGCGAGTCCACTGGCTCCGGCGCCAGAACTTCGGCGGGCATGCGCTTGAGCAGCGCCGCCATGGCGTCCACCCGCAGTCCCAGGCTGAACCCGCCCTGCTCCAGCACCAGCACCGGCCCTTCCCGGCAGGCCGGCGCCAGGCCCAGCCAGAGGCCGAGGTCGAGCAGGGTGACGATCTCACCGCGCAGATTGATGACGCCGAGCACCGCCGCCGATGGCGCGCCTGGAACCGGCACCGGCCGAGCCTGAGCCAGCACCTCGCGTAGCTGCCGAATCTCCACCGCGTAACGAACCTTGCCCAGCCAGAACGAGACCCAGCGGCGCAGCTCTGGCGGCTCCGCCGCGATCTCGGCGGCGATCAACTGGGCGGCCAGCAGCTCCGGCCCCGGCAAGGACAGAGGGATCGTCATCGGGGTCGGTGGTTTGGCCAGAGTCATGGCGCGGCGACGGCGTGATCGCCCAGCCTGCCGGCCGCGCCGGCAGCCCTGACTTCGTCCGAGTTTGGCTCGGCAGCCTCGGACGACGTTGGCGTGGCAGCAGCCGTTACCGCCTGAGCCTGGGCGTCGGTCCGAGTCTGCTCAGGCTCCGGCGCCAGCGCGCCGGTCTCCATGCCCGGAGCGGACAAGGGATCGACTCCATCCTCGCTGGCCAGCACCACCAGGACCACCCGGCGGTTGCGGTTGCGGTGCTCCACCGAGTCGTTGGCGACCGCCGGCTGGAACTCGCCGTAGCCGGCCACCGACAGCCGCGCCGGCAGCAGTCCGGCGCCGATCAGCACATGCACCACGCTGGTGGCGCGCGCCGCCGACAGCTCCCAGTTGCTGGGAAAGGCGGCGGTGGCGATTGGCATGTCGTCGGTATGCCCTTCGACGCGGATGCGGTTGGGAAACTGCGCCAGGATGCCGCCCAGCTTCACCAGTACCGGACGTGCCGGCTCGGCAATGGCGGCGACGCCGGAGGCGAACAGGATGTCGGTCTTGATCTCGATTTCCAGGCGGTTTTCCTTGTGCCGGACGATGACGACATCCTTGCTGATGAGATCCCCCAGCGCCGCCTCCACCTCGCGCGCGATGCGCCGCAGGGCGTCGCGCCGGCCCGCCTCGTCAACGCGTTCCTTGACCGGCAACGGCACGCCGGGCGACGGCAGCACCGCGCCCAGGCCATGCAGGTTGTCCGGCATGCCGGTACCACCCGGCTCGCGACGGGGTCGCGAGGGCGAAGGCGCCGGCGCGCCGCCGATGCCGTGTGAACTCTGCTCGCCGACCTGGATCGGACGCGCCACCCGGGGCGTGCCGTGAAAGGCTTCGTTCAGGGATTCCGACAGCACCCGGTACTTGCCTTCGTTGACCGAGGACATGGCGTACATCACTACGAACAGCGCGAGCAGCAGGGTGACCAGATCGCCGTAGGGGATGGCCCAGGCTTCGGCGTTGAGGTGCTCCTCGTGTTTGTGCTTTCTAGCCATGTGTTGCTCTGGCTGCTGCCTGCTCGTGGTTCGCGCCTTCGCGCTCTTTTAGCTGCGCAGGGCTTGATAGCTTTTTTTCGCCTCTTGGCGACTCACTTTTCTTTGCTCCTGCAAAGAAAAGTAAGCAAAAGAAAGCAGGCCCCTGCGTAGCGCCCCCTACGGGGGTAAACCTGCGATGCTCGGCCCAAAGGGGCCGCTCGCGAACTCGGCGCCCTATAGGCGCCTCAAACATGCGCTCGCTGTTATCCCCCTTTGGTCCTCCGCTTCTCGGCGCCACGAA
>SCVA01000010.1 GCA_004297005.1 Nevskiaceae bacterium
CGGCGCACCGGGCCGGCAGCTGACCATCAACCTCAGCGTGCTGCCCTCGATGGCCGGCCGCTGGCTGGTGCCGCGCCTGGGCGACTTCATCGCCCGCTATCCGGACATCGATCTCGCCGTCGACGTGCGCGCCACCCTGGCCGACCTCGCGGCCGGCGAGGCCGATGCCGCGCTCCGCTTCGGCGCCGGCGGCTGGCCAGAAGTGCAGCAGGTGCGGCTGATGGGCGACGAGTCGTTCCCGGTGTGCGCGCCCGGCTACCGCAACGGACAGTTGCCGCGCAGCCCGGAGGAGCTCGCCGACTGCGTGCTGATCCGCAATCCCTGGCTGCCCTGGGAACCCTGGCTGCACGCCGCCGGCCTGCCGTTCCGCGAGCCCGCGCGCGGGCCTTCGTTCACCGACTCCTCGGTGCTGATGGATGCCGCCGCCGCCGGCCTCGGCGTCGCCCTGGCGCGGCGCACCCTGGTCGAGGGCGATCTGCAGGCCGGCCGCCTGGTGCGCTTGTTCGAACTGTCGGTGCCCGATCCCTACGGACATTACTTCGTCTGGCGCGCCGATCATCCGCAACTGCCGGCGCTGTTCGCGCTGCGCGACTGGCTGCTGGAGCAGACGCAGGCTTATAGCTAGAGTGCAGGGCGTCCAACAGATTCTTTGCGTCTGGCGGCCTGGTCGCCGATCAGCGCCGGTCCTTACACCTCAGGCTGCAGGAGCCTCTCCCATGAGCCGCCCCACCCCCGTGTCGCTGCTCTGCAATGTGCTGGGTCTGATCGCCCTGATCGCGGCGACGGAGGCGGCGGTCAGCGGCTTCGTGCTCGATTGCGCGCAGGTCAGCCTGGTCAATTGCCGGCTGTATGGGCTGCTCGGCGCGGCCCTGGGATCGGCCCGGCTCTATGCCCTACTGTGCCTGCTGGCCGGCGGCAGCCTGCTGATCCTGGGCTATCGTCTGCGCCGTGGGCGCGGCACCGGGAGCTAGTGCCATGCACGTTCTGGTGACCGGCGGCACCGGCTTCATCGGCCAGGAACTGGTGGTGGCCCTGGTGGCCAACGGCCATCGGGTCAGCGTGCTCAGCCGCAAGGCCCGCGAAATGCCGTTTCGGGAAGGAATCCACTACACCGGCCGGCTCGACGGCCTGCGCGCCGTCGATGCGGTGATCAATCTCGCCGGCGAAAACCTGGCCGAGGGGCGCTGGACCACTGCCCGAAAGCAGCGGTTGCGCGATTCCCGCATCGGCACCACCCAGCGGCTGCTGAGCTGGATGGAGAGCCTGCCGACGCCGCCGCAGGCGCTGATCAGCGGCTCCGCCATCGGCTATTACGGCCCGCGCGACGACACTCCGCTGGACGAATCCGCCCCGCCCGGCGAGGACTTCGCCGCCCGGCTCTGCCGCGACTGGGA
This sequence comes from Nevskiaceae bacterium, assembly GCA_004297005.1. GTDB lineage: Bacteria > Pseudomonadota > Gammaproteobacteria > Nevskiales > Nevskiaceae > Stagnimonas. The sequence goes on from SCVA01000010.1 coordinate 1,395, forward strand.
GGCCGAGGCCCTGCGCGCGCAGGCGCTGGGACTGCGGGTCTGCACCCTGCGCACCGGCGTGGTGCTGGGCCGCGACGGCGGCGCGCTGGCGAAGATGCTGCCCGCTTTCAAGCTTGGCGGCGGCGGTCCAATGGGCGCCGGCCAGCAATGGATGAGCTGGGTGCGACGTGTCGACCTGGTACGCCTGCTGATCTGGCTGCTGGAAAACACCGAGTGCCAGGGTGCCTACAACGGCACCGCGCCGGAGCCGGTGCGCAACCGCGACTTCGCCCGCGCCCTGGCCGCCAGCCTGCGCCGGCCGGCGCTGCTGCCGATGCCGGCGCCGGCGCTGCGCCTGCTGCTGGGCGAAATGGCCGGTCTGCTGCTGAGCGGCCAGCGGGTGCTGCCGGTCCGCGCCCAGGCCGAGGGCTTCGTGTTCCGCCATCCCACACTGGAAGCGGCCCTGCCGGAGATCGTGCGCTAACGCAGCACCACGTAGCCACGGCCGGCCTCGACCGTCTCGGCATCGGCCTGCCAGTCCAGCGACTCCACCCAGGCGGTGGGCGGCCCCTGCTGCAGCCATTGCCGCAGCCGTTCCAGCGCGGTCGGCGAACCCGTCGCCAGGCCTTCGACACTGCCGTCGGCGCAATTGCGCACCCAGCCTTCCAGCCCGAGCTGGCTGGCGCGGCGCTGGGTGGCCTGGCGGAAACCCACACCCTGCACCCGGCCACGCACCCTGAAGCGATACACTCCCGTCATGGCGAAAAAATCCCCGCATTCCTCGGCCAAATCCCGGCGCAGTCTACGCGCCGGCCAGGTACTGGAGGCCGACCGGCCGGACGACCCGCAGCGCCTGCGCTTCAGTGCCTCGCTGCCAGGCGTCAACGGCGATTCGTTGCTGCGGATGACGGTGGAGGCCTACTCCGAACCGGCCACCGGCGGCGGCGAGCGCCTGCGCCTGCGTGCGCATCTGCAAGCCAATTTCGCCAGCGGCCTGAAGCCGGCGCTGGCGCAGTTCGGCCAGCGCTGGAGCGAGCGCCTGGCCAGCCGCGCCTACGCCGCCCTGCCCGACCCTCAGGCCGGAGAAGCTCCGAAAGCCGCGCAGGCCCTGACCCAGGCGCTGGCGCCGTTCGCCCGCCGCGCCGGCGGCTGGCTGGAGCGACGCGTTCAGGCCCAGGCACCCCGGCTGGCGGCGACGCTGACGCCGTTGCTCAGCCACGACGTGCAGAGCTGGTTCGAGCTGCACGCCTCCACCGGCCCCCTGGCCGACGGCGCCCGCGCCCTGCTGCCGGAGGTCGCCCGGCTCAATGCCCTGGGCATCCAGCCGCTGGAAGGACCCAACGCGCCGCCGGTGCAGACCTGGGCCGGACAGATCGGCAACGAGGTGGCGCAGGTCTCGATGCTGCGGCTCGACGACCGCCAGTTGCCGGAAGCGCTGCGCGAGCGCCTGGGCGGCCAGCCGTTCCAGCTCGCGGCCGCGCTGGTGAACCTGGTGGCGCGCAAGCCCTGAGCCGGCGGCGACTACACTGGCGACCGCAACCCAACGGAGCCCGCGCATGTCCCAGCCCCTGCTGATCGGCCACCGTGGCGCCCGCGGCCTGGCGCCGGAAAACACCCTGCGGGCGCTGGAGGCGGGCATCCTCGCCGGCGCGCCCTGGCTGGAATTCGATGTACAGCGGCATCCCTCGGGCGAGCTGTTCCTGCTCCACGACCTGAGCCTGGACCGCAGCACCAACGGCCGGGGCCTGCCCGGCGAACTGAGCTGGGAGGCCCTGCGCGCGCTCGACGCCGGCCTGGGCGAACGGCTGCCGACGCTGGACGAGGCGCTGGATCTCATCGACCAGCGCGCTGGCGTCAACATCGAGCTGAAGACCTGGGACGGCACCGCCGCCGCGGTCGCCGCCAAGCTGCGCGAGCGTGTCGCCGCTGGCTGGCCGCTGGAGCAGCTGCTGGTGTCGTCCTTCCACCTGCCGGAGCTGTTCGAGTTTCACCAGCTGGCGCCAGAGATTCCGGTCGGCGCGCTGCTCTGTGGCGTACCACTGGACTGGGCGGCCTGCGCCAGCGAGCTGCAGGCCACCAGCCTGAATCTGTCCAGCGAGTTCGTCGATGCCCGCCTGGTGGCGGACGCCAAGTCGCGTGGACTCGCCGTCTATGTCTACACCGTCAACGACCCGGAGGAATATCGCCGGCTGGCGGCGCTGGGCATCGACGGCGTGTTCACAGACTACCCGGACCGCCTGCTCGCCCTCGCCACCTGAGCCTGGGCCACAAAAAAGCCGCCCGAGGGCGGCTTTTTTGTGCGGCGGACGAAGTCTTACTTGCCGTCGTGCAACGCGGCGAACTTGGCCACCAACTCGGCCGGCTCGCTGGCGGCGCCGACATAGGTCACCTTGCCCTTGGGGCCGGTGCCGACATAGCCGTTGGCGGTGCCGTTCTGACGGAAGGCCACCAGCGCGTTCCAGTTGTCGAACACATAGGTGCTGCCGTCGTCGAGCTGGATGAAGCCGAAGAAGCCCTTGGCGATGCCCTGGACATTGCCTTCGTACAGATTCTGGGCGCCACCCTTGTAGCCGACGATCTTTTCCATCGCCTTGGTCTCGTCCTTGGTGAGGGCGAACTTGCCCTTCTCACCATGGGGGCCGACGCGGAACTTGGTCACCACCAGCGGAATTTCGTCGGTCTTCAGCCAGACCTTGTAGCTCTTGGCGTCGGCGAACACGAAGATGGTGTTGTCCTTGCGGATCTCGAAGTAGTCGTCGTTGTTCAGGCCTTCGGCCAGGCGCTTGGCGGCCAGCTCGCTGTCGTAGGCCTTTTCCTTCTCGGCACCCATCCAGCTGTCCTTGCTGGCGCAGGCGGTGGTGAGGGCGGCGAGGCCGAGCAGAGCGGCTTGCGCCACGAGACGCGCGGTGAACGACATGATGACTCCCTGAGCGATTGGCTTTGATTCGGGCGCAGAGAGTGCCAAGCGCGGGTTGCGGTTCGATGACAGTCCGGCACACCGCCCGCGCCGGACTCCCAACCCCGGGCGGCTACTTGGTGTAGTGCACCAGGAAGGCCAGCACATCGGCCACTTCGTCGATCTTCTTGCCTACCGGCTTGCCGGCGCCATGGCCGCCGCGCTCCTCGATGCGGATCAGCTGCGGATTCGGGTTGCCGACGTTGGCCCACTGCATGGCCGCCGCGTACTTAAAGGAGTGGCCGGGCACCACGCGGTCGTCGTGGTCGGCGGTGATGGTCAGCGTCGGCGGGTACTTCAGACCCGGCTTGACGTTGTGCACCGGCGAGTAGGGGTAGAGGTAGGCGAAACCCTCGGCGGTTTCGGAGCTGCCATAGTCCTCGCGCCAGGCGGCACCGATGGTGAATTTGTGGAAGCGCAGCATGTCCATCACCCCCACGCCCGGCACCGCGGCGGCGAACAGCTCCGGGTGCTGGTTGAGGGTGGCGCCAACCAGCAGGCCGCCGTTGCTCCGCCCATGGATGCCAAGGTGTTTGGCCGAGGTGTACTTGTGGGCGATCAGGTATTCGGCGGCGGCGGCGAAATCGTCGAAGACGTTTTGCTTGCGCTCCCTGGTGCCGGCCAGATGCCAGGCCTCGCCGTACTCGCCGCCACCGCGCAGGCTCGGCTGGGCATAGATGCCGCCCAGTTCCATCCAGGCGAGGTTCTGCGGCGAGAAGGTCGGCGACAGCGAGATGTTGAAACCGCCGTAGCCGTAGAGCAGGGTGGGGTTGGCGCCGTTCTTCTTGAGGCCCTTCTTGTAGCTGATGAACATCGGCACCTTGGTGCCGTCCTTGCTGGTGTAGAACACCTGCTCGGTCTGGTAGTCGGCGGGCTGGAAGGCCAGCTTCGGTGCCCAGTCCAACTGCGCCTGGCCGGTCTTCATGGTCAGCCGGTAATTGCTGGCGGGCTGGGCGAAACCGGTGAACTGGAAGTAGGCCTCGGCCTGCCCCGGCTTGCCCGTAATGCCGGAAACATCACCGATACCCGGCAGGCGCACCTCGCCCAGCTTCTGCCCGCTGAGGGAGTAGCGGCTCAGGCGCGAGCTGGCGTCGTGCAGGGTCTTCACCAGCAACTGACCACCGACATGGGTGACCGAGTCGATCACGTCAGCGCCCTCCGGCACCACGCCGAGCCAGTGTTGCGGCTCAGGGTGCTTGAGGTCGATCGCCACCACCCGCTTCTTCGGCGCACCGTCGGTGGTCAGCACATACAGGATGGAGCCCTCGCTGCCGATCACCGTGTAGGAGCGCTGGAAGTCCTTGCCCAGCAGCAGCAGCGGTTGGCCGCCGAATTCCGGCTTGAGCGGATCCTTGAGGTCGTAGACATAGAGCCGGTTGTTGTCGGAGGCGCCTTCGGTGACATAGGCCAGCGCATAGCGGCCGTCGTCGCTGAGATCGCCGACCGCGGTCCAGCTCGGGTCTTCCGGCGCATGCACCACCAGGTCCTCGGACTGCGGAGTCCCCAGGCGGTGGTAGTAAAGCGTATGGTTTTCCAGGCGCTCGAAGGTCTTGCCGGCGTTGTCGGTGCTGGGCTTGGGCTCGGGGTAGCGGGAATACAGCAGGCCCCGCTCGTCCTTGGTCCAGACCTGGCCGGAAAACTTCACCCGCCGCAGTTCATCGGGCAAGTCCGACGCGGTGGCGACGGTGCGGAAACGGATCACTTCCCAGTCTGAGCCCGCCTCCGCGAGGGCGTAGGACAAGGTGGTGGCATTGGCGCTGGGCTCCCACTGGGTCAGCGCCGTGGTGCCGTCCTTGGACAGCAGATTGGGGTCCAGCAGCGCCCGCGCGCTACGGCCGGCCTGGACCATCAGCTCGGCCTGGTTCTGCAGGCCGTCGTTCTTCAGATAAAAGCGCTGCCCTGCGACCGATCGCGGGGTCGAGCGGCGCTCGAAGTTCCACAGCTCGGTCAGCCTTTGCTTGAGCGGCGCCCGTTCCGGTAAAGCGGCAAGGAGGGGGTCGGCCAGTGCCTGCTGCGCTTTCACCCAGCTCAGGGTTTCGGCGGCGTCAACGTCTTCCAGCCAGCGATAAGGGTCGGCGACCGCAGTGCCGAAGTAGTCCTCGACCATCTCGCCTCGAGGCGTCGCCGGGTAGTCAGTAGCGGCGGCAGCAAGGCTGGGCATGAGGGCGTAGGCGAAACAGAGACTGAGGCGTTGTAGGGCTGATTTCATTGCGAATGTGCTGCCAACTTGGCGTAAGACTTGCGTTAGAGTATGCACACGTTCACGGCTCGTCGCCGCAGAGTGCTGCGCTCCCCAGAGAAGTAGTGCGTTGAAACTGACGATCCGCTCATAGCAACACTTGGTCAAGGGCTTAAGCAAGGGACCCCAACAGCATGAAGAAACTACTTTTGGCTGCCTCCATGGCGGCTGTCACCAGCGGCGTTTCCGCGTTCGAGCTTCCGGACCTGTCCAAGGCCTATGGCAGTGGCATGTTTAGCTACGTAGCAACCGAAGAAGCCCGCCCCAGCACCTACGGCACCGGCCTGCAGCTGATCGGCGGCGTGCCGCTTAGCGACAAGGTAAATCTGGAAGCCACCACTTTCCTGAGCTATTTGCCGCGCGACACTGACGACACGGCCGATGGAACCCTGGGACTTGGTCTCGACTTGGTGGCCATCCAGCGCAAGGGCATGTGGAGCAGTCTGCTATTGGCCGGTGCAGGTGGCATTTACGATGATGTGAGCAGCAAGGGCTCGGTAGCACCGTATATCAACTTCGGCGTCGGCGCAGCACGTGCCCTGCCTTGGAAAAACCTGTCGATACGCGGCGAAGCGCGTGTTGTGTACGACTTCAACGATCATCTGGGCTACGACCCGAATGAAAAGACCGGCGCCGGCACCGACTACCGCCTGAACCTCGGCCTGGTCTACGGCCTGTTCGGCCAGGAGCCTGTCCCCCCGCCGCCGGCCGACACCGATGGCGACGGCGTAGCCGACCCCAGCGACCAGTGCCCCAACACCCCGCCCGGCACCGCCGTCGACGCGGTGGGCTGCCCGCTGCCGCCGGCCGACACTGATGGCGACGGCGTGGTCGATACCCTGGACCAGTGCCCGGACACCCCGGCCGGTACCGTGGTCGATGCCCGCGGCTGCCCGCCGCCGGCTCCGGTTGGCAACCCCGACCTTGATGGCGACGGCGTGCTAAACGATGCCGACCAGTGCCCCGACACTCCGCAAGGCTTCAAGGTGGACGGCGTCGGTTGCTTGGTCGAGCAGACGGTGGCGCTACAGAGCGTGAACTTCGAGTTCGGTTCCGATGCGCTCACCGCCGAAGCCAAGGCCATCCTCGACGGCATCGCCAAGAGCCTGGCGGCGCAGACCGCGGTGAAGGTGCAGGTGACCGGACACACCGACTCGCTCGGCCCGCAGTCCTACAACCTGACGCTGTCGCAGAAGCGCGCCAAGTCGGTGATCGCCTACCTGACCAGCGTCGGCGTCGCCACCGAGCGTCTGAGCGCCGAGGGCGAGGGCGAGTTCAGCCCGATCGCCAGCAACGACACCGAAGAGGGTCGCGCCAAGAACCGCCGCGTCGAGTTCAAGATCCTGACGCAGTAAGGGTCTCGCGGAATCCGGCCGGGGCGGGTGTCATTCCGCCCCGGCTTTTTTGTGCCCACCGATCCAGCTCAGTGCTGAAGCTGCTCCAGGATCTCGGGCAGGCGCGCCATCGCGTGCCGGTAGCCCTTCTCGACGATGGCGTCGAGACTCTTCCAGTCGAAAGTCTGGATGCCGCCCACCGGCATGCGCAGGTAGAGGTCGGCGCATTCGGCGCGGCGACGCACCCCGCTTTCGGAGGTGAGCGTGGAGGTGCGGAACAGAATGTCGAGCAGGCCGACCCGCCGGCCGTCGGCGCCCGCGCGCAGCACCGCCTCGAAGTCCGGGCCCTCGACGCCCGGAGCGGCGATGCTGCCCTCGGTGGAAACATCGCTGGCGATGATCGGCCCGCGCGCCAGGCCCTGCATCACGTCGGTGGGCAGACTGTTGACCACCGCACCGTCGGCCAGCAGGTCGCCGCGCCAGGCTACCGGAGGCGCCACCCCGGGGATGCACATGCTAGTCCCTACCCAGGCCGCCAGCGGACCACGGTCGTGCACCACCGCGGTGCCACGGGTGAGATTGGTGCTGACGCAGTAATAGGGCGTGCGCAGTTCCTCGATCTGGATCTCGCCGAACACTTCCAGCAGGCGCTTGCGGAGCTTGCGGCCGCCGATCAGCGCCACCCGCGGCAGCATGTAGTCGTTGAGCAGGTTGCGGCTGACAAAGGTGTCGCGGGTGATCTGCAGGATGGTCGCGTGATCGTGGCCGCAGGCGTGCAGGGCGGAGACGAAGGCCCCCATGCTGGTGCCGCCGATCAGATCGGCGGGCAACTGCAGCTCCGCCAAGGCTCGCAGCAAGCCGATGTGGGCGAAGCCGCGCGCTCCGCCACCGCCCAGCACCAGCCCGAGGCCGCGGCCGGTGAGCTGACGCACCAGGCTGTGGACATCGGCCTCCACCCCCGGCCGCAGGTAGTAATGACCGCTGGCATGCAGCGCCTGGCACCAGGCGGTGGTGGCGATCGCTCCCGCCCCCGGCGGCCGCAGCAATACGCAATCCACCGGCGTGCGCACCGAGGCGCGCGCCAGGGCCTCCAGCATGCGCGAGGGCGCCGGCTGGGCGTTGGCGTCGGCCAGCACCAGCACGCGGTCGGCCTGCCGCAGCGCGCGCAGGGACCAAGCGTCGTCGCCGTGGCCGGCATCGAACACCAGATAGTCGTGCTCGGCTTCCACCGCGTTGAGCCAGGCCATCAGCCGCTCATCCTCGGCACCGCGGCCTGGCGGCAGGCTGGCGGCACCGGCGCCCAGCGCGGCATCAACGCGCGCGGCGTCGATCAGCGCGCAGCGACTGCGCTGGCTGAGCATGGCCTGGAATCCCAGGGCCAGGGCACGGGCATCGAGATCGGGCGTGGCCGCCACCACCGCGAAGGTACGAGTGCGCCTCGCCTTGGCCAGCAAGGCGCTGCGGCTGTTCTGGCGCAGCCGGGCGACGATCACCCGCGCCACCGCCACCAGGGCGGCCGGATGATCGAGCATGAAGGCATAGAAGGCCTCGCTGGAGAACCGCCACAGCAGGCTGTCGCGCAGGGCATGCACCGAGGCGCCGCGCACCTCGCCGGACAGTACGCCAATCTCGCCGATCGGCTCCAGCCGGGCGATGTCGCCAGCAACCTCACCGCTAGGCAACACCGCGCGCAGACGACCGGTGGCGACGATGTAGAGCGCGTCGGGCTCGTCGCCGGCGGAGAACAAGGTTTCGCCGCCACGCACGGTCACCGACTTGGCGCAGGCCGCCAGCGTGTCGAGCGCGGCTGGCTCCAGACCAACGAACAGCTCGCACTCGGCGAGTGTGCTGCGCGCCTCCATGGTCTGGCTGCTCCCGGCGGATGAACGAGTCGAATGTCCGCGAGTGTAGCGGAGCCCCTGCGTCCGTCGCCGTTCGCGGAGCACGACCGTTCCGGATTTCCGGGCCGGTCAGCCGTGCTGACGATGCCGGCAGTTGGCGCCGGGCCGGCCAAGAAGATATTGTCTACCTGTAAACTTTGGACACGACCGATGCCCGCCAAGCCTCGCAAGCCCCCAGAACCGCCCGCCAAGCGCGCCTATCTCAGTCGCGACCAGCGCCGACAGGCCTTGCTGGCGGCTGCCGCCGAGATCGTCGAGAAGCAGGGCTGGCCGGGCTTGACGATGAGCGCACTGGCCGAGCAGGGCGGCACCAGCCGGCAGTTGATCTACCAGCATTTCCCCAGCCTCGACAAACTGCTGGCCGACACCGCCTGGTACATCTTCAACGACACCATGGCCGGCACCCAGGCATCGATCAGCGCCTACCCCGGCAGCCTTCAGGAGGCGGTGAAGTCGGCGGAGGCGGTCACGCTGGACCTCTCTCCGGGCCTGGGCGACGCCCTTTGGCAGTTGATCGCCGGCACCGCCGGCGGCTCGCCGGAACTGGAGCGGATGCGCGTGGGCTTTCGCGAACTGATCGGCGGCCTCTGGGCCAATCCGGTCCGCAAGCAACTCGGCCTGAGCGCGGTCGACGCCAAGGCCTACGCCTGGATGACCATGATGGCCTTCTGGGGCATGCGTCAACTGGTGCGCGACGGCGTCATCTCGCGCACCCAGGGTGTGCGACTGTTCAATCAACTGCTGGAACGCATCGTTCGCCCCTGAGAGCGGACGAGCCTTCCACCACTACTTGCGCAGCTTGCGGCCGGCCAGGGTCTGCGGCCGGAAGTAGGCGTCGTCGAAGCTGGCGCCGAAGTCCGGGTAGTCGTCGCCGGCATAGCTGGCGGTGACGAAGTAACGGCCGCTCTGCAGGTCGTAATGCACTTCCGGGCTGCCGGTGGTGGCCGGCACGAACGGGAAGGTCGTGAGGTGCGCCTCCTGGAAGCGCCACAGCTGGTCGCGGTCGTCGTAGCAGTCCACCGCGGCGATGCTCCAACTGTCTTCGTCGACGTAGAACACCCGGCGTCGGAAGCTGTGGCGAATGCCCGGCTTGAGGCTGGCCTCCACCACCCAGACCCGGTGCAGTTCGTAGCGGGTGAACTCCGGATTCAGCGCGCCCTTGCGGATCAGCTTCTCGTAGCTGGCGTCGGGCGCCAGGATGCGGCTGGAGTTGTAGGGGATGTAGATCTCGCGCTTGCCGAGCAGCTTCCAGCTATAGCGGTCGAGCGCGCCGTTGTACATGTCGGTCTGGTCGTTGAACATCAGACCATCCGCCGAAGCCTTGGGATTGTCGTAGCCGACATTGGGTGCGCGCCGCGTGCGTCCCAGACCCGGGTTGTAGATCCAGGCGCTGCGGCCGCCCTCGGTCTGGTCGGTGCTTTCGTGCACCAGCAGCAACTGGCCGGCGATGCGCTTGGGCGAGAGCACTTCCTGGAGGTAGTAGAGGATCAGGCCGGCCTCGATCGGGCTGGGTGCTTTCGGGTCACCGTACTTGAGCTTCACGTCCTCGACGATGCGGGCCAACTGGAAGCTGCCGTCGCGGGCGACGATCACCTCGTTGTTGTAGCGGCGCACGGCGCTGCCGCGGAATTTCAGCTTGTGGTTCCAGATCACTTCGGCGCCACTCTGGGGGATCGGGAACGGCACGCCGAGCTTGGCGCCGCTGAGCTTGTCGGTGCCTTCGAGCCGGGCAGCGAGCGCATTGGCGCGGGTGGCGGCATCCACCGCCGGCAGGTTGAACGCCGGCCGCAGGCTGGGGAATACCCGCATCTGGAATTCCGGCACCTGCTCCAGCAGCGCGCGATGCCCCGCGCTGAGCTGCGCGGCGTACTGCGCGGCATTGGCCTTGTTGATGACGAAGCGCGGCTTGTCTCCCGCGTCCTTGGGCGCAATCGCCGCCTGCACGGCCTCGGGCTGCTTCTGTCGCAGCGCCTGGAGGTCGGCATAGCCCAGCTTGAGCTGCTCGGGACGATAGCTTTTGCTACCGACCCAGGCCGGGATGCTGCCGGCGGCATTGCCGGCGGCCTCGGCACCCGAAGGCGTCAGCGTCGCTCCCAGCTTCGCCGCCTCGGCGGCGCTCACCGCCGCCATCGCCGGGCCGGCGACCAGCACACCCATGCAGAGGGCAATAGCCCAGGCGTTCTTGGCATTCATTGTTTTCTCCTCCCGGCCGGAGCCGGTACCCGTCTTGCGGGCTTTTTGACTGTGTGTAAACTTTACATCCTGTAAATCGTTAGTCAAGACGAACCTCGCACCGAACCGGTGTCGCGGAGAAAGACCGGCCAATCAGGCCGGCGCATGGTTGGAGGAGAAGATGAACAAGGCACTGTGGCTGGCCGTACTCGGCCTGTGGTCGCTGGGCGCCGGCGCGGTGGATTTCGACCTCGGCCCGGCCAGCGGCGCCCTCAATACCCGCATCTCGCTGGGTGCGGCGGTGCGCACCGAGGGCCGCGACTACCGGCTGATCGCCAAGCTCGCCAACCCCGGCCAGCTCGGGCTCTGCGACCCCGACGACTGCCAGTCGCAGACCGGAGATCCGGCACCCAATCAGCACCTGGTCGACGCCCGCGGCGCTTTCTCCGGCGTCAACGAAGACAACGGCAATCTCAACTACGACCGCGGCGACTGGGTCAGCGCGCCCTTGCAGGTCCGCCCCAAGCTGGAGCTGATCTGGGGCGACTGGCAGTTCCAGGCCTCGGGCCTGCTGTTCTACGACTTCGTCAACACCGGTTTCGACGAGTACCACGCCGATACCAAGTACCAGCCGCAGCGCACGCCGCGCGCCGACAATGTGGAGTCGCTGTTCGCCAAGGGCCACCGGCTCGGCAACCTGTTCGCCGCCGGCAGCTTCGACCTCGGCGGCCACGAGCTGCTGCTGCGCCTGGGCAACCAGGTGCTGAACTGGGGCGAGGCGAATCTGGTGCAGTTCAACACCTTGTCGGAATGGGCGCCACTGGACGCGCCGATGCTGGCGATGCCCGGCGCCGAACCCAGCCAGTTGCAGCTCGCCACGCCGCTGGCGGTGGCCAGCATCACGCTCACCGACGCGCTGTCGCTGGAGGCGGTCTACCAGCTGCAGTGGCGCGGCGCCAAGCTGCCCGCGACCGGCAGCCTGCTGTCGTTCAGCGATGTCGCCGGCGGCGGCGAATACGCGATCCTCGGCTTCGGCAATTTTCACGAAGACCCCGACCGCCAGTTCCGCCCGGCCGGTCTCGCCTCGGCCATCTCGCAGGCCACCCGCACGGTCTACCTGCCCGACGAGAATTTCGGCGCGCCGCGCGACAGCGGCCAGTTCGGTTTTAGGCTCAACTACCTTGCCGACTGGCTCAACAACGGCACCGAGCTGGCCCTGCACTACCTGCACTACCACAGCCGCTACCCAGTGCTGAGCGGCTACGCCGCCAATGCGAGCTGCACGCGCGACGCCAACGGTGGCGGTTTCGCCGGCGCCTTCCTTGCCTGCCAGGGCTTCAGCCAGAGCTTCAATCCCATCGGCCGCGAGCCGCTGCCGGTGGACACCGCGCGCCTGTTCCTCGACTACCCGGAAGACATCGACCTCGTCGGCCTGTCGTTCAACACCAATGTCGGTGACTGGGCCTTCTCCGGCGAGTACGCCTACCGCCCCAACCAGCCGCTGCAGATCCTGCAGTCGGACGTGCTGTTCGCCACTCTCGGCCCGGCCTTTCCGGCCCAGGACATCCCCATCGGCGCCGCCAGCCTCACCGACCCGGCGCTGCTCGCCGGACTGCCACCGGCGCTGGCGCAGCCGCTGATGAGCTTGCAGGCCAACCTGCTGCCGCAGTTGCCGAGCGGCACCGGCTTCGTGCTACCGGGCGAGAACAACGCGGTGCCGGATTTCTTGAGCCGCTACCGCGGCATCACGATCAACGCCGGCGACTACATCGCCGGCTACGAGCGCCAGCAGGTTTCGCAGCTCAGCCTCACCGGCATCCGCACCTTCGCCGACAACCCGGTGGGCGCCTCGCAGATCTTCTGGGTGTTGGAGGCCGCCGCGCTCTACGTGCACGACCTGCCCAAGCGCGGCCAGCTTTACTTCGAGGGCGCGGGCGACCGCACGCATCCTTCGGCCGGCGCCGACGGCACCGGCAGCACCGATGGCCAGCCGGACAGCCGTCACATCAATCCCACCCAGATGACCTCGGGGTTCGGCTCCGGCTTCTCGTATGGCTATCGCAGCCTGCTGCGACTCAGCTACAACGACCTGCCGGGCGGCATCACCGTCAATCCCACGCTGGTCTGGCTGCATGACCTCAAGGGCACCTCGCCGGCACCGATCATCAACTTCATCGAGGGCCGCAGGGTGTTGCTGAGCAATGTCACCGTCGAGTTCCAGGACGACTGGTCGGCCGGTCTCACCTACCAGGTCTTTGATGGCGGCGGCACCCGCAACCGCCTGAGCGACCGCGACAATCTCTCGCTCTACGTCGCCAAGGTGTTCTGAGCCGCGGACGACGCCGCCGCCGGCGAAAAGATCAGGGCGCAGTTGCGGCCAGCGGCCTTGGCGGCATACAGCGCCTGGTCGGCGCGGCGGATCACCAAGTCGATGCGCTCGTCGTCCTCGCTCATCGCGGCGATGCCGGCGCTGAGCGTGATCGCGACAGCGCCCCGCCCGGTCTCCAGCCTCTGGCCGGCCACCGCGAGGCGAATGCGCTCGACCAAGCCTCGGGCGTACTGGGCATCGGTATCCGGCAGCAGCAGCACGAACTCCTCGCCGCCATAGCGGGCAAAGACATCAGCGGCACGCAGATGCGGAGCCACCATGCGGGTCAGCAGGCGCAAGACCTCGTCGCCGGTCTGGTGCCCAAAGCGATCATTGATCCGCTTGAAGTGATCGAGATCCAGCATCACCGCCGACAGCGGCTGCCGATAGCGGCGCGCGACCTCGAACAACTGATTGGCGAGGTCGAAGAAATGCCGGCGGTTGCAGAGCCCGGTCAACTCGTCGGTGCGGGCGGCATCCTGCTCGCGGGACAGCGCCAACTGCAGATTGCGATTGGCCAGTTCCAGGTCCAGCTTGGCGCGGCGCAGTTCCTCGTCGGCCTGATGGCGGGCGCTGATGTCCTGGTTGACGATGATCGCGCCGCTGAGGCGGCCATCGTCCTCGTGCAACGGGATCGCCGAGTTGAGGATGATCTTGCGACTGCCGTCGAAGCATTCGATGGCGATCTCCTCGTCGATCGAAGTCTCGCCCCGCTGGATCGCCCGTGACGCCGCCCACTCATCGGCGGCAATCGGCTTGCCGCTGTCCAGCCACCAACCCCGGTATTCGCCGAACTGCTCGGGCGGCACATAGCGGGCGCCAGCCCAGATCTTTTGGCCGGCGGCATTGCCCTGGACGATCTGCCCCGAGCGATCCATCAGCCAGACGCCCACCGGCAGCGCGTCGAGAATCTTGCGCAGGGCCTGCTCGGTACGCGACAGCGCCGCCTCGGCCTTCTTGCGCGCGGTGATGTCTTCATGCGCCACCACCACTCTGGATTCGCCCCGCTGCTGGCAGCGGGTCACCCGCGCGATGTACCAGCGCTCCTCGTCCGGAGAGTTGCAGGGATATTCCACAAGGTAGCTGTCACGCTCGCCACGCAGCACCGCGCGCAGACCTTCCAGCAGATCCCGCGCGGTCTCCTCGCCGCCGCAGCGCGCCGCGCGCTCGCAGACGCCGAGATAGTTCTGCCCGACGTAAGCGCCGCGGCCCTCGCCCTGGTTCTGTTCGGCGAAGCGACGCCAGGGCTCGTTGACGTCAATGATGACGCCCTCGGCATCGAGCACGGCGATATGCGCGGTCAGCGAATCGAGCACCACATTGGCGAACTCCGGCGGCTGGCTCCGCATAGCGGCCACGACTCCTGAACGGGATTGCCGGGTCTGCAAGCAGAGCCCTAGCAAGGATGCTCAGGCTGCCAGCAAAGGCCGCCCGGGCGCACTGCCCTAGGTCAATCCATCTACAACCGCCGGTCGCCGTCGGGCGGCGGGGGGCCGCACCCTGCGGGCCAGGGAAGCGCGCTCAGTGCTGGAGGGTCAGCCCCTGCACCAGCCTTCGGATCAGGGGCGCGAGCAGCAGCACGCTGGGGAAGGCGAACAGCCAGGCCAGGGGCCAGGACAGCAGCCAGCTCCGGAGGAAGGACTCCCCCAGACCCAACAGCCGCGCCGTGGACAGGGCCGACAGCCCGAGCGACATCACGCCCGACAGCAGCAGCGCGAACAGCAGGGGCGCAAAGCGGGCGGGAATCACGCCGCCACCCCAGTCGGCTCCGCCGTCTCGGCGCCGAGACGCGCCAGCGTGCGGGCGAAGTGGCGGCCGAACAGCCAGCCGCTTTCGCGGTCACCGTCCGGGAATGCGTCGGCCGGCGCGTTGTGTCCCGCCTGCGCCATGAGCCCGGTCCAGGAACCGAGGCGGTTGATCGCCGCCTCGCCACCGGCCACTGGACCAGGCAGGTAGGGATTCCCCACCCAGAGCATGCCGTGCTGCATGCAGAACACCAGCATCGACAGCAGCGTCGATTGCTTGTCGCCCGAAGGCAGCGAGGACACCGTAAAGCCCGCGGCGAGCTTGCCTCGTAGTTGCTGCCGGCGCCACAGACCGCCGGTCTTGTCCATGAAGCTCTTGAACACGCCCGAGACGCCGCCGAGATAGGTTGGCGATCCCAGGATCAGGCCGTCGAAGTCGGCGAGCTCCTCCGGATGTGTGGCCACCTCCTCGGCCTTGAGCAGGCGGACGCCCGCGAGCTGCTCGCTGGCGGCACCGGCGGCGACCTGCCGCGCGATGTGTTCGGTGTGGCCATGGGCGCTGTGATAGATCACGGCGATCTGTTTCATTGAAGCTCTCCAGATAGGGCGCGGCGGGGCCGGCGGATTCAAGCCAGCAGACCGGCGAGGCCGCTGGCGGCCAGATAGAGACCGGCCCCGAAGACGGCATGGTTGGCCAGGTTGCGAACGGCGTTGGCGCGAGGCGTGGGAGTCCGACTGGCGAAAAAGCCCGCGCCCATCGCCGGCTGCAGGATCAGCCAGGGCGCCAGCACCGTGACCAGGCCAAAGCCCAGCGCCGGACCAGGACGCGGCGCCGACAGCCAGCCGGCGCCCACCAGCAGTACCAGCAGGCCGGCGAAGGCGATGCCGGTCAGGTAGTGCGCCAGCCAGCCAAGCGCCCGCTCGCCAGCGATCGCTGGCGAGCGGGCGATCGAAACGTGCGCCAGTCGCCCCCGGACCGCATGCCCGAACCAGCGCCCGAGCAGGGCGAAGTCGAGTGTCGGCACACCAAGGCGGCGCACTAACAGCAGCCAGAGATCCATGACCGCGGTCGCGCCACAGCCGACGGCAATGACTGAAAGAAGGGTCGTGGATGAGTCCATGTCCGGTACCTCGCGATTGCATTGGGAAGCCAGTGGCGGCGACTATAGAAGTTGAAGTCAACTTCAACGCAAGAGGCCAGCGATGGACATTTCCCAAGTCGCAAAAAAAACCGGCGTGGCCGCCTCGACCCTGCGCTACTACGAGAAGCAGGGCCTGATCCGTTCGCTGGGCCGGCAGGGTGCGCGGCGCGTGTTTGCGCCATCGGTGTTGCAGCAGCTGGCGCTGATCTCGCTCGGCCAGGCGGCCGGACTCTCTCTGGACGAGATCCGGCAGATGTTCACCCCTGGCGGAGCACTGCAGATGGATCGTGATTTGCTGCGGCGCAAGGCCGAGGAAATCGATGGTTTGATCCAGCAGCTAACAGCGATGAGCCGGGGGCTACGGCATGCCGCTGATTGCCCGGCCCCAACCCATACCGAATGCCCGAGCTTCCAGAAGCTGCTGACCCAGGCAGCGAGCGGCGCCCTGCCCAAACGCACCGCGCCGCTGGAACCGGTCCGCACTGTCGGGCGGCGACGGGAGGCTACTCGCTGAGCGCCCGGTCCAGCGAGTACCGGTGCATGGGCTAAGCAAACCAGCCTGCGCAACCGGCCGCGTCCAGCACCGGAGCAACGGCATGCCGCGTAGCCTCGGGCAAGGCCGCCCAGCGCCGCAGCAACTCGACGCGACATTTCTCCTGGTAGGCGAACGGCGCCTGCCGGTATTCGTGTCCGCGGATACTCACCACCAGCTCGCTCCTGCCCTCGGCGAGCGCCTGCTGGTTGGCGCTGAGGAAGGGCAGGTATTCGGCGCCGACCATTTCCAGCAGGCCCGCACGCGTGGTGGCGAGCAGCTCGGGCTGCCACTCGCCGTTGATGCCGGCGGCATCGTCTAGCGTGATCACCCAGGCTTCGACGGCCGGTGCGATCTCGCGACAGACCCGCTGCGGCCAGGGGTCGAGGCTGAGCTGCGCCAACTGACCATAAAGCGCGAAATCGGCGAGCGAGGGCCGCGTGCCGAACAGGTAGCGGCCGGCGCTCACCGCCGGCCCCAGCAGCGACAGCAGGCGCTGGTAGCTGGCCTCGATCAGTGGCGCGTTGGCCGGCGTGCAGCCGACCATCGCCATGCGGCTGCGCTGGCGATCGTGAAAGAACTTCGCCGCCTGTTGCAGTGCCGGGCCATGCGCCTTGGGCAGGCTGTCGCGGACGATCCATTGCGCCGCCCAGAGCGCAGTAGCGTCCTCGTGCCAGCGGTAGTGGAACATCTGCTTGGAGATCCACTCGTCGGCGAAGTCCTCCAGCAGATGGCAGAGGAAGGCCTGCGCCGGATCATCGGGAATGATCGAGCGCTCGCCGGGATGGCGCTCCTCCAGCCAGTAGGCCAGAGGTGTGGAG
Source organism: Nevskiaceae bacterium (assembly GCA_004297005.1). Taxonomy (GTDB): domain Bacteria; phylum Pseudomonadota; class Gammaproteobacteria; order Nevskiales; family Nevskiaceae; genus Stagnimonas. Next base: position 18,584 of record SCVA01000010.1, read on the forward strand.
TCCACCCGCCATTCGCTCTCGCCCGGCGCCAGCAGCATCGGCACCAGCTTGGGCCGGACGTGGGCAACCTCCGGCAGGGTGTCGGCGCTGCCCACCTTCCAGATGTGCAGCAGCCGCCGGTAGCGGAGGATCGCCCGCAGCTTGCGCGAATAGGGCGAAGGGTTGGCGCCGATCAGGCGGTAGGGTTCCAGGTTCATGGCGGCGCGTCCCAGGGTGTGCCGGAAAAGTAGAAGCGCAGACGCTGCGCGAAGCCGATCTGGCGCGGCGGCCCGGCCAGCGCGGAACTGATCGGCCGCACGTCGCCCTCGGGCACGGGCAGGCGCAGGACTTCGACGATGCCAGTGCCGGCGAGACGCGCATCGACCCGCGCGCGGGTCTCGGCTGTCAGCGCCGCGTAGTCGTGCCGCAGCGTTGCCAGGCAGCGCGCGCGGTAGCGGATCGCCGGCAGCCGTGGGTAGTCGATGCCGCCGTAGCGGCCATCGAAGTGGCGAGCACCGGTGGCGAGCGCGGTGGCGTTGTCCTTGAGGTAGGGCAGATAGGCGCCGCCGAGGTCGGTGAAGATCGGCGCCCAGGCCGGGTCGCTGAAATCGTCCAGCGCGGTTTCGGTCCAGTCCTCCGCCGCGCAGTTCCACAGCCGCGTCACCCAGGCCCAGACGCGCGGCGCGGTCGCCGCCATCAGCGCCGCCGGACGCGGGTCCTGCGCGTAGTGGCGGAACATCGGCCCGAACCAGGCGATGTCGACCAGGCTGGGCCTGTCACCCAGCAGATAGCGGCGCTTTTCCAACAGCGCCTCCAGCCAGGCCAGGGCCTGCGGATAGAGCTCGGCGATGGCGTCGAAGTTGTGCGCGCGCACGCCGTCGCCACGCAGGTAGATGCGCTGCTGGCGCTTGCGGAAGTACAGGCCCATCGCCCAGGCCGGGTGCGGCGTGCCGGCCGACAGCTCGGCGCCCAGGCGTGCGCCCAGATAGCGTGCATTGTCCGGCCAGGCCCAGCGCCAGAACATCGCCGGCCGCCACTGCCACTCGTCGCAGTAGTCCTCGATCAGTGCCGACAGGAAGGCGCGATAGGGGTCGGCCGGGATCAGCGCGCGCTGCGGATGCTCGGCGTCCAGCCAGCGCAGCAGCGGCGTGCTGTCGCAGAGCCAGAGGCCATCTTCGCGGCGCACGGCCGGCACCTTCATCCAGCCGGTGTTGGGCAGCACCTCGCGCAGGAGGATGTCGGGCGTGATGCGCACCCGCTCGTAGGCGATGCGCTTGGCGCGCAGGGCGCCCTCCAACTTGCCGCTGAAGTAGGAGACGTCGGAGAGATAGACGCGGTAGCGCGCCACCGGCGTCTCAGCCTTCGACCGCGACGTGCAGGGCGACCCGCTTGAGGCGGAAGTCCTGCTGGAAGTGCATCGCCTCCGGCGCGCCGCGCTCCGCCGCCCAGGCATCCACCGAGGCGCGCTCGGCGGCCGGCAGCGCGCGATAGACATCGAGGATGCGCTGCACCATCCACAGCGTGTAGGGCATCGCCATGCGCCTGTAGCGGCCGTCGGCCATGGGGAACTCGATCTCGCCCAGCGCGCGCGGCAGGCGGCGGCCGGTCTTGAGCTTGGGCAGGAACTTCTGCACCTCGTCGCGGATGCCGGCGAGCATGGGGTAGAACTCGCCGAAGATGGCGTCGAACACCGGGTTGAGCGTTTCCGGAATCGCGTCGCCGGGCAGGAACTCGCCGGCGCCGGCCTTCACCGTGTTCATGCGCTCCACCCAGGCCTTGAGGTACGGGCGCTTGGCGATCAGCTCGCGCTTCGGCCAAGGGTCGCGGCTGAGGTGGCCGTACATGGGGCCGAACAGGCCGAAGTCGGCAACCGAGGGTTTGGTGCCCAACACGAAGGGCAGCTTCGCGAAGTGGGCGTCGAGCGCGTCGAGCATGCGCTCGGTCCAGCGCTCCTGTACCGCATACTGCGCCGGCACGATGCCGACGCTGGGCAGATAGCCGCGCAAGGTGCTGGCGACATAGGCGGCGATGCGCTTCTGTGCGAAGGCCGGGAAGTAGGGCAGCAACGCCTTGCCGGCGTCGTGCTCGAACAGCGCGTAGTTTTCCGGGTAGACCCAGCGGTAGTGCATCGCCGGCGGAATCCACCACTCGTCTGCCCAGGCCTCGATCAGCAGCGCGGCGATGCGCTGGCGCGGCGTGGTCGGCAGCGTCGCGCCCTGCGGGAAACGCTGCTCGATGATCTCGGCGATGTCCTTGGTGTCCTGCAGCCATTCGCCTTCCGGCGTGACTACCACCGGCATCACCTTGGCGCCGGTCTTCTTGGGGATGCGCCAGAGCAGGTTCAGGGCATCGACCTCGTGGTCGATGAAGGGCACGTTCTTGTATTGCAGCAGCGCGCGGGTCTTGCCGCTGAAGAAGGACAGATGCCAACCGTGCATCACGTAAGGCTTGCTCACAGACGACTCCGCAGAAACAGGAAAGAGGCGGCGATGCCGCCCGGCAACAACACGCCGATCAGCAAGGCCAGCGCGGGCGCCTGCGGATCGAGCAGCAGATAGAGCGTGCGCAGGCCGGCGAACAGCAGCAGCGCCAGCGCCTGGGCGCGCAGAAAGCCGCGCAGGCCACCGTCTTCCAGCGCGTTGCCGAGCGTCAGTGCCAGGCCGAACAACTGGCAGCCGAGCAGGCCGAGGGTGCGCGCGGGTTCCTCCGGCGCGCCGGCCAGGGGCGCGAGTCCGAGGACGATCAGCAGCAGGCTGGCCGCACGCAGGGCAACGCGGTAGCGCAACAGCCAGTGACGCGCCCCGCCCCAGCCCCTGGCGTCGGCGGCAAGCGCCCCGCTCATCGCTGGACGATGCCGCGCGCCGCGGTGGCGAAGGCCTCGCCGGCCTTCTTGTCCTCGGCCGGCTCCGGCAGCTTGAACGGCACGGTGATGCCCTTCTGGCAGGCCGGGCGCGCTTTCATCGCATCCAGCCAGCGGCGCAGATGCTCCAGGCCGTCGACGGAAGCCCCCGACCACTTGTAGGTGCGCACCCAGCACCAGTTGGCGATGTCGGCGATGGAGTACTCGTCGCCGGCCAGCCACTCGGCCTCGCCGAGGCGGCGGTCGAGCACCTCGAACAGGCGCCGGCACTCGTTCTGGTAGCGCTCGATGGCCACCGGAATCTTCTCCGGCAGATAGCGGTAGAAGACATTGGCCTGGCCCATCATCGGCCCCACCCCGCCCATCTGGAACATCAGCCACTGGATCGCGCGCATGCGCGCCTTGGGCTCGGCCGGCAGCAGCTTTCCGGTCTTCTCGGCGAGGTAGATCAGGATGGCGCCGGACTCGAACACCGCGTAGTCGTCGTTGCCGTGATCGACGATCACCGGAATGCGGCCGTTGGGATTGAGCGCCAGGAACTCCGGCTTTTTCTGGTCGCCGCCGAGGATGTTCACCGGCCGCACCGTGTAGGGCAGGCCCAGCTCCTCCAGCGCCACCGAGATCTTCCAGCCGTTGGGCGTGGGGGCGGTGAACAGTTCGATCTCGGGCGTGGTCTGGGTCGCGCCGGCCGTCGGTGCAGTCATACGGTTCTCCTCCGCTCTGGTGCCAAAAATTTACACTATGTAAACTCAGGCACAGAATCCGGTCAATAGCCCGCACCCGAACGCGCCATGGAAACCCCGATTTCGCTGCCCGTCGCCGGCCTCAAGCCCAGCCTCAAGTCGCGCCTGGTCGAGCGCATCGCCAGCTCCCGTGATCCGCTGGCACGCCTGCGCGCCGGCCGCGCGCTGGAGCTGTACTACGAAGTCGGCGACCCGCACTCGCAGCTCTGCGCCGCGCTCGCCCGCCGCCTGCTGCCGCGCCTGCGGCTGCCGCTGCACATCCATCTGGTGCCCTCCCCGGCGGAAAGCACCTATCCGGAAGAAGCGCGCCAGCGTGCCTTCGCCAGCCTCGACGCCGCGCGCATCGCGCCCTGTCACGACCTGCCCGCGCCACTGCGCCTGAGCGAGGAGCAGCAGCGCGCCCTGCAGGCGCGGCTCGCCGCCTGCACCGGCAACGCCGCCGCCTTTCTCGAGGCCGAGCGCGCCGCGCTGGAGGCCTTCGCCGCCCGCCGCGCGATACCGCCGGGGCCGAACGCCGACAGCGTGGTGACCCAATCCCTGCTCGCCGGCAACGCCGCCCGGCGCGAGCGCCTGGGCCACTACCTGCCGGCGATGTGGCAGTACCGAGGCGAGTGGTTTTGGGCGCTGGACCGCCTGGAGTTTCTGCATGCGCGGCTCGGCGCCGACCAGGGTCTAGCCGACGCGGCGCCGCTGTCGGTGCTGGATGCCAGCCGCTTCCACGCCACACCCGTCGCCGCGGACGCGCCGCTGGAGTTCTGGTTCAGCTTCCGCAGCCCCTACTCCTACCTCGCCGCCGTCGCCCTGCTGCGCGAGCGCGCGCTGGGACGGCACGCAAACCTGCAAGTGCGACCGGTGCTGCCGATGGTGATGCGCGGGCTGCCGGTGCCGCGCGTGAAGCGCCTCTACATCGTCCGCGACGTGAAGCGCTGCGCCGATGCCCAGGGCATCCCCTTCGGCCGCATCCACGACCCGGTCGGCGCCGGCGCGCTGCGCCTGCTCACTGTTTTTCCCTATAGCGCCGACACCGACACCCAGTTGCGCTACTGCGCCCTCGCCGGCCAGAGCGTCTGGGCCGAGGGCATCGACGTGAGCACCGACGAAGGCCTGCGCACGGTGTTCGAGCGCTGCGGCCTGGACTGGAGCGCCGCCCAGCAGAAGCTCGCGCAAGGCATCGACACCCGCCAGGCCGAAGCCAACCGCGAAGCGCTGTTCGCGGCCGGACTGTGGGGCGTGCCGAGCTTCCGGCGTGGCGAGTTCACGACCTGGGGGCAGGACCGGCTGTGGATGTTGGAGCGGTTGGCCTAACCCGCGTGCTCGGCGCCAACAGCCTGGGCCTTCTAGAGCCTCTTTGAATCAAACAACGGCATGTCGTGCCTGCGCGAGAGGCTTTGCCTCCCCTGCTTCGCAGGGGGAATGTCGCGAAGCGACAGAGAGGGTGCTTCGGTGTCGCGGCGGCCGAGCCTTCGGTCCACTCAAACCGTCGCGTCTCGGTAGGCCTTCAGCACCGCATTCATTCGGGTCTGCCAGCCCGCGCCCAGTCCGCGATACCAGGCGAGTACATCCGCATCGAGGCGCAAGGCGATCTGCTCTTTTCGCTCGTCCTCAGCTTTCACTGGGCGTCCACGCTTCGCCCGCAGCTCCGCTACGCCCCGATGAGGAGTAGCGCCTTCCCAGAACGACAGGACTGCGGCTTTCTTCTTGGTGTCATAGGGCACATCAGCCGGAGGGGTACGCACGGAAGTACGCTTCTTGTTCATGGGGTTCTGCCTCTCTACAGGAAATCATTCGCGGTCCGTCCTCGCGATCGGTCCACACCAACACCACGACCCGCCCTTTCAACCAGCCCAGACTCACCAGACGCTGCTCGCCGTAGAACTTGCGAGTGTCTTCGCGGGTAAGCATCGGCTCGTCAAAAACGGCGTCGCAAGCAGCCAAATCAATCTCATGCTTGCGCAGGTTCTTTTCCGCTTGGCGGGGTCGTAGGCCACGACAATTATCGTATATGCATTTAATCGCGAGGACAACCGTAGTCAGCGCATGACCAAGCCCCGGTCGGTGCCGGCGCGCTGCGCCTGCTCACCGTCTTTCCCTACAGTGCCGACACCGACACCCAGCTGCGCTACTGCGCCCTCGCCGGCCAGAGCGTCTGGGCCGAGGGGATCGACGTGAGCACCGACGAAGGCCTGCGCACGGTGTTCGAGCGCTGCGGCCTGGATTGGAGCGCCGCCCAGCAGAAGCTCGCGCAAGGCATCGACACCCGCCAGGCCGAAGCCAACCGCGAAGCGCTGTTCGCAGCCGGACTGTGGGGCGTGCCGAGCTTCCGGCGCGGCGAGTTCACGACCTGGGGGCAGGATCGGTTGTGGATGTTGGAGCGGTTGGGATAACCGTAGGGTGGGCAAAGCGAAGCGTGCCCACGCGCTTGGGGTGCGAGCCTAGGAGGAGACGCGTGGGCTAAAGCCCACCCTACACCGCCATCCTTCGGCAAAGCACTCAGGCCCGCTCGCCAAACCCGACTGCTTCTCTCACATCCCCCGCCCAATCGACACTCAGCCACCCGGCCGAAACATATCGGTGAAAGCTCGAATGGGGCCAGTCCGACACCCGGCTAACCAGGCCATGCTTCACCGGGTTGTAATGGATGTAATCAATGTGCCGCTCCAGATCGACCTCGTCCCGAATCTGGTGCTCCCAGAATCGCCGCTGCCAGATGCCCTTTTCGCGGCGCTGCTGCTTACTCAGGCCCCGCTCGACGGCCGGCAGGCCACGTGAAAACTCGGCTTTGATCCGACTCCACCGGAGGGAGTAGTCCGCATCGCCCTCCGGCAGCTTCCAGACCGCGTGGATGTGATCGGGCAACACAGCAACGGCAATCGTCGTGAAAGGGAGCGACCGATGCACGCCACCATAGGCCTTGCGCAGGCGGTCGATCTCCTCGACCAGCAAGCAGCTTTTTCGATCCGCCAACGCCACCGTGAAGAAATAGGTCGCGCCGGGAACCAGAATTCGGCGATAGCGGGACATGGTTCGGAGTATCCATCAAGCTTGTCGCAGTGCGTGCTAAAGCCGACCCTACAGCAACGTAGGGTGGGCAAAGCGCAGCGTGCCCACGCGAGCTGGCGCGGCTGGCGCGCCACTATCGCGTGGGCTGAAGCCCACCCTACCGCCTACGGCTGACCGCAATTTCTAGCGTCGCCACTCGGGCAAGCAGGCCTCGCAGCCAAGCGCCGACAGCGTTTCCATATCCTCAGCCGACAGTGCTCTGGCCTCCGCACACAGCTCGCTCCAGGTACGCAGCTGAAACCGCTTCACCACGGTGCGCGCCGGGGCTCCGCGCCACTCGAACTCAAACAGGTCGCGGCCGCGGTTGAACGCGGCTTCGTTGCGCGGGCCGTGTGAGGGCGCCGAAGCCGCCGCCGCATTGGCGCGCATCAGCGGAATGAAATCGCTCTGCACCCAGGCCAGCAGCGGCGCTAGCTCGGGGTGCAGTCGCAGTTCTCCACGGCTGCCGGCATGGCGACCCGCCGCAATCGCACCGAGCCAGCCGCGCAGCCTTGGCGCGCGTTCGCGCAGGCGGCGTTCGGAGCTGGGGTCGCTGAGGTTCATGCCGAGCTGGCCATACAGCGCGGCGTCGGCGAGAGTGAAGCGATCCCCCAACAGATAAGGCTGCTGCGACAGCAGGCGCTCGGCGGCGTCTACCAGTTCGTCCCAGGACTGCTCCAGGCGCCGGTGCGTGGCAGGAAAGCCGGTGCGCGCTGGCGGATCGGGCCAGCGGCCGGGAAGCCAGCGCTTGTTGTCGGGCGCGACCGAGAACAGATAGGGCAGGCGCCGCGTCTGCCGCCGCGAGAAACTCTGCGCGAGCAGCGGCTGTGCGAAGCCGGGCAGCAGACTGCGGAACTCGCGCGCCAGCCGCTCGCCGGCGTCGTTGTCGCCGCGCGACACCACCCAGCGGTGGTGATGCACGAGGTAGAGGCCCACTTCGTCGAGCGCTTCCTCAATCAGCTTGCAGACGAAGGCCGGTAGCGGTTCGCGCGGGATCAGCGGCTCGGCAGCGGCGGCGCTAACCGGATGCGCGTCCAGCCAGCCGGCGATGCCGCTGCTGTCGTAGTGGATGTCGCCATCCGCGGTGAACAGGTAGGGCACCAGTGGGTACTCGTCGTCCGGCTGCGCGGACGGCCAGCGCTTCACCCTGCGCCGCGCTTGCGCGAGGCGCAGGCGCGTCATCAACCGCAGGTTTTCCAGCGCGGTGCCGCCATCCGGCCGCCGCTCGGTAGGCAGGCCGGCGTGTTGGCACAGCGCTTCCACCTTGAGGAAGAAGGGGGACAGCTCCGAGCCCCAGAGCAGCGCCGGTTTCATCTCAGGCTTTCGCGGCGCGCCTCGGCTTGGGCGACATGCGCGCCATCATGCGGTCGAGCACCGAGGGCATCACCCGCTTGGTCCAGTAGCCGGAGAGCGCGTCACGGCCGACCACCAGCAGCGGCCGGTTGCGGCGCGCGGCGGTGAGCGTTTTGCGGGCGACGGTGACGGCCTCCAGGTTGTTGCGCACAAACCAGTTCTGCACGAATTTCTGCGTGCGCTCGTTGTCCATGCGGCCGAACAGCTTGAGCTTGCCGGCGATGGGCGTCTTCACGAAACCGGGGCAGACGGTGGTGACGCCGATGCGCGAGCCGGCCAGCTCGGCGCGCAGGCTCTCGCCCATCGCCACCACCGCCGCCTTGGTGCTGCCGTAGGCGCCCAGACCGTTGAAGCCGACCAGGCCGGCGGCGGAGGCGATGTTGACGATGTGGCCGGCACGCTCGCCGCGCGCGAGGCTGCCGGCGCGCGCCAGCATGGCCGGCAGCACCGCGTTCATCACCCGCACCACGCCGAGCACGTTGATCTCTTGCAGCCGCCGCCACTCCTCCATCGGCACCTCGTGCAGCAGGCCGGCGCTGACGATGCCGGCGCTGTTCACCACCAGATCGGCGGCCGGCGCCAGCGCGGCGATGGCGGCGGGCAGGCGGGCGATGTCTTCGTCCTTGGCGACATCGGCCGACAGCGTCGCGACCTCGGCGGCGCCGAGCTTGCGCAAAGCTTCGGCGGCGGTCGCCAGCGTCGCCGGATCGCGCGCCACCAGCAGCAGGCGCGCACCTTCGGCGGCCAGCAGCTCGGCGATGGCGAGGCCAATACCGCTGGAGCCGCCGGTGATGACGCAGAGCTTGTTCTTGTAGGTTTTCGTGGGCATGGTGGGGCTGCGTAGTTTGAAAGTGTGTTGTGCCCCTCTCCCACGAGGGGAGAGAGGGGGAAAGCGGTCAGGGGTTGAGGGTCAGAGCCTGTGAAGAAACCGTAGCGAGCATGCCCAAGCGCAAGGAATAGCAGCGCAGCAACCGCAGCGCACTTGTGTGCGTGAGGATTGCGAGCAGCGCATGGCTCCTGGCCCAGCGTCGGGACTGGCAGTGCCAGTCCCGCTTAGGCCAAGAGCGCGATTGGGCAGCGCAGTAGGTTTATTCACTGGCTCTCGTACCAGACCGGCGAACCCCACACGCGCTCTTCCAGCGTGGCGAAGATGTTCTTGCCGGTGAAGCTGCCGGGCTCGCCTTCCATGCGGCAGCAGCCCTCGTAGCCGGCAAAGCCAGACTCGGCCGGGAAGATGCCGTTGGCCGGGCTCAGCGCGGCGCAGTCCACACCCTTGCTGACGCAGAGCTGGGTGCTCCAGCGGCAGCTCGGAATCTCCCGTGCGCGGGCGTACCAGTAGGCGTCGCGGTCGGCGTGGAAGTCCGGGTCTTGCCAGGTGACGCAAAGCTGCTCGGGGTGCAGGCCCGGCGCCACCGAGCAGTCGGGCGCCGGACGCTCCACCGGATGGCTGCTGTGGGCCACCGCCTCGTAGGCGCGCACCTTGGGCTCGCCACCGGCATTGAGCGTGCCCTTGATGAGATCGATGGCCTGTAGCGGCAGCGTGGCCTCGCCGGCTCCGCCGAGATCCTGCATGGCCCAGACGGTGATGTAGGGCGCGCTGGCGCCCGCCGGCCGTGGCGGCAGGTCGCCGCCCATCACCGCGCCCACCAAAGCCCCTGATCTGGCGGTGACACTCTCGCCGCCCTGCGCCAACCGCGCGCAGATGTCGGCCGGCGGCGGCGTCCAGCTCGCCTGCATGCGGATGCGCAGGCGAGGGCCGGAGGTGCCGAAGGTCTCGCCACGGTGCAGCGCGTCCCAGATCTGGCCGCGGGTGTTTTCCGCCGACCAGACGCCGGCCAGGCCACCGCTGCCAAAGCCGCGCGCGCGGTCGAGGAAGATGCGGTTGGTGCAGTTGCCGGGGTCGCTGGGATCTTCCGGATTGATCGGCCGGTTGCTGTTGTCGCAGTCCCACATGCCGAGGTGGTCCTTGGGCTCGTCTTCGAGCACGCCGCCGTGGCCGGGGTAGGCGCGCTCGCGGGCCATGCCGGGCGTGCCGTTGTGGGTGTCGGTGGAGGCGATGACGCCCTGGCGGTAGGGGTTCAAGCCCAGGATGCCGCGCAGGCTCAGGCCCTCGGCCATGGCATTGCGGTAGTAGTCCAGCGGCGTGGTGCAGTTGGCGGCCGGGCCGGAGGCGCCATCGGGGCCGGCGGTTTCGCAGACGCGGGTAAGCAAGGTCGGTGCCTGCTGCAGCGAGCAGAAGCTCGGGTCGCGCGCCGGGTCGCCGGTGCAGTAGCGCGCGCAACCGGGCGGATCGTCGGGCAGGCCGGCGCAGACGTTCTTGCTCAGCTCGAAGTCGCAACGGGTCTCCTCGCCCTCCAGGTAATTGCCCTCCAGGCCGGCGGCGCATTCCGAGCCCCCCTTGTGCTGGTAGATCTCGAACACGCGGTCGTACTCGCGGCGCAGCTCGGCGTCGCCCCGGGTGAGCGCCACCCCGTCGCGGCCCGGCGGCAGGCCGGTGGCGAAGTCGGTGGGCATGAAGAAGCGGCCGTCGGAGAGATTGCTGCTGTGCGGAATGGTCAGCGCCTGGCAGCCGGGCGTGCCGCCGCATTCGGTCTGCAAGTGATCGAACAGCATCCACTCGTCGTTGGCGTTGCGGTCGTCGATGCCGGTGAGCGGGGTCACCGAGCTGAACACCACCTCCGGCACCTGCCCGGCGTCACCGCGAAAGATCACGTTCCGGTGCAGCATCTGGCCGCGCTTGTTGGAGCTGAACTCGTAGCCGTGCAGCGTCGAGAAGCTGCAAGGGCGGTATTCCTCCTCGGTGATCGTTTTCTGCGCCGCCCAG
>SCVA01000011.1 GCA_004297005.1 Nevskiaceae bacterium
CGCGACGGTCGAGGCGGTGGCGCGCGAGATCTACATCCCGCTCACCGTCGGTGGCGGCGTGCGCAGCTGCGCCGACGTCAAGTGCCTGCTCGCCGCCGGTGCCGACAAGGTCAGCATCAATACCGCGGCGGTGCAGAACCCCGACTTCGTGCGCGAGGCGGGCGACCGCTACGGCGTGCAATGCATCGTCGTCGCCATCGACGCCAAGCGGGTGAGCAAGAAGAAGGAGCCGCTGCGCTGGGAGGTGTTCACCCACGGCGGCCGCAAGGCCACCGGCCTCGATGCAGTGGACTGGGCGGCGAAGATGGTGCAGTACGGCGCTGGCGAGCTGCTGGTGACCAGCATGGACCGCGACGGCACCAAGGAAGGCTATGACGTCGAGCTGCTCGCGGCGATCAACCGCCGGGTCAATGTGCCCGTGATCGCTTCCGGTGGCGTCGGCAGCCTGGAGCATCTCTACCAGGGGCTGGCCGAAGGCCATGCCGATGCGGCGCTGGCCGCCAGCATCTTTCACCACGGTACCTACACCGTTGGCGACGCCAAGAGCTATCTGGCGCAGCGCGGGGTGCGCGTGCGCATGTGAGCGCCTGCCGGCCACAAAAAAAGCCCGCGCTTGCGGGTTTTTTTGTGGCCGGATGCGCGGGGCATCGGGCCGAAGCCTGGTGTCGCCATAGACCGCGCTGGAATCCGGATACACCTCGTAGTGGATATGGGTGGCGCTGCCGGTGGTGGTGGGTATTCCGGCGCTGGCGCGCCGCGCAGACCGGTCTTTGCCCAGGCTTTGCCAGGCGGCTGCGGCGTCGCGCTGACGCACTGTTGCAGCATTCGCTGGGCTAAACTTGCGCGATGTCCGTACCCGCCAGCCAGATTCTCGAAGCCCTGGATGCGCAACTGCTCGCCCGCAAGGGAGCCGACGCCGCCAGTTCCTATACCGCCAGCCTCTACGCCAAGGGCGTGGACGGCATCGCCAAGAAGCTGGGCGAGGAAGCGGCCGAGACCATCATCGCCGCCAAGAACCCCGACGACGCGGCGCTGGTCTACGAGGTGGCGGATCTCTGGTTCCACACCCTGGTGCTGCTCGCGCACCGGGGCCTTTCCTCCCAGGCGGTGCTGGCCGAGCTGGCGCGCCGCATGGGTACTTCCGGTCACGCGGAAAAAGCCGCGCGCTCGAAGTAGGTCACTTTTTTAGGAGATACACATGGGTTCCTTCTCTCTTTGGCACTGGCTGATCGTGCTGGTGGTGGTGGTGCTGGTGTTCGGCACCAAGAAGCTGCGCGGTGCCGGCGGCGACCTCGGTTCGGCGGTGAAGAACTTCAAGGACGCGATGCGCGAAGGCGAGACCGAGGCGGCCAAGAAGCCGGAGGCGGTTGCCAGTCAGTCGCAGACCGTGCAGAGCGAAACCAAGAAAGACCAGGTCTAGCGGCCCTGCCTCGCGGCCGGCTCTAAGCCCATGTTCGATATCGGTTTCGGCGAGCTGTTCCTGTGCTTCGTGATCGCCCTGATCGTGCTCGGGCCGGAGCGCCTGCCCAAGGTTGCGCGCAGCGTCGGCCGCTGGACCGGCCAGGCCAAGAGCTATATGCGCAATCTGTCCGCCGAGCTGGAGCGCGAAACCCAGGCGGCGGACCTAAAGAAAAAGCTCGATGAGGCCAACCGCCTGGCCCGCGAGCAGTTCTCCATGCTGGAGTCGCAGGTGAAGTCCACCGCCAACGAGGTCAAGGACGCCGCCACGCCGCCCGGCGACGGCAAGAACTAGTCGATGCCGATCATCGACCCCAACGCGTCCGGCGCCGAACAGCCCCTGCTCCAGCATCTGCTGGAACTGCGCACCCGTTTCCTGCGCGCCATGATCGGCGTGCTGGTGCTGCTGCTGCCGATGATTTTCTTCGCGCGCGAGATCTACGCTTTTTTCGCCGCGCCGCTGATGAAGCTGCTGCCGCCCGGCGCGAGCATGATCGCCACCGAGGTGGCCTCGCCCTTCCTGATCCCGTTCAAGCTGGTGGCGCTGCTGTCCATCGTGCTGGCGATGCCCTGGATTCTCTACCAGGTCTGGGGCTTCGTCGCGCCCGGCCTCTACCGGCACGAGCGCAAGCTGATCGCGCCGCTGCTGGCCTCTTCCACCTTGCTGTTCTACGCCGGAATCGCCTTCGCCTATTACGTGACCCTGCCGGCGGTGTTCCACTTCATGATCGGCGTCGCGCCCGAGGGCGTGCAGGTGGCGACCGACATCGGCAAGTACCTGGACTTCATCCTCACCATCTTCATCGCCTTCGGAGTCGCCTTCGAGACCCCGGTGGCGGTAGTGCTGCTGGTCTGGACCGGCTTCGTCAGCGTCGCCCAGCTCAAGGAGGCGCGCGGCTATGTGCTGGTCGGCATCTTCGTGGCGGCGGCAATCATCACCCCGCCGGATGTCGCCAGCCAGATCCTGGTGGCGCTGCCCTCCTACCTGTTGTTCGAGCTGGGCATCCTCTGGGCCGGCTGGATCGGCAAGCAGCGCGCCCGCGACCCGGATCCGGCTTAACGGACCTTTGACCTCCGGCTGACGTAGCATTCGTGCCATGCGCATACTCGTCATCGAAGATCATCCCGACCTCGCCGCCAACGTCGGCGATCACCTGACGGCCCAGGGCCATGCGGTGGACTTTGCGGCCGACGGCCCCACGGGGCTGCTCCGGGCTCAGGAAGGCGGCGCCGACGTCATCGTGCTCGACCGCCTGCTGCCGGGCCTGGATGGAGCCGGCCTCTGCCGCCGCCTGCGCAGTCAGGGCGTCAACACGCCGGTGCTGATGCTCACCGCGCTCGACGCCGTCGCCGACCGTGTCGATGGCCTCGCCGCCGGTGCGGACGACTACCTGGTCAAGCCGTTCGCGCTGTCCGAGCTGGCAGCCCGCCTGGCGGCGCTGCACCGACGCGCCAGCGGCACGGTCGCCGAACAGGTGCTGCGGGTGGCGGACCTGGAGTGCGACCCGGGCACCGCCGAAGTGCGCCGCGCCGGCAAGGCGATCACCCTCACCCGCGCCGAGCGCCGCCTGCTGGAGGTGCTGCTGCGCCGCTCGCCGCGCCTGGTCACCCGCGCCGAGCTGGAGCGCGCCCTGTGGGGCGACGACGCGCCTGACGGCGATGTCCTGCGCGCGCACCTGCACAACCTGCGCGCGGCGGTGGACAAGCCGTTCGCCACCAAGTTGATCCATACCGTGCACGGCGAAGGTTATCGCCTGGCGGTACTCGACGCCTGAAGCCCTTGGTCCTGGCCGCGACGATGGCATCGGCGGCGACAGACAAGGGTACCGGCGGCCACCGCCTGCGTCGCCGTCTGGCCTCCACGTTGGTGAGCCTGTCGTTGCTCAGTGCGCTGCTGCTCGGGCTCGGCTTTCTGGTGGTGGAACGCTATATCGAACACGCCACCCTCAGCGATCTGCTGGAGCGGGAGTTGCGCAGCTTCGTGGGCGCCGGCACGGTACCGGAGCCGAACGAAGTGCTGGGCGAAGCCCTGCGCTACTACCGGCCGGCGCTGGGTGGGGCGCCGCCGCCGACAGTGGTCTGGGCGCTGGCGCCGGGCCTGCACGCCGACGTCGTCTACGAAGAGCGCCCGCACTACGTGCTGGTGCGACGTCTCGCCCCCGGCGACACGGCCTACCTCAGCTATAGCGACCGCGCGCTGAGCGCCCGCGAGCAATTGCTCTGGCTGACCCTGCTGGCCGGCATGCTCCTAACCGCCTTGCTCGGCTGGTGGCTGTCTGGTCGCCTGGCCCAGCAGACCCTGGCGCCGCTCGACGGCCTGGTCGCCGATCTGCGTGGTCTCGACCCCGAGCAGCGCGGCGCGCGGCTGCCGGCGGCTGCGCACGACAGCGAACTGGCGGTGATTACCGAGGCGCTCAACAGCCATATGGCGCGGGTGGATGAACTGGTCGAGCGTGAACGTGCCTTTGCCGCCAGCGCCAGCCACGAACTGCGCACGCCGCTGGCGGTGATCCTGGGCGCGGCCGAAATTCTCGACGCCGGCCAGCCGCCGCCACCGCCGCCGGTGGCGCGCATCCTGCGCTCGGCACGCAGCGCCCTGCAGGATCTCGATGCCCTGCTCTGGCTGTCGCGCACGGACGCCGTGCCGGTCGCGGAGGCCTTGCCCCTGCACGAGCGCCTGCCGGCCTTGTGCGCCGCCCAGCTCGACATCAGTGCGGTGGACTGGCAGTTACAGCCTTGCACGGTGGTGGCGCCGGCCGGCGCGGTGACGGTGATCGTCAGCAACCTGCTGCGCAACTCGCTACGCGCGGTGGCCCAGGCGGGGCGCCAGCAGCCGGGTGCGGTGCGGGTGCGACTGGACTCTCTAGGCCTGGTGGTCGATGACGACGGCCCCGGCATTCCGCCCGAGGAACTGCCGCAGGTGTTCGCGCCACGCAGCCGCGGTCGCGATGGCGGCACCGGCATGGGCCTCTACATCGCCGCCACGCTGGCGCAGCGGCTGCGCTGGCGGCTGAGCCTGGAGAATCGCCCCGAGGGCGGCGCGCGGGCGCGGCTGTCGTTCTGACGGGGCGCGCTGCGCGGGAACTGGCGCCGGCAGTCTGACCGCGCCTTGCACGTGCCCGACCGGCGGCTAGACTGAGCTCCGGTGCCACCGGAGATTCCGATGAAACTGAGCAGCCTGCATCCCCAGTTGCTGGGCGACTGGTCCGGCGAGAAGAGCCTGTGGTTCGATCCCAAGGCGTCGCCGCATGCGACCTGCTCCTGCACGCTCCAGGTCGCCACCGAGGCAATGGGCAAGTTCCTGACGCTGCGCTACCAGTGGAGCTTCGAAGCTCAGCCGCAGTCGGGCCTGCTGCTGGTCGGCAACGACAACGCCCAGGACACGGTCAGCGCCGCCTGGGTCGATTCCTTCCACAGCAGTGGTTCGGTGATGCACTGTCGGGGCGAGGCCCGCGTCAACGGCTTTCTGGTGCTGGGCAGCTATGCCGCGCCGCCGGGACCGGACTGGGGTTGGGATCTCGCGCTTCAGTACCTGCCCGCCGGCGGCCTGGAGCTGCTGATGCACAACATCCCGCCGGGTGGCAGCCCGGAACTGGCGGTGCGCATCCTCTGGGAGCGCTGAAGCGCTGGGTTCAGGTGCCGGCGTACTGCTGCAGACGCTGGCCCAGCCGCGCCAGGGCGGTGCCCAGCGCTGCCGGTCGCAGCACGCTGAACTCGAACGGCAGGCGCGCCAGTTGCCGCGCGTACCAGTCGAGATCCTCGGTCTGGCTGCGCAGCCGCACACGGTCTTCGCCTTCCGCCTCCAGTAGGCCGAAGGCGTAGAACAGCTCGCGCTGGGCGCTGGCGAGGTCGGTGTGCAGACACACCTCGACCACATGCTCGCGCGGCAGGCTGGCGATGGAATCGCGCAGGTAGGCAAGCACGTCGAACGATTCCGGCCGGCCGAAATAGCTGTCGATGGCGCGCACCGAGCGCACCCGGTCGAGACGGAATGAGCGCAACGCGCGGCGCAGATGGCAGTGGCCGGCGACGTACCAGTGACCGGACTGGTAGAGCAGGCCGTAGGGATCGAAGTCGCGCGCGCTGTCGGCCTGCTGAGGTGTGCGGTAGGCCAGGTGCACGCGTTGGCGGCGCTGGGCGGCGGCGCTCAGCGTAACCAGGACCTGATTGTTGATCGCGACGACGGCCGGCCGGTTCAAGTCGACGGTGATCGTTTCGTCCATGGCGGCAACCCGCTTTCTCAGCGCCTCCGGCATCACCCGCTCCAGCTTGGCCTGCGCGCTGGCGGCGGCCGGAGCGGCTTCCGCCAGGCCCAGGCCGCGCGCGGCGACCAGGCCCACTGACAGCGCCAGCGCTTCGTCGTCGCTGAACATCAGCGGCGGCAGCTTGTAGCCCGGCACCAGCCGGTAGCCGCCGTCGCGGCCCTGCTCGGCGATCAGCGGGATGCCCAGCTCCTCCAGCTTGGCGATGTAGCGGCGCACCGTGCGCCGGTCCACGCCCAGGCGCTCGGCAAGCTCGGCGCCGCTCAGGCGGCCGCGCGCCTGCAGCAGTTCCAGGGCGCTGAGCACTCGCAGCGTGGGTCTCGACATGGGCGACAGCCTATCTCGAATTAGGGCCGTTTTCGCCCTAGTTAGGACGCAAGCTCGGCGCCGTGCCCACCAGACAGGAGTCGCCCCATGGTCCGTGTACCGCCCTGTCATTCGAAGGAGTTGATGATGAACGAGTTATTTCTGGCCATGGCGGAAGAACGCCGTCTGAAAGCGCAACGCGAAGCGCAGTCCCGCGACGGGCACCGGAGCCCAGGCCAGCAGAACACGCTGTCGCCGGACTGGGGGCAGCGCCTGTTCCAGGTGCTGGGCCATCGGCCGAAGCAAGCGAATCCTCACTGAGGTCAGCGCCGACGTCGCTGTCGCGCCGGCTAGCCCCGCATCTGCTCGCTCAACCGGGTAGGCACACGGTGCGCCGCCAGTGCCCACAGCAGCAGGGCGCAGCCGGCGCCGGAGAGCAGGGTGGCGAGCGCGAACAGCGCCCCGTAGCCGAGCGCATCGCCAAGCAGGCCGCCGGCCCAGCCGGCCAGGCCGGTGGCGATGACGATGGCGCAGGCTTGCAGCGTGTAGTCGCTGCCGGCGTGGAGCGGATCGCTGGCGTCCATCATCAGGGTGAACAGCGCCACCGTTGCCATGCCGCCGAGCACATGCTCCAGGGTCACCGCGGTCTTCAGCAGCCACTCGCCGCCGGGGCCGAGGGCGTGCAGGGCGTAGAGCGCCACCGCCGCGGTCTGCGCCAGACCGCAGTAGAGCAGCGCGCGACGACGGCCCAGGCGGTCGGCGGCCAGGCCGCCGAGCAGCGCGCCGAGCAGGCCGCCGCCGGAGCCGGCGATGCCAGCCCAGAGGCCGATCGCGGTCTTGCTCCAGCCGGCATCGACCAGATAGGGCTTCACCATCGCCGAGGCCATGCTGTCGCCAAACTTGTAGGCCACCAGCCAGAACAGCAGCGCCGCCATGCCCGGCAGCCGTAGCCGTGCCCAGATCGCCGGCAGCGGATTGGCGCCGGGCGCGCGCCGCTCCAGCGGCGGCAGCAGGCGCTGCTCGGGGAAGCGCAGCACCGGCCACAGGCTCAAGCCCAGGAAGGCCGCCATCGCCAGAAAGGCCGCCGCCCAGCCGAGCTGGTCGAGCACGATCATCAGCGCACCGCCGCCCAGCACCATGCCCAGCCGGTAGCCGCCGACCTGCACGGCATTGCCCAGGCCGCGCTCGCCCGGTCGCAGCAGATGCACCGCCAGGGCGTCGCTGGGCACGTCCTGGGTGGCGGCGAACAGCGCGCAGAGCACGATGGCGATCTTCAGCCAGAACAGCTTCTGCTCCGCGCTGCCGTCCACCGCCGCCAGCGCCACCGCGGTGAGGATGGTCGCCAGCTGCAGGGGGATGATCCAGTGCTTGCGCAGGCCGTGGGCGTCCACCCAGGGCGCCCACAGCCACTTCAGCGCCCAGGGCAGGAACAGCAGGCCGGAGAGGCCGATGCGCGACAGCGAGACGCCGTCCTCGCGCAGCAGCACCGGCAGCGCCTGGGTGAAGAAGCCGAAGGGCAGGCCCTGGCTGAAGTAGAGGGCGAGCAGCAGGGTCCACTTCTGGGGTGGGCTCATCGGGCGCGAGGGCGGGGTTCAGGTCTTGCGGGAGAGGCTGCGGCGCATGGCGGTGAAGCGCCGCTTCTCGGTGGCGTCCAGTTCCGGGTAGCGCAGATCCAGGCCCTTGAGCGTCTGCACCACGATTTCGGCCACCGTCTGCCGCATATAGCTCTTCGAGTCGGCAGGGATCGCATACCAGGGCGCCCACGGCCGGCTGGTGGCATTGAGCGCGTCCTGGTAGGCGTGCATGTAGGCGTTCCAGTGTTCGCGCTCGGCGACATCACCGCTGTTGAACTTCCAGTTCTTGGCCGGCTCGTCCAGGCGCGCCAGAAAGCGCTGCCGCTGCTCCTCCTTGCTGATGTGCAGCCAGAACTTGAGGATCACCGTGCCGTTGCGCGCCAGATGCAGTTCGTGGTCGCGGATCGACTGGTAGCGCTCGGCCCACAGCCGCTTGAGTGGCGGCCTGGGCTGCGGCAGCCGCTGCGCATCGAGGAATTCCGGATGCACGCGCACCGCCAGCACTTCCTCGTAATAGCTGCGGTTGAACACGCCGATACGGCCACGCTCGGGCAGGGCCAGGGTGGTACGCCAGAGGAAGTCGTGTTCCAGCTCGGTGGTGCTGGGCTGCTTGAAGCTGGTCACCTGGCAGCCGGCGGGGTCGACGCCGGAGAGCACGGCGCGGATGGTGGAATCCTTGCCGGCGGCGTCCATGGCCTGGAACACCAGCAGCAGCGAGCGGTGGTCGTGGGCGTAGAGAATGTGCTGGAGCACCGCCAACTCCTCCACCAGCTCCGCCAGCCGCGCCTGCCGTGCCGGTTTGTCCAGGCCACCTGCAGGTGGCCGGGTCGGCGAGCGGGCTACCTTGAAGCGGCCGTCGTAGGGCACGCGCCAGGGGCTGTCGGGGGCGGTGAAGGCTTTCATCGTCGGCTGCGGGGAGCGTGGTCGTTGCGGCCAACGCTGGCACGGCGCCGCGCCCGCTGCAAGGCTTCAGATCGAGGGGATCACGTAGAGCAGCACCGCGAAGTAGTGCAGCGCCGAGCCCAACAGGGTGAACAGATGCCAGATCGCGTGGTGGTAGCGCATCTTGGTCTGCAGGTAGAAGCCGACGCCGGCGGTATAGGCGCAGCCGCCGGCGATCAAGAGCCACAGGCCCTCGCGCGGCAGGCCTTCGGAAAGGCGCGACATCAATGGCAGCGCACCCCAGCCCAGAGCCAGATAGATCCACAGCGCGATGCGCTCGTGGGTGTCCGGCGCCAGCATCCGGAAGGCGATGGCGGTGAGCGCCACCGTCCAGGTGGCGATGAACAGGGTCGGGCCAAGCGGGCCATCGACCACCAGCAGGCAGAATGGCGTGTAGGTGCCGGCGATCAGCACATAGACGAAGGCCTGGTCGATGGCGCGCAGCACGTCCTTGGCGGTGGGCAGCAGCGACAGCGGCACGCTGTGGTAGATCGCCGAGGCCAGATAGGTGAGCAGCATCGCCATGCCGAACATGCTGCAGGCGACGATGTGCAGGTATTCGCCGTACATCGCGGCGCGGGCGGCGAGCACCGCCAGGCCGGCGATCGCCAGCAGCGCACCCAGGCCGTGGCTGACGCTATGGGCGATCTCTTCCGCCGCCGAGTAGACGGGCGGGGTGCTGAGACGGCGGGTCTGGGGCAGGTCGGCCATGCGCGGACCCTAGCGCAAGCGCCGGCGCCGATGGGCGCGGGACTACCAACGGCGCTTATCCGCCGCCGACCGCGCCGGAGGGGATCACATAGAACAGCACCGCGAAGTAATGCAGCACGCTGC
The DNA here is from genome assembly GCA_004297005.1 of Nevskiaceae bacterium. GTDB lineage: Bacteria > Pseudomonadota > Gammaproteobacteria > Nevskiales > Nevskiaceae > Stagnimonas. The sequence continues at coordinate 9,377 of SCVA01000011.1, forward strand.
CGGTGAGCACGAACAGATGCCAGATCGCGTGGTGGTAGGGCAGCTTTTCCCAGGCGTAGAACACCACGCCCAGGCTGTAGGAGAGCCCGCCCGCCAGCAGTAGCCAGAGGCCGCCCGCCGGCAGCGCCGCCAGCAGCGGCTTGATCGCCAGTACCGCGCACCAGCCCATGGCCAGATAGACGCCCAGGGACAGCGCCTCGTAACGGCCGGTGGTGAAGATCTTGAACACCACGCCGACCGCGGCCAGGCCCCAGGTCAGCGCGAACAGGCTCCAGCCCCAGGGCCCGTGCAGGGTCACCAGGGTGAACGGCGTGTAGGTGCCGGCGATCAGCAGGTAGATGCAGCAGTGGTCGATCACCCGCAGCACCTGCTTGCTGCGCGGCAGCGGGATGCCATGAAACAGCGCCGAGGCGGTGTACATCAGGATCAGGGTGGCGCCGAACACGCTGGCGGAGACCACATGCCAGGCGTTGCCGTAGAGCGCCGCCTTGGCCACCAGCACCGTCAGGCCGGCGATGGCGGCGAAGGCGCCGACGCCGTGGCTGAGCGCGTGGGCGATCTCCTCGCCGAGGCTGTAGATGCTGTCCGGCAGCGTCACCCGGACCCTGGGCGGCCGGGGTGGGGCAGCATGGTGACGACTCATGCCCAGGCTCAGGCCGGCTTGACGCGCAGCGTCGTGCCTTCGATGCCGACCACCTTCACCTTGGCGCCGGCCGGCAGGTCGGGGCCGTGCACGCGCCAGACACTGTCCTCGACGCGCGCCTTGCCGACGCCGTCTTCGATGGCTTCCACCAGCACGAACACCTGGCCGATGTAGCCGCGTCCGCGCTGGTTGAGGCCGTGCTCCACCACCGCCTTGTCGGCGGGCCGGAAGCGGAACCACAGGCCCACCGCCGCGAACGACAGCACCGCGAACAGCACCACCTCCACCTGCCAGTGCAGGCCGGGGATCAGCCAGGCGGCGGCGCCGGTGACGAAGGCGGCGAGACCCAGCCAGAGGCAGAAGGTGCCGGGCAGCAGGATCTCGGCGATCAGCAGGCCAAAGCCGAGCACCCACCAGTGCCAGAAGACCAGGGCATCCATGGCTCAGGCCTTGGGATTGACGATCTGGCCGGCGTTCTTGGCCAGGTCGGCGATGCCGCTGATGGAACTGATCACGCCCATCGCCTCCAGCGGCAGGTAGACGGTCTTCTGGTTGGGCGACAGCGCCATTTCCTTGAGCGCCTCGACGTATTTCTGAGCGATGAAGTAGTTGAGCGCCTGCACATCGCCCTTGCTCACCGCCTCGCTGACCATGATCGTCGCGCGCGCCTCGGCCTGGGCCTCGCGCTCGCGGGCGTCGGCGTCGCGGTAGGCGGCCTCCTTGCGGCCCTCGGCGTCGAGGATGGCCTGCTGCTGCTCGCCTTCGGCGCGCAGGATCTGCGACTGCTTCTCGCCCTCGGCCTTGAGGATCGCCGCCTGGCGGAAGCCTTCGGCTTCGAGGATGTTGGCGCGCTTGTCGCGCTCGGCCTTCATCTGCCGCGCCATGGAATCGACCAGATCGGCCGGTGGGCGGATGTCTTTGACCTCGATGCGGGTCACCTTGATGCCCCAGGGCGAGGTCGCCTGGTCCACCACCGCCAGCAGCTTGGTGTTGATGTGATCGCGCTGGCTGAGCAGCTCGTCGAGGTCCATCGAGCCCATCACCGTGCGCAGGTTGGTCTGGGTCAGGTTGAGGATGGCGTACTCCAGTTGCTGCACCTCATAGGCGGCCTTCGGCGCGTCCAGCACCTGGTAGAACACCACGCCGTCGACGCCGACCATGGCATTGTCCTTGGTGATGACCTCCTGGCTGGGCACGTCCAGCACCTGCTCCATCATCGACAGCCGGCGGCCGACGCGGTCGACATAGGGCACCAGCCAGTGCAGGCCGGGGGTGAAGGTGGCGCGGTACTTGCCGAAACGCTCGACGGTGTATTCCATGCCCTGAGGCACGGTGACCACGCCCTTGTAGAGCGTGACGGCGGCGAAGATCAGAAATGCGATGGCGAAGGCGGACATGACGGCTCTCAGTTGGAAGCGATACCCAGGACAGCATCCTAGCGTGTCAACCGGATGGCAATCGCCGGACTTGTGTGGGCAGGAGTGGCGGCGGACGCCCTCCAACCTCTCACCGTCACAGGAGCATCGCATGGACCGCAAACCCGTATTCCATCTGGCGCTGGCCTTAAGTGCCGCGCTGCTGGCGCCCCTGGCGCAGGCCCAGACCCCGGTCGAGAACCGCGCCGGGCGCATCGACCAGCGCATGGATCAGCGCGGCGAGCGCAAGGAGCAGCATGCCGACCAGCGCGGCGATACCGTCGACCAGCGCCTGGACCGCCGTGGCGACGCGGTGGAGCAGCACACAGACAACCGTGCCGAGCGCCTGGATGCGCACGGCCACGAGCAGGCGGCCGCCCAGATCGACCAGCGTGGCGAGCGCTACCAGAGTCGCCTGGACGAAAAGGGCGACCGCGTCGACTCGCGCCTGGACGAGCGCGGCGAGCGCAAGGAAACCCGGCTGGATGCCAAGGGGGATCGGGTGGTGCAGCGTGCTGACCGTCGTGCCGACCGCCGTCACGGCGATTGACCCGCGGGTGAGTGCCAGCGCGCGGCCGCAGACCTCGACGCTCGCCGGTTTCCTGGCTGGCGTCGAGCGGCGGGCGCTGCGCATCGCCCAGCTCGGTACCGGCGGCGACGCCGACGAGGCCCTGGACTGCGTGCAGGAGGCGATGATCCAGCTCGCCCGCCATTACGCCGACCACGATCCCGCCGAGTGGCCGCCGCTGTTCTACCGCATCCTCGACAACCGCTTGCGCAAGTGGCGTTACAAGCAGTTGCTGCGCGGCCGCTGGCTGGGCCAGCGGCAGTTCGACGACGACGAGGCCGAGGAATCGACGCTGGAGCGCCTGCCCGGCCCCGAGGCCGAGCGCCCCGAGGCGCTGGTAGCCGGCGCGCAGGTACAGCAGCGGGTACAGCAGGCCTTACAAAGCCTGCCGCACCGGCAGCGTCAGGCCTTCCTGCTGCGGCATTGGGAGGGGCTTTCCACCAGCGAGACCGCCCAGGCCATGGCCTGCAGCGAGGGCAGCGTCAAAACCCATCTGTCGCGGGCGATCAGCGCCCTGCAAACCCTGCTGGCGCAGGAAGGACTGCAAGCATGAGCCGCCAAACCGAGCAGCACGAGTCGCCGCCGCCGGGCACCGAACCGGTGCTGCGCGCGCTCGACCACTGGCAGGACGAGATCGACCCGGTGCAGCGTGCGCGGCTGGCCGCCGCCCGCCGTCGCGCGCTGGCCGCCGCCGAGGCGAAGCCCCGGCCGGCCTGGGTCTGGCTGGCGCCGGCACTGGCGACTGGCGTGCTGCTGGCTTTCGGCATCGGCTTCTGGCCGCCGGCGCCGATGCCGAGCGCGCCGCCGGCGCCCGCCATCGAAGAGTTGGCGGTCGGCCAGCCGACGATGGGTGAGGAGCCTTTGCAGGACGAAGACCTCGAATACCTGCTCTGGCTTGCCGCCGACGATGCCGCCTGAGGCCGCCATGAAAGCGCTCCTGAATTTCGCTCGCTGCTGGCTGTCCCTGGCCCTGCTGTGCGCCGCTCCGGCGGTCTGGGCCCAGAACTGGAACGAGCTCAAGCCCGAGCAGCAGCAGGCGCTGTCCGAGTTCGCGGCCGGTTGGGACAGCCTGCCCGCCGATCGTCGCGAGCAACTGCTAAGTGGCGCCGACCGTTACAACGCTCTGTCCCCCGAACAGCAGGCGCAGCTCAAGGAAGGGCGCGAACGCTGGAAGTCGCTGAGCCCCGAAGAGCGCGAGCGCCTGCGCGGCTTCGTGCGCGAATTCCGCGAGCTGTCGCCGGAACGCCGCGCCGAGATTCGCGAGCGCTTCCGCGCCGCGCGTCAGTTGCCGGAGGCCGAGCGCAAGCAGATCCGCGACTGCGCGCGCGGCAAGACCCCGGAAAAGGCCGCCGAATGCCTGCCGGCCGCGAAGAAATGAGCCGCGCGCCTCTACGGTTCGCCGTCCTGCTGGGCCTGGGGCTGGCCTGGGCGTCGGGACTCGCGACGGCCCGAGCCGACAGCGGCGAGCGTCAGCATGTGCGGGTGGGCGAGACGCAGCGCGGCTACCTGATCCGGGTGCCCGCGCCTTTGCCGAGTGGCCCTTTGCCCCTGGTGCTGATGCTGCACGGTGGCGGAGGCAATGCCGACAATGGCGAGCAGATGAGCGGCTTCACACCCATCGCCCGGCGCGAGGGCTTCATCGTCGTCTACCCGGATGGCAGCGGGCGCTTCGAGGAGCGCCTGCTGAGCTGGAACGCAGGCCACTGTTGCGCCTACGCGATGGAGCATGGTGCGGACGACGTCGCCTTCATCCGCGCGCTGATCAAGCAGGTTTCGCAGGACTATCCGGTGGACCCGCGCCGCATCTACGTCACCGGCATGTCCAACGGCGGCATGATGAGTCACCGCCTGGGGCTGGAACTGTCCGACACGGTGGCGGCGATCGCGCCGGTGGTGGGCACGCTGTTCGGCGACGAGGCGTTGCCGCCGCGACCAGTGTCGGCGCTGATCATCAATGGCGGTGCCGATCGCATCGTGCCGCCCCAGGGCGGTGAGCTGGGCGGCCGGGTGGCCGGCGCCTCGGACGGCAGGCCGCTGCGGCCGGCCGGCGAGCAGGGCGCTTTCTGGGCACGAGCCGACGGTTGCGAGGCGGCCCCCGAGGTCCAGGTGCGGGGCGGCGTGCAGCACTGGCGCTACCGCTGCCCGGAGGGGCTGGCGGTGGAGCGCTATCTGATCGAGGACGCCGGTCACGCCTGGCCCGGGGGCAGCGCCGGTCGCCGCCGCGCCGATCCGCCGAGTCAGGCGCTGAAGGCCAGCGAGACCATCTGGGCCTTCTTCAAGGCGCATCCGAAGGCGCCGTAGCGAGCGGAGCTAGCGCTGAGCCGCCGCCGCCAGCGCGCGGATGCGTTCCACCATCGAGTAGAAGCCGTTGCGGCGATTGACGGTAATGTTGCTCTCCAGTCCCAGGCGCCGGAAGCTGCCGGCGATGTCCAGCGCCAGGATTTCCGCCGGCGTCTTGTCGTTGACCAGGGCCATCAGCAGCGCGATCAGGCCCTTCACCAGGCTGGAGTCGGAATCGCCGTTGAAGCGCATGCGGCCATCGGCCTGCAGACCGCCCACCAGCCAGACCTGCGACATGCAGCCACGCACCTTGGTCTCCTCGTTGCGTTCGGTCTCCGCCAGCGCCGGCAGCTTGCGGCCGAGGTCGATGAGGTAGGAGTAGCGCTCCTCCCAGTCGCCCAGCAGCTCGAAGGTTTCCGCGAGTTCGTCGATGTCCATAATCTCGTGAGGCGTGAGGCGTGAGGCGTGAGGCGTGAGGCGGGGCACTATACTCGCGTCCCGCAAAAATCCTGACTGACCCTTTCCATGTCCCGCACCTCCGGCCGCACCCCCAGCCAGCTCCGCACCATTCGCCTCGAGCGTCGCTTTACCAAGCATGCCGAAGGCTCGGTGCTGGTCTGCTTCGGCGACACCCAGGTGTTGTGCACCGCCAGCGTCGAGGAGCGTGGCCCGGCCTGGAAGAAGGACGGCGGCTGGGTCACCGCCGAGTACGGCATGCTGCCGCGCGCCACCCATACCCGTAACAAGCGCGAGGCGGCCGGCGGCAAGCAGAGCGGCCGCACCCAGGAGATCCAGCGCCTGATCGGCCGCAGCCTGCGCGCCTGTGTCGATCTCGACGCCCTGCCGGGGCTGACCATCACCATCGACTGCGACGTGCTGCAGGCCGACGGTGGCACCCGAACCGCCGCGATCACCGGCGGCTATGTCGCGCTGGTGGACGCGATCCGCGCCATGCAGGCCAAGAAGCTGATCAAGAAGGACCCGCTGCACGGCCAGGTGGCGGCGATCAGTGTCGGCATCCACAACGGCACGCCGGTGCTCGACCTCGACTACGCCGAGGACAGCGCCTGTGAGTGCGACATGAATGTGGTGATGAACGAGGCCGGCCAGTTCATCGAGGTTCAGGGCACCGCCGAGGGTCATGCCTTCCGCCGCGAGGAGCTGGATCAGTTGCTCGACCTTGCCACGCTCGGCATCCGTCAGTTGATGGATGCCCAGCGCGAGGCGCTGGGGCTCTAGTCCTCAAGACTCGGACAGCTCCAGCACCGCGGCGCACTGCCGCCGGTGGCGGTCACTGGCTTCCCAGGCGGCGATCAGCACCAGCACCACGGTGGTCGCCAGCGAGAGCCACAGCGGCGCCAGGTGCGAGGCCAGGGGCAGCAGTGCGGCCAGCGCCAGCAAGCCGAGCAGGCAGGACCAGGGCAGTTGTCCGCCGATAGTCCAGCGGAACAGCAGGCTACCCAGCAGGTACAGCGCCGTGCCACCGAGGATGGCGGCGCTGGCGGCAGCGCTGGCATGGCCCAGCGGGTGGGCCAGTACCATCTCGTCGGCCACCGCCGTGACCACGATGCCGGCCACCGGCAGCAGGTGGATGTAGGTATAGACCAGCCGCGCCAGCCGGCCCGGGTCGCGGGCGTGGGCGATGCGGTGGCTGCCGGTTTCCGCGGTGCTGTCGAAATACAGCCACCACATCGCCAGGCTACCCACGAAGCTGGTCAGGAAGGCGGCCACGGTCACCGCCGACCAGGGCATCTCGGCGAAGGTGGCGCCGGTGACCAGCACCGACTCGCCCAGCGCGACGATGATGAACAGCGCGCAACGCTCCGACAGATGCCCGCCCTCGACATCCCAGTCGGTCGATTCCGAGCGGCCCAGCCCCGGCACCCAGAAGCCCAGCGAGGGCGAGGCGTATTCCAGCGCCAGTCCGAGGCCCCAGAGCAGCAGGCGGGTTTCGCCCTCGGCCAGGCCGCCGGCGATCCAGAAGCCGCCGCCCAGGCTTAGCCAGGCGAGGATGCGCTGGAAGTTGCGCACCATCCCCGGCCGGCCGCGCACCGCCCACAGGAAGAACAGGCTGCGCCCCACCTGCATGGCCACGTAGGCGAGGGCGAACGCCAGGCCACGGGCCTCGAAGGCCTGCGGCAGCGCCGAGGACATCAGCAGGCCCAGGCCCATCAGCACCAATAGCGCCAGGCGCACCGGCAGCTTTTCCGGGTCCAGCCAGTTGGTGACCCAGGAGGTGAAGATCCACACCCACCACACCGCCAGCATCAGCAGCGCGGTCTGCGCCAGGCCAATCAGGGTCAGATGACCCAGCAGGGAATGCGAGAGCTGGGTGATGGCGAACACGAACACTAGGTCGAAGAACAGCTCGACGAAGCTGACCTTGCCGTGCTCGTGCGCCTTGCGGACCCGCAGCAAGCCTTCTGCCGTCACAGCGAGCCCCGCGACAGCCGGCCGCCGCCTTCCACCCAGGACAGCAGCAGCAGGCCGCCGATGGCAGCGAGGTTTTTCAGGAAGTGCAGCAGTTGCGCGTGCAGCTCCGCGCCCTGATGGCTCCAGAACGGGTGCGAGAGCACCGCGTCGATGGCCAGGAAGGCGGCCATCAGCAGGGCCAGCCAGCGCACCCGCCAGCCGATGGCGATGGCCAGGCCGGCAGCCAGTTCAAAGGCCGAAAAGCCCAGCGTGCCGAAGCTGTAGACGGCTCCACCACCGTCGATCAGCCCCAGGCCGGCGAGCAGCCGGGCGGCGCCCAGGCCGATGAAGACGCTGGCGAGCAGCGCGCGTGCGACGACGTAGATGCCATGAGCGGGCATGCGAGAACTTCCTGTTACGGGGCTGCAAGTCCGCAGTCTTGCAAATGTCGATGTCCCTGCAAAGACAAAGGCACCAGGCCGCTCGTCTTTAGTGCCGGTGCCGCTCCGCGAGCAGCTTGGTGAGCAGTTCGATCTGCTCCTGCTGCTTGGCCAGGATCACGGTCAGATTCTCGTTGCGCAGCGCGTCGAGCTTGTCGTGCAGCGCCATGATCTCGATCTCTGCCTTGAGATTGACCTCGTAGTCGTGCGCCGCCATCTGCCGGTCCTTGGTCGACTGGCGGTTCTGGCTCATCATGATGATCGGCGCCTGGATCGCCGCCAGCATCGACAGCACCAGATTGAGGAAGATGAAGGGGTAGGGATCGAACGCTGTCTCGCCGAGCAACTGGGTGTTGACCAGGGTCCAGCTCATCAGCAGCAGGAAGAACGCGATGATGAAGGTCCAGGAGCCGCCGAAGCGGGCCACGGCGTCGGCCAGGCGCTCGCCAAAGGTGGCCCGCTCGTCCAGCAGCTTGTTCGGGTCTTCGGACACCGCCAGCCGCTGGCTGGCGTGGCGCAGCGCCTTGCGCTCGGTCTTGCTCAGTTGGTCGCCGCTGCGGCCAAACCAGCGGGCGGCGGATTGCAGGTAGTCCTGGGAGGGAACGTGGCTCATGAGGGGTCCTGGGTGTTGTCGATGCCGGGCTTGGCGGTCCGTCCGGCGTGGGCGCCAGTGTAGGGCGCCGTTCGCCCGGCCTCGACTGCTGCGCTCAGCGCATCAGCTCCACGGTCAGCGGTTGGGCCAGGATCCACAGCCCGGCGACGGTGAACGCCACCATCAGCAGCAGCATCGGTAACTGGCTGAGCAGCGCCAGCCGGCGACCGGGCCAGATTCGCAGCGCAATGCGGTGGGCGACGCAGACGCTCAGCACGTGGCCGAACAGGATCAGCCCCACCTGGGTATGCCAGACCGTGCCCATGGCCGGCAGGATCGGCGCGCGCAGCAGTTGCGCGCTGCCGAACAGGTTCCAGCCCCAGCCGAAGGGGTCGGAGCACAGGCTCACGATCTTCAGGCCCTGGGTAAGCAATAGGGTCGAGTAATGGGTGGCGTGGTAGACCAGCGCGATCGGCAGCAGGCTGTAGCCGAAGTCCAGCGCCAGTTCCCGAAGCGGTCGCGGGCTGCGGGTGAGTTGCTTGGCCAGCCAGAGACAGGCCAGGTAGGCCGCGAGGTAGAGAAAGGGCGAGATCAGCAGCCAGAACAGCTCCCAGCGGATGTACCAGGGGCGCAGCAGTTCCAGGGCGCTGATCGGTGGGCGGCCCACCAGCGCGGTGAGCCAGCCGGTGGTGTCGCGCCAGAACAGCCAGACCCACCACTGTGTCGCACGCAGTCCGTCGAAGGCGGTGGTGGACAGCATGGCCAGCGCGAAGGCGACCGTGCTCAGGCTGTTGGGGCGCTCGCGTAGCAGGCCGCTGAACGGCCTGCGCAGGCGCAACCGGCCGCGCCCGGCCGCAGTTTCGGCGGGGCGGTAGTCCAAAGGGGCCATCAGCGCGATCAGCCGCAGGAACACCGAGAACAGCTCGCAGTGCCGGAACCAGGCGCCGGCACCGACCAGCCAGACGCCGAACAGGTTGAGTGCGGAGTAGGCGAGAAGCATCTGGGCCAGCGAGGGCGGCTTGCTGTGACCGAACAGCTCTAGGCCGATGAAGACCAGGTAGAGAGCCAGCGCTGGCCAATCGCCCCAGGCCTCGCGGTAGCTCAGCCGTCCCTGCGCATAGCCGCTCCAGGCGCGCGACAGCAGTCCGGTGAGCACGCGCCAGGGATTGAGCGCGGCGTAGACGTTGCCGACCAGCGCGCTCAGATAGGTGCCGCCGAGCACGAACACGACCCAGAAGAAGGTCATGCTGAAATTGCGGTAGGGGTCGCGGTTGCCGGCGAGGCCGGTGGCGATGCACAGCAGCAGTAGGCCGAGGCTGAGTGCGGCCAGCAGTGGGCGGGCGCGATGCAGCCAGCGGCCCAGGGGCTGCCCGCCGAGATCGCGGTTGCCGCCTTCACGCGTCGCCGCCGGCGCGGTGGCGAAGTAGGCGGCCAGCAGGAAGGACAGCAGCAGCGCCGCCGACGCCGCCCAGGCATAGAGCCAGAACGGCACCGGCAGGTTGTAGAGCCGGCCGAATCCGTGCGCGAGGGCCGGCAGCGGCGCCAGCAGGGTCGCCAAGCCCGCGAGCTGCCGCAGTGTCCTCACGCCAGGGCCAGGTGGGTGATCGGGTTTACGGCGTCGGCAGCTTCTGCGCGTCGGCCGAGGCCTTCACGGTCTGTTCCCAGAGCTGCAGGAAGGCTTCCGCCGAGTTGTAGAGCGCGCTGGTGGTCTCCTCGCCGCCCTCGATGCGGGCTTCCTCCACGAAGTCGGCGACCAGGCCGTAGTTGGACATGCCCTCCTCGTCCATGCTCCAGGTCTTGCCGTCGGGGATCGACAACTGCTGGACGGTGAGCGGCTTGATGCCGGCGGCGGCGTACTGCGGACCCCAGCCCGGGCCCTGGAACAGGGTGAAGGGATAGTGCACCGGCTCGCTGCCGGCGCCTCGGGAGACGGCCAGATTGCGCAGGCCGTTGGCGTCGGCGCCATAGCCCACCGACAGCGGTCGCTTGGTCCCGGAGGCCTGCCAGATCGGCTTGACCTTCTGCACGAAGTCGGCGAACTCCTTGCCGTTGGGCAGGGCCGGATAAATGATGCCGCCCTGGCGGAAGATCTGCTCGGCCTGGGCATTGCTGATGCCGCCGTGGCCGCCGTGGCCGGAGATCATCGGGTAGGCCGGGGTGGTCAGCGCGCCCTGGTCGAGCATGTACTGCTTGCTCTTGATCTCGGCGTGGTCGATGTCGAGGATGAAGCCCTTCTTCATGATCTTGTCGATGGCGTACTTGCCGAGATCGGTCACGGTGCGGGCATTGCACTGGCGGCCCGGCCCATAGATCGGCAGCACGCCGCCGGTGGTGGCGATCAGCAACTGGGTGACCGGGTCGTTGAACTGGGTGAGCGTGGCGGTTTCCAGCACCGCGCCGGCGTTATAGAAGTAGGTCGGGCCTTCGCCGCCGTTCTCGCAGGGGTAGGTCTTCCAGAAGCCCAGGGTGTTGGTGAAGCCGACGTAGTTCAGGATCGAGCTGAAGATGCCGGTGCCGCCCAGCGCGCTATCGACATCGTGGTAAGGGAACACCTGGCGCACGCCCAGATCCCAGACCTCGTCGATCTCGCGGTCGATGTCCTCCTTGGTGCAGTCGCTGGTCTCGCCGATGCCGGGCAGGAACTGCACGCGGCAATGGAAGATGTTGGCGAACTCCAGGCCCGGAATCACCGCCAGCTTGCCGTCGCCGACCACCTGCCGCGCCTCGCTGGGATCCTTGACGATGCGGAACCAGCCCTTGCCGGGGCCGCCTTCCTGGGCGTCGACGTACTTCTCGATGTCGTAGAGGTACTCGACCTGGCGGGTGCCGACATCCATGTCGACGCAGGCCGCGGTCTTGTCGCCGAAGGTCAGCTTGGCGATGTTGCACAGTGCCTCGATGGTGGTGCCGTGCACGGTCATCGTGCGCAGGCCGGCCTTGTAGGCCCGCTCCACCCACTTGTAGTACATCTGCTGGTGCAACTGCGAGTCGTTCTTCGGCCAGTCGATGAAGGTCGGCCAGCCGACGGTGTCGTGGGTCTGGGTGGGATCGGCATCGAGGATGATGTTCTCGGCGCTGAGGATGCCCTCGGGGCCGTGCATGGCGATGCAGTTCTTGAGTGCCTCGGGCGCGCCGAAGCGGTCCACCGCGTGGCCGTACATCACGCCGCCGGCCGAGGGGCCGCGGTCGCCGCTGCCGTCGGACATGTCCGAGCCCATCGCCATGTGCGCGTGTACTTCGGCGAAACCCAGCACCGGTTTGCCGGGCGCCGGGCCGGTGAAGGTCGGGCCATCGATGCCGACCGGCATCTCCGGGTACTCGGTGCAGCCCTGCGCCGGCTCGAAGCTGAGCGTCGCCGGCGTCGTGCCCAGACCCAGCGTGCCGTCGGCGGTCACGATCAGGCTCTGGTCCAGCGTCGTCGCGGTATACCGCCCTTCGCTGCCGTCCAGGCTCCAGTCGGAGCCATCGGACGGACTGGCCGCGGCGCTCACCGCCGACGGGCTGAAGGCCGAGCTGCCGCCGGTCATCAGTGTCTTGTCAGCGGTATAGAACAGATAGCGGCCCAGGCCGGCGGGCTTCATGTAGAAGCGCTCGGCGGCGCTGGCGTCCTGGCCGTTGGCGAGGAAACTGGAGCCGCTGCGCACCGCATATCGGCCATCGGCCTTCATCACGAAACAGCGGTTGGCGAGGTCGTAGCGCGTCGCCACCGGGCCGTTGGGGACGACCGGCGGGCTGACCGCTGGCGGCTCCGACGAACTGCATCCGGCCAGGATGCCTGCCACCAGGAGCGAGCTCAGACGGACTTCGGGTGAAACTCGGCGCACGGGCTGTCCTCCCTGGACGTACTTGGTGAGCTGGACTGACTGTCACCTTACGGTAACGAAAGGTCCAAACCGCGCGAAGTGGTGAAATTGGCTCTGCGCCCGTCCCCGTCGGCCCGTGACCGGTAGCGGGCTCGGAAAAGCCCGATGGCAAGCCCCCTCAGCTCGCCGGCACCGGCTCGGGCGCGGTGGCGGCCTCGGCAGGGCCCGTCGTCGGTGCTGGCTCTTCGGTGACGGCGCTGGCCGGGATGGATTCGAGCGCGGGTGCTTCCAGGGGCTCCGGCAGCAACTCGTCCGAGGCCGGCAGCGCCTCGGCGACGCGTAGCTTCTGTTCCAGGCGCAATGGCGGCGGCGGCAGCACCGGTGCGCCGGAAGTGAGCCAACTGATGATGTCGTAGTAGGCGCGCACGTTGGTCACGAAGTCCACAGCCTCGCGGCCCCGCGTGTAGCCGTACTTGGTCTGCTGATACCAACGCGGCCGCGACAGCAACGGGAAGACATCGCGGACGTCCAGCCAATGGGTGGAGTCGCCGCCGCGCTGGGAGGTCAGCTCGCGCGCGTCGAGCAGGTGCCCCAGGCCCTGGTTGTAGGCGGCCAGCGCCATCCAGCTACGGTCGGGTTCCGGCACCTCCTCGGGGATGCCGCGCAGGATGTCGGCCAGTACCCTTGCGCCGCCCTCGATGCTTTGCTCCGGGTCTTCGCGATTGGCGACCTTGTAGCGGCTGGCGGTGTCGTTGGTGAGCATCATCACTCCACGGACGCCGGTGCGGCTTTCGGCGCTGCTGTCCCAGTGCGACTCCTGGTAGCCGATGGCGGCGAGCAGCCGCCAGTCGAGGCCGTGACGGTCGGCCGACTGCTCGAAATAGCCGCGCAGCCGCGGCAGACGACTGCGCATGTGGTTGGCTATCTGCACCGAGCTGAAGTAGTCCACCTCTTCCACGTGGCCGTAGTAGCGGTCGTGCAGGCGCGCCAGATTGCGGGGCGGCAGACGCGCGAGGTAATCCTGCGCGGCATCGTAGAGCGAGGTATCGCGGCCGGGCGCGAAGGCAAAGGCGATGTCCTCGGCGTTGCCGACATCGAAAGCCACCCGCAGGCGCGGGTAGTAGCGCTGGTTGATCGCCACCAGCGCCGAGCTGGCGATGGTGTAGTCCAACTCGCCGCTGGCGACCTGGAACAGGAGATCCTCGGAGTCATAGGCGGTGGTCGCTTCCCACTTCAGTTGCGGAAAGCTGCGCGCCAGCGCCCGCAGCCGGGCGACGTGGTTACCGCCTTCGGAGACCAGCAGGCGGCCATTCAGCTCGCCCAGCGACTTCGGGCGCGGACTGCCGATGCGGTACACCAGTTGTGGCACCACCTGATCGATGGGGGAGGAAAAGCGCGCCCGGTCGCGGCGCTCGGAATTGACCGTGAGTCCGGCCGCCGCCAGATGCGCGCGGCCCTCCAGCACTGCCTGCAGGGCGTCGGCCGGGCTGTTGCTGAAGCTGATCTGGGCACTCACCCCCAGACTCTTGGCCAGGCCCTGCGCCAGCTCGCATTCGTAGCCGATCAGGCCGTTGGGGCCGCTGTAGCAACTGGTGCGGCTGTAGGTGGAGGCAATCTTCAGCACGCCCTCCTCGCGGATCTTCTCCAGCAGCGGCGGGCGCAGATCCGAGCAGGTGGTCAGCGTCGCCAGCGCCACGCAGCCGTACAGCGCCGCGGGCAGGCGGCTACGCAGGCGGGAGCGGACGGATACGGCGGGCATGGTCGGGGTTCGCTGCTCTGGTTGAGGCGGGCGGCGGCGTGCAACTCCTCGGGTCGCCACCGTATCACAGCCACTTGGAACGTCTGGACGGTCGCCCTCGCCGACGGCTTCGGCTAAAATGCGCGCCACTGGACGGGTACCGAAGCGGTCATAACGGCGCTGACTCGAAATCAGATGGTGGGGGCGACCCTGCACGGGGGTTCGAATCCCTCCTCGTCCGCCAAGTCAAACACAACGCCCTCGCAAGAGGGCGTTTTGCTTTGTCCGGGGACTGAACTTGCTCAGCCCGGAATGCTCAATCCACGCTGCACCGCCGGCCGTGCCAGGAAGGCTTCCAGCACCCGCAGCACGTTCGGATAGTTCTGGATCTGCACCAGCTCGCCGGCGCCGTAGAAGCCGATCAGGTTGCGCACCCAGGGGAAGCTGGCGATGTCGGCGATGCTGTAGTCCTTGCCGAGCAGCCAGTCGCGGCCATCGAGCTGCCGCTCCAGCACAGTCAGCAGCCGCTGGGACTCGGCCACATAACGGTCGCGCGGGCGCTTGTCCTCGTAGTCCTTGCCGGCGAATTTATGGAAGAAGCCGAGCTGCCCGAACATCGGGCCGATGCCGCCCATCTGGAACATCAGCCACTGGATCGCCTCGTAACGCTTGGCCGGGTCGGCGGGGAGGAAGGCGCCAGCCTTGTCGGCGAGGTAGAGCAGGATCGCGCCGGACTCGAACAGCGCCAGCGGCTGCCCGCCCGGCCCCTGCGGGTCGAGAATGGCCGGGATTTTGTTGTTGGGATTGAGTGAGAGGAATTCCGGCGAGAGCTGGTCGTTGCTGGCGAAGTCGACCTTGTGCGCCTCGTAGGGCAGGCCGGTTTCCTCCAGCAGGATCGAGACCTTCACGCCATTGGGCGTGGGCAGCGAGTAGAGCTGGATGCGGTCCGGGTACAGGGCCGGCCACTTGCGGGTGATGGGGTAGGACGAGAGATCAGTCATGGCGGGAGCGCTTGCGGATGCGCACAGCTTGCCATGCGCAGGACTGCGCTAGCGCTGCAAGGGATCGTTGGCGAGCAGGAAGGCGCGCAGTCCGGGCAGGTCGTCGGTGTTGATGTGGTCCTGATCGGCGGTGATGAACTCGCGCCAGAGGTTGTCGCGAGCGCTGCCCGGCTCATCCGGCACGTTGTACAACCTCACGCGACGGCCGGCGGCATGTGCTCGGGAAATGCTGTCACGAAGCTTGGCCTGCTGGTCGGCGGGCATCGCACCATTGCCGTCCCAGCCGAACTCGGTGGTCCAGCTATCGCTGATCAGCGGCATGAAGCTGGCCGGCTCGCTGCTATCGAGATCGTCGAAACGGCCGTCGTAGAAGCAGTAACGGCTACCGGCGGCGAGCATGGCGTCCTTCGGCCGGTTGCCGGAGAGGATGGCGGTGACCGCACCGGGGATGACCACGCCGTTCTCGTAGCGGGTGAAGAGATCGCCGTACTTCGCCAGCTCCGCCTCGATCGCCTGCCAAGTGGACTCGGCGCTGGTCTTGGCGTCAATCAGCAGGCTGAAGGGCGCACAGTCGGGTTGGATGCAGCCGCCGTTGGCTTGCGCGCGCGCCTTCAGTGGCTCGAGGTAGAGCGCGGCCAAGGTACGGTCCAGGCGGATGTCCTGCGGATCGTGGGCGACATAGAGCCCGCCGAGGCCCAGCAGCGGCAGGGTGTAGACATCGGCCTCGACGCTGGCGAAGCCCTGCTCTAGGGCGTCCAGCAGCGGACGTTCGTGCTCGTAGTCGTTGTGCGCATGGGCGCGGCGCAGGGACTTCTCCGTCGCCGTCGGCGGCTCGGTCGGAGTCGGCAGCGCGTCCGGCGGCAGGCTTTCGGCGCAGGCCGCGAGCCACAAGGCCGCCAGCAGCGGCAGTCGGTGCCAACTAGGCATGATCGAGCGCGGCGCAGTGCGCACGCTTCAGGCGGTTGGCGACCTGGGTGCGTCGGGCCAGCAGATCAAAGTTGCCGTCGATGGGCCTGCCCAGTGCGGCGACCGAGCGCACCGGCTGCACCGCCTGGTTGGCGGCCAGCAGGCTGCGACGCGGGATGCTGAACGTATCCGCCACCGCGGTGGCGCCGCTGAGTGGATCGACCGCCCAGGTGGTGGCCTTGATCTCGCTGCGGCTCACCGTGTACTCGACGAACACATGCGTGTCTTGCAGCGCCGCCGCGCTCCAGCCGGACTGCGGCAGCAGCACGTAGAAGCTCTTGCCGCCGGTGCCGGCGGTGACCTGGGTGTAGCCGAGCGGATTGGGCAGGCCGAAGCTCATTGGCTTGCTGCGCTGGTAGATGTGGTCGTGGCCCACCGCCAGCAGATCGACGCCGTAGCGCACGAAGATGTTTTCCTGCAGCAGCACCAGGGTGAAGTTGGCCGGGTTGCGACCCTCGTTGTCGGTCCAGAGGGTGAAGTGCTGGGAGACGATGATGAAGTCGATCTCGCCGGCCGCGCGGCGCAGCGCCGCCTGTGCGAGGTCGGCTTCCAGAAAGGCCAGCTCGCTCACCAGCGTGCCGTCGGTGGCGAAGCAGCCGCCGGTGGAAATCACGAAGTGGCAGCGGCCGAGATCGAAGCTGTAGAAGGTGCCGTCCGGGCTCTGCGTCGAGCTCGGGCAGGCGAAGCGGTTGCGGTAGGTCTGGCCGTTGTTGTCCTCTTCCTCGTGATTGCCGGGCGCGGTCATCAGGATGCCGCTGGCGGCGTAGTCGGCCTCGATGGCGTTCACATAGTCGTCCCACAGCGGCTGCTCGCCGTTGGCGTAGGAAATATCGCCGGCGAGCAGGGCGAAGTCCGGCTGCCGCGCGGCGACGGCGCGCAGCACCGCGCTGGAACTGGCGCCGATGCCGTGGTCGCCGAAGTGGCAGAAGCGGAACTCCTCGCCGGCCGGCGTCGGCCGCACCACCCGCACCGGGCTCCAGCCCTCCTCCGAGCCAACGCGATAGCGCATCGGCAGCGCCGGGTTGAGGCCGCTGGCGGTGGCCTTGTGGGTAAAGCTGGCGACGCCGGGCGTGGCGGTGGTGGCCGCTTCGGCGCGGCCGGGGAAGGGCGCGCCGGCGATCTCCGCCGCGCTCATGCCCTCGCTTACCGGGCCGAACTCGATATAGCTGCGCGGCGCGTCCTCGCCGTCGGTGAACCAGGTGGCAGTGCGGCTGCGCAGCGGGTCGCTGGTCCAGGACAGATGCCTGCCGCGCGGCGCGAACTTGGCGGCGGGCGGGGTGACCGGCGGCGTCACCGGTGGCTCCGGCGTGGTCGGCGGTGCGCCGCGCTCGCTGGCGCCGCAGCCGCCCAGCCAGGCCGGCAGCAGCAGTGCGCCGCCGCCATAGACACCGTGCTGCAGAAAGCGGCGGCGGCGCAGGTCGGGGGGTGGGGATTGGGTCATGGCAGGGTCCGGCGCCGCAACGCGGCGATGAGCAGGTAGAGCAGGCTGGCGAGCAGCGGCAGGCTGCCGCCTTCGGTGTGGGTTGGCGCGGCGGCCGGTGGCGGCGTGTCGAGCTGGTTGTATTGCGCCGCCTCGGCGCTGGCATCGCCGGCGAAGCGCACCACGTAGTCCTGTTCCGCGCCTGGCAGGCTGATGCAGCCGTAGCGGTTGCTGAGCGCCTCGCCCGGATCGCGGCCATCGCGTCGGCTGTAGCTCAGCGTCTTGCGCGGCAGGCCCAGGCCGTTTTCGGCGTTGCTGAGGCAGATGCTGTTGCTGCCGGCCCCGGCCGCGCTGCCCGGCGCCAGCTTCACCGCCAGCGGCGCCTTGAGCAGTGCGCGGATCACGTCGGGCTGATTGGACTGCGCGCCATCGGCGCCCATCGCCAGGCCGCGCAGAAATTCCGCCGCCTCGTATTCGTGGCCGTCGTCGTAGCTGTGCGGCAGCACGTAGGAGCAGCCGTCGTGGACGGCGGCGATCAGCTCCGGCGTGAACTTGTCCATCGCCGAGCCGTAGATGATCGAGCGGCCGGTTTCGTCGTAGGCGGTCTGCGCGTCGGGGTTGTCGTCGATGTTGTAGATCACCCGCAGCTCGGGGTAGAGCAGTTGCGACAGGCTGACGGTGAAACCGCTCATGTTGAAGTAGCTGCGCTGCATCAGGCCGTAGTCCTGCACCTTCTGGAAGAAGCCCAGGTAGTTCTTCACGAACTTGATGTCGAACTCGATGCCGCGCTGGCTGTCGCGGGCGAGCGCCAGGATGTCGTCCAGACGCGGCACCGGCGAGGGGTCGTACTCGCTGCCTATCCAGGGCTCGAAGTTGGCGGCGTTGAGCGCGTCGATCTGGCTGGAGAGCATCGTCGAGATATTGCCGCTGCCGCCGGTGGTGCGGGCAACGTCGTCGTCGTGCATGGAATAGAGCACGCCATCCAGCGATTCGCGCACGTCGATCTCGACAAAGTCCATGCCGTAGGCGAAAGCGTGGCGATAGGCCCAGAGCGTGTTCTCCGGCGCCAGGTTCACGCCGCCGCGGTGCGCCGAGATCAGCGGCGGCCGGCGGCCGATGTCGGGCGTGCCGGCGCTGGTCCAGCGCGCGGTTTCGGCGGTCTGCTCACAAGGGGCGTCGGCGCGGGGCAGATCGGCGGCCGGGCAGGGCAGGGCGCACAGGGCCAAAAGCAGGCAGAGCGGGCGGAGCATGGTGAGCGGTCAGGACAAAGCGCAATTCCCAAACCTACGGAATCGCGATGACGATCCGATGATGTCAGTTCGGGACGGAGGCTCAGCCGAGCGGTTCCCGAGATTCGACCCGAGGCGTCGGGCACCGACGAGCCGCGAGCAGCTACTTGTTACACAACGTCGCAAATCGCAGCGATTTTTACTATCGGATGACAATTTGAAGTCAACCTAGCATCGGGCGACGGCCAAGGACGGGCCGTCCTCTGGGAGAACGATGATGCGTGAACAGGGACCGTTGTCGGCCTGGCTCTGGCTTGGTGCAGTGCTGCTGCTGGCGGCTTGCGGCTCGTCGGATGAGTCGCTGTCGCCGACGCCACCGTCTCCGGTCCCCAAGACCCGCTACGACATGGCCAACGGCTGCTACGCCCTGCAGGCCGTGGCGAACGCCGGCTATGCCCTGCGCGAAGAGTCCGGGGCCTATTCCTGCGCGGCCGGTGACGCCGCCGAGGCCACGCGGTTCTTCATGAAGCCCACCGCGCTCGGCAAGTATCTGTTCTACGCCGAGGACCGCAGCATGCTGGCGCTGGCAGGTGGCGGCACCGAGGTCGGTAGCGTCCTCGCTCCCGGGGCGGCCGCGGACTGGACCGTCGATCTCGACCCGGATGGCGACTACAGCGTCTATTCGGAGTCGGCCGGCCGCTATCTGGCCTTGAACGACGCCGACGGCCGGCTGGTGCTGGCGACCGAACCGGGCAAGTTCCAGTTCGTGCCCACTGAGGGCTGCATGGCCTTTCCCGAGATTTCCGTCGATGCCGAGGGCGAACCGTTCAAGGGTCGCGGCGTCGAGCAGCCGGTGCTGGGCTTCGCCGAGGTGCATGCCCATATCAGCGCCACCAGCTTCCTGGGCGGCGCGCATTACGGAACGCCCTTCCACAAGTACGGAGTCACCGAGGCGATGGGCAATTGCCGGGTCCAGCACGGCCCGGCCGGCATACTCGACCTGATCGGCAACCTCTATGGCGGCAACCCCCTGGCCACGCACGACACTCAGGGATGGCCGACCTTCGTCGACTGGCCGGCGCGCGACTCCCTGCTGCACGAGGGCATGTACTACAAGTGGGTGGAGCGCGCCTACCTCGCCGGCATGCGCCTGATGGTGAACGACTTGGTCGAGAATCAGGTGCTGTGCAGCCTGCAATCGGTGATCAACACCGCCAACGCGCTCAATATCGATGTCGCCGAGATCCTGCGGGGTGTGGTCGATCTGGTGGTCCCGCCCTACTGCAACGAGATGAACAGCGCCATCGGCCAGATCAGCTTCATGCACGAGTTGCAGGACTACATCGACGCCCAGGAAGGCGGCCCGGGCAAGGGCTGGTTCCGCATAGTCACCACGCCGAGAGAGGCCCGGCAGGTGATCAACGATGGCAAGCTGGCCGTGGTGTTGGGCATCGAGATTTCGCACCTGTTCAACTGCCGGGTGATGCAGCCGGGCGGCCTGTTCGAGGTGGCGGCCTGTGACGAGGCGCAGATCGACGCCGAGATGGACCGACTCTACGAGCTGGGAGTCCGGCAGATGTTTCCGATTCACGAGTTCGACAATGCCTTCGGCGGCAACGGCATCTTCGATGGCCTGATCCTCAATGTCGGCAACTTCCTCGACACTGGCAGCTTCTGGCAGACCTATACCTGTCCGGATCAGCCCTACTTCTTCCAGGCCGGCGCCGAAATGACCACCGCGCTGCTGCCGGCACCGCTGGATCCGCTCACCGAACTGCTCACCCAGATCACTCAGGGCCTGGTGCCACTGTATCCCCAGGGCCACCAGTGCAACGCCCGCTGGATGACGCCGCTGGGCCGCTACGCCTTTGACCGGATGATGGACAAGAAGATCATGATTGAGGTCGATCACCTGGAACTGGAAATGAAGACCCAGTTGCTCGACATGGCCGGGTCCAGGACCCCGGCCTATCCCTTGCTGTCCACCCACGGTGGTCAGGGTGGCATCAGCATGGAGCAGGCCAGGCGCCTACTCGCCGGGGGCGGTCTGCTCTATCCCAACAAGGGCAACGGCATTCAGTTCACCGAGCAGCTGAACCTTCTGCGCAGTGTGGCTAGCGAAGGCAAACTGTTCGCCATGGGCTATGGCGCCGACATGAACGGCCTCGCCAACCAGTCGGCGCCGCGCGGCGCGGCGGCGGAACCGGTGCGCTATCCCTACACCCTGTTCCGGGGCCCCGGCTGGGGTGCGCAGTTCGCGGCGGTACAGCCCATCGTCTTCCAGCAGTCGGCGGTTCCGGAAGGGGATCGGCTGTTCGACATCAATGCCGAGGGCCTGGCGCACTACGGCCTGATCGCGGATTGGATCGAGGAGGTGCGTCTGGAGGGCGGCGAGCAGGCGATCACTGATCTCTACAACTCCGCCGAGCTCTACCTGCAGACCTGGGAACGCACGCTCAACCGATGAGGCCGGGTGCGGTCCTGCCGGCTGGCGCTGCTGTCAATCGACCGCAACCTGCGGTCGTTACAGTGCGCGATCCTGATTCTCGCCCGCCCCATGTCGAGCCCGTCGTCGTCCCGCCGAGTGCGGCTGTCCTGCCCCTTTCTGTCGCTGCTTCTGCTCGTGGCCTGCGGCCCGCGCGCGATGACACCAGCGACCGAGCCGGAACCGCCGGAGCCCGCGCAGCACTATCGGCTGGAACTGGAACTGCAGGGCCAAGGGCGCGTGGTCTCGCAGCCGCCCGGCCTGGATTGCCCCGGCCGCTGCGATCTGGAGCTGCCCGCCGGCAGTTCCCTGAGCCTGAGCGCAACCCCTGCCCACGAGTTCTCCTTCGCCGGTTTTGGTGGCGACTGCCAGGGCGAGAGCTGCACGCTGCGCATGGATCGCGACCGACAAGTGCAGGCGCGCTTCGAGGCCCTGCCGCCGGCGCTGGTGCTGAATGAGACCGACAGCGAGCTGAGCGCCAGCGATCCGCTCACGGGCGCGGTGTTCGTCATCGCCAGGCAGACCGGCCACTACCGCATCCAGCGCGGCGAGCGGGTGCTGGAGTCGGTCGGCAGCGGTCTGGCCCTGCCGCTGAATCTCGACTACTACGGTTGCAACGATGTGCAGGACGGCATCGACCGCTGCTATCCGGGCCTGGTCGATGTCAGCTACCAGCCGCTGGCCTATCGCAGGGCCGCCGGGTGGCAGGCGGCGAGCGGCGCCAGCCTGCGCGAGGCCGGTCGCCGCGAGCTTTGGTTGGATCTCGCGACCAGCGACGGCGCCGGCGCCGAGTTGCGCGTCGGCTTTGCCGAGGACGGCGCCCTGGAGCTCGACTACCGACCCAAGGCCACGGACGTGCAAGCGGTGGCCGATGCCTGGGCGGCCGGCACCAGCACCGGCTACTACGGCGCCGGTCAGCGATTCGGTCGGTTCAATCTGCGCGGCTTGTCGGTGCCCTTGTGGATCAGCCACGGCCTGGGCTCGGACCGCTCGCTGCTCTCCACCAACGAGGTTGCCGCGCCGTTCTTCTGGAGCAGCGCCGGCTGGGGGTTGTGGAGCGCGCAGGACGAGCGCGGCGAGTTCAACTTCGCCAATCCCCTGGAACGCGCCGACGCGGTGCAGGTGATGCGCGAGGCGGCGACGCTGCATCACGTCTTCTATCTCGGCACGCCGCAGGAAATCCTGACTGCGCACACGGCGCGCGCCGGTCGCCCGCAATGGCGGCCAGCGGCGTGGATGTGGCGGCCGATGATCTGGCAGGACGAGGACACCAGCAGCGAGTCGGTGCAGGCGCTGATCGAGGGCATGGCCAGCCGCGACATTCCGCTGGGCGCGGTCTGGCTCGACAACCCCTGGGACGCCGGGCGCGCCAGCTTCGAGTTTTCCTCCGAGCGCTTCCCCGACCCGGCGGCGCTGATCGCGGCGGTACACGCGGCCGGCGTGAAGCTGATGGTCTGGCTCTCGCCCTATGTCGGTGGCGCGGCCGAGACCTACGCCCGCGAACGCGGCTGGGTGGTCAGCGGCACCCGCGAGGATGGCAACGATGCCACCTATTTCCCGTCGCGCGGCATCGACCCGGCGCTGGACTTCACCCATCCCGAAGCCTTCGCCTGGTGGCGCGATGGTCTGCGCGGACTGATCGCGCGCGGCGTTGATGGCGTCAAGCTCGACCGTTGCGAAGAAGATCTTTCCGACACCTCGGTCTGGGCCAACGGCCTGCCCAACCGCGCCAACCACAATCCCTATTGCGTGCTCTACCAGCGCGCTGCCTGGGAGGCCTTCGCGGCCGAGCAGCCGGCGAACGCCGAGGGGGTGAGCGACTACGCCCTGCTGGCGCGCGGCGGCTGGACCGGCTCGGCGCGCTACACCGGCCATTGGGCGGCGGACAATCTGAGCCTGCCGGGTCTGCTCGGCCTGGGCCAGGCGCTCAACTCGCTGCTGTCGCTCTCCGCCAGCGGCTTCCCTTGGAACGGCGCCGACATCGGCGGCTATGTCGGCCTGCGCCAGGACCTGGGCGAGGGCGCCGCCGGCAATCCGCTGCTGCTGCCCACCCCCAATCTCTACATCCGCTGGACGCAGCTGGGCGCGCTCTCGCCGGTGATGCAGAGCGCCATCCCGCCCTGGTGGGTGTCGGAGGCGGCCATCGACAACTATCGCCGCTACGCCACGCTGCACGACCGGCTGGCGCCGCTCACCGCCGAGCTGGCGCGGCTGAGTATTGAGCAGGGCATCCCCATCGTGCGGCCCATGGCCTATGCCTACCCGGACGACGCGCTGGCGCGCGCCGCCGAAGATCAATATCTCTACGGCCCTGATCTGCTGGTGGCGCCGATCACCGGTGAGCTGGTCGATCTCGGCCTCGCCATCCGCACGGTCTACCTGCCGGCGGGCCGCTGGCGGCACTTCTGGAACGGCATCGAGTTTGACGGTCCGCGCGTGGTGCCGGTGGTGGCGGCACTGGACGAGCTGCCGCTGTTCGTGCGCGTCGGCGCCAGTCTGCCGCCGGGTGTGTCGGCCGCCGAGCTGCCCTGAGCTTTCTGTTGTTTTGAATCGGAGATTGTCATGAGTGTCGTCACCAACTTCCGCAAGGCCCAACCCCTGCTGCGTCGCGCGCTGTCGCGCCGCGAGATCCTGCGCCGGGGCTTTCTCGGCCTGGGCCTGGTCGGCGTCGGCGGCGCGCTCACCGCCTGCACCGGTTCCTCGGAAGCGCCGGCCGTCGATGATCCAGTGGTGCCGCCGCCGACACCGGTACGCGGCCGCCTGGTGGTGCCGCCGCTGGCAGAGACGCCGGACGAGAACGGCCTGCTGATCCCGCAGGGCTTCAAGAGCCGCGTCATCGCCCAGGCCAACCGGCCGGTCGGCGACACCGGCTTCGTCTGGCACAGCGATCCCGACGCCGGCGCGGTGTTTCCCGCCGACGACGGCGGCTGGGTCTATGTCTCCAATCGCGAGTTCCTGTTCGGCGGCGTCAACGCCATCCGCTTCGACCAGGACGGCGCCATCGTCGATGCCTACAACATTCTCTCGGGCGTACTCAGCCGTCTGAACTGCGGCGGCGGCGTCACGCCCTGGGGTACCTGGTTGTCCGGCGAGGAGACCGACATCGGCTACATCTGGGAATGCGATCCCTACAACAAGAACGGGGTGACGGCGGCGCGCCGCATCGACGGCTGCGGCACCTTCACCCACGAGGCGGCGGCGGTGGACCCGGCCAGCAATACCTTCTACCTCACCGAGGACATGGGCGACGGTTGCTTCTACCGCTTCATCCCCGACGAGCCGAATGTCGGAGGCCGGCCCGGCACCAGCGGCAAGCTGCAAGCGCTGAAGGTGGCGGTGAGCCAGGAGGAGCTGAGCGCCGAAGGCGCACGCGGCCCCTGGCCGGTGAGCTGGCTGGACGTGCCCAATCCGAATCCGCTGCAACTGCCGGAACTGCCCGCCGAGCTGCAGCCGCAGACGCCGACGCGCGTGCAGACCGAGGCCAGCCACTTCAACGGCGGCGAGGGCATCTGGTGTCAGAACGGCGTGGTGTACTTCACCAGCAAGGGCGACCGCCGAGTGTGGGCGCACGACCTCGGCAAGCAGACACTGGAAGTGATCTACGACGACTTCTTCTTCGCGCCGACTCCGATCCTGGATTCGGTGGACAACATCGTGATGACGCCGGGCGGCGACATCGTGGTGGTGGAAGACAAGGAAGAAGCCAACCAGCAGGCGGTGGCGATCCAGCCCGACGGCAGCCTGGCGGTGCTGGTGCAACTGGTGGGGCAGGATGGCTCGGAGGTCACCGGCCCGGCGTTCTCGCCCGATGGCCGCTACTTCTACTTCAGCAGCCAGCGCGGACCGAACGCTGGTGGCGTCACCGGCTTCGCCGGCATCACCTATTGCGTCGAGGGGCCCTGGTTCACGCCCTGAGCGCGGCCCGCACTGCGCTTTCTAGGGCCGCCCCAGCGATCGCGCAACAAAAAGGCCCGGGACGCCCCGGGCCCGAGGTGCTGCGGCCTGGACTCAGGGGAACAGGCTGTTGTTGGTGAGCGGGAAGGCGGTGCTGTCGCCGGTGGCATAGTTGGCGGCGTCTTTCACCCTGGCCGCGAAGGCATTGAGGTCGCTGCGGTCCAGTGAGCCCGAGTAGCGCGCGTTGTCGGTGGCGAAGCTGATCGAGGCGCCGGCCGTGCTCAGCTCGGCCGGAATCTCCCCGGCTGCGCCGCCGCTGGCATTGATCGCCGCGAGGAAGCGCTCCACCGTCACCGCCACGCCGTCGGTCGTGCCCTGGAAGGCGTACACGGTTTCCGCCGAGGTGCTCAGGCCGCCGCCGGTGCCGACGGCGCTGCCCTTGTCGAACAGCGGCGGATTGGCGTCGGTCTGCACGGTGACGATGGTGCCGGCCGGGTAGGCGACATCGGCGGTCCACAGGTAGGCGGCCTCGTTGGCCGGGAACTGCGGCGTCGCCGCCGAGTTGTAGTCCTTGTCGGTGAAGCCGATCTGGGTACCGGCGCTGATGTCCTTCAACAGCACGAAGGCAAAGGCATCGGTGGCGTCGGCGTTGATCGCCATGAACAGCAGATCGCCGGCGTTCAGCACTGTTGCGGTGGTCGGCGTCGGATACAGGCTGTTGTTGGTGAGCGGAAAGGCCGTGCTGTCGCTGCCCGAGTAGTTGGCGGTGTCACGGATGTGCGCCGCGAATACCGCCAGATCGCTGCGGTCCAGCGAGCCGACGTAGAGGTTGTTGTCGAGCGTGAAGCTGAGAACGGCGTTGGCGGCGGTCAGCGCCGCCGGAATCTCGCCGGCTGCGCCGCCGATGCTCATCGCCGCCAGGAAGCGTTCGGCGCTGACCGTCGTGCCATCGGTCGTGCCCTGGAAAGCGTAGATGGTCTCGGCCGAAGTGCTCAGGCCGCCAGTGCTGCCCACGGCGCTGCCCCGGTCGAACAGCGGCGCGCTGCCGGCCGGCTGCGCGGTGATGATGGTGCCGGCCGGGTAGGCAACGTCGGCGGTCCACAGATAGGCCGCCTCGTTGCCCGGGAACTGCGGTGTCGCCGCCGAGTTGTAGTCCTTGTCGGTGAAGCCGATCTGGGTGCCGGCGCTGATGTCCTTCAGCAGCACAAAGGCAAAGGCATCAGTCTCGTCGGCATTGCCACCCATGAACAGCAGATCGCCGGCTTGCAGCACGGTCGGCGGCGGCGCCACCGTGAAGTTGAGGCTGCTGGCGTCGTTGAGACCGGCGTAGTTGTTGAGCGAGCGGTCGCGCAGCACGCCGGGGCCGATCTGCAGGCTGTAGGCGCCACCGGAGAGCAGCGGGCTGCTCGGGGTGATGGTGACGGTGCTGCCACTGATCACGACCTGCGCGTCGCCGACTGGAATCGTGCGGATGTCGCCCTCGCTGCTGATGACGATATTGCCGGTGCCGGCGCGCATAGCCTCGCTGAAGTTGAGGATGATCTGGCTGCCGCTGACGTTGGTGGCGTTGTCCGCCGGCATGCTGCTGACCAGAGTCGGGGCGTTGTTGTCTGCGTCGCCGTGCGCGGTGAAGCACAGCATCATGGTGTCGCTGACCGCGGGCGAACTGTTGCCATCGGCGTCGCGCAACAGGCCGGCCGGGAAAGTGATGCTGTAGACCACGCCAGGCAGCAGATCCTCGCTGGGGTCGATGCGCAGGCTGCTGCCGCTGATGCGGACCTGCGTGGCGTCACCGATGGCGATGCTGCGCACATCGGCACCGCCGGTGAGCGTGATGTTGCCGCTGCCGGCGACTACATCCTTGTTGAAGCCCAGATAGAAGTTGCTGCCGATACCCACCGAGCTGGCGCTGGTGGTCGGCTCGTAGATCGCCATGCCGGGAACGCCGGTGCCGCCGGCATTCTCGCCGGTGACGTAGAGGGCGCGGCCGCTGTCCATCACCAGGCCCTCGTTCTGCGCGGCGATGCCGACGTCGAGGCTGCCGATGACACTGCCGCTGCGGCTCAGCTGCACGATCTTGCCGGCGGGACCGCTGACGATCAGCAACTCGCCGGCATCAGCGGCGGTCGTGGCCAGCAGGTTGGAGAGCGCGAACACGTCGGAGTACACCGACAGTCCGCTCAGCGCCGGGTCGAACAGATTGGTCGGGTTCTCGGTGGTCGGCGAGCCATTGCTGGCGGTCAGCGCGGTGAAGTCGACGGTGGTCTGGAAGATGCCCTGCGGGCTGGCTTCCTTGACCGCCAGATAGCCGCCGGTCTGAGGGTCGAAGCTCAGGCCCTCGATGCCGATGTTGCCGACCGTGGTGCCCAGCTTCACGGTCTTGACCTCGGCCGAGCCGGCCGCCAGGGTGGTGCCGGCGGTGTAGCTGAAGCGGCTGAACTGGCGCAGGCGCTCTTCCACCAGCACGAACTGGCCGCCGCCGATATAGGTGAGGCCCTCGGTGTCCTCGAAGCCGCTCAGCGCCATGGTGTCGAGCTGAACGCCAGTCTTGCTGACCTGCACGATGCCGGTGCCCTCGTCGCCCATCACGAACAGGCTGTTGCGGTCCTTGTCGTAGGCGATGGCCGAGACTTCCAGGGCGAGCTCGTTGCTGGCCTCGGAACTGGCCGGCACCGGCAGGTTGAAGTAGCCGGTCTGCCGGTAGTTGGCGATCTCGATGGTTTTGCCGGGTGCGGTGAAGCTCAGCGTCGGTGTGCCCAGGCCGACTGCCGCGGCGGGATCGTCGCTGCAGGCCGACAGCAGGCTGCTCAACAGCAGGGGAGACAGAATGAAAGGCAGCGCTGGCAGCAGGCGCATCGGCGGATTCCTGAAGAGGGTCGGGAATCCCGATCATTCCGGAGCGATGTTTCAGGCCGGTTAATGGACGCCTGGCCTAAGGGCCTGTCACCGCCCTGCTTCAGGGATGCAGGCGCGCCAGCGGCATGGGCACACTTTCGCTGCTGATGTAGAGGCTGTCGCGCTGACCGAGCGCGAAGCTGCCGGCCTCGATCTGCGGATAGTCCGGCAGGTCGAAGCTGCGGGGTGGGCGGGCAAAGGCTACAGCCCAGGTTTCGCCTTTGGCGCGGTCCCAGAAGTAGCCGTTGACCAGGCTGCCGACATAGGCGCGGCTCAGGCTGTCGTCGAAGTCCATCGCCGTGGTCCAGTTGTAGGACTCGACATTGCCGGCGTAGTCGGCCGGCGCGCGGGGGATGTTGATGGCGCCGAGGTTCTCCATGATCGCCGGCAGCGCGAGCGGTAGGGGGCTCGCCAGCGGGAAGCGGTACAGCGTCGGTTGGTCATCGCGCTTTGAGAGCACATAGGCCATGTTCTCCTCGCCATCGACTGCCAGCGATTCGGCATCGCGTGGGCCGTTGGGGTAGGCGACGGTGTAGACGGTGGCCGTGGCGCTGAGCGCCTGCGGCGTCGCGGAAGGAATCAGCTCCGGCTCCTCGATGCGATAGAAATTCAGCACCGGCCGGAAGGCGCTGTTGTCGCCCATGTCGCCGATCAGCAGGTAGGCCTTGCCGTTCTGCGTGTAGCTGGCGAGATCCTCCCAGTCGAGATTGAGCAAGGCGCCCTGGATGCTGAGCGTCGCCAACAGCTTGCCGCTGCTGCTGATCGCGTACAGCTCGGTGGCGCCGCCGCTGTCGTTGAGCGTCCAGAGCACGTCGTCGCGTCGCTGCGAGCGGGCGAGGCCGCTGGACTCGTTGACCACCTCGCTGTCGAGCCGGTATTCGACCAGAGCCGGTTCCGATGCTGTCGGGTCCGGGAAAGGCTCGGCCTGGCCGGAGTCGCCGCAGGCGGCCAGCCAGCTCAGCGGCAGCAGGATGCAGGCCCGAAAAAGTCGGCGGAGAGAGGCGGTGTCAGAGAGCGGCATGGCTGGGTGTGGAACGGGGAGGGAATCCCCAATCCACGCAGCCTAGCGACGGCAGTTTACGAAGCCGTGATGGTCGGCTCAGGTCGAGCGCGGGCCGCTCATTCCAGCGCCAGGATCGCCTGCCAGTGCTCCGGCCGCACCGGCATCACCGACAGCCGGTTGCCGCGCGCGATCACCGCCAGGCCCTGCAACTGCTTCTCGTGCTGGCGCAGGGTTTCCAGCGTGATCGGGCGCTTCAGGTGGCGTTGGTAGCGCACGTCCACCAAGAGCCAGCGCGGCTCCTCCGGCTTGGAGCCCGGGTCGTAATGGTGGTGCTTGGGGTCGAACTGCGTGGGGTCCGGATACGCGGTGCTGGCGATCTCGGCCAGGCCGTAGATGCCCGGCACCTCGCAGTTGGAGTGATAGAACAACACGCCGTCGCCGACCTGCATCTGGTCGCGCATGAAATTGCGCGCCTGGTAGTTGCGCACGCCGTCCCAGGGCTCGGTCTTTTTCGGCCGCTTCTTCAGATCGTCGATGGAGAAGGATTCGGGCTCGGACTTCATCAGCCAAAAGCGCTGGGGCATGGGGTGCTCGGATTCAGGGGTGGCGGTGATGGAAGCGTTGCAGGCCGCGCTCGCTGAGCACGCCGTGCAGCGGGTGATCGTGAGGCTCGTGGGGCAGGGCATCGACCTGCTGGCAGGCGTAGGCGAGCCCGATGCGCAGCGGGCGGCGGGTGCCACGCAGGCGGGAAAGGGCGCGGTCGTAGTAGCCGCCGCCCTGACCCAGCCGCCGGCCCTGAGCGTCGTAGCCCAAGAGTGGTAGCAGGATCAGCCCGATACGTCGCAGTGGCAGGCTGTGACCGCTGCGCGGCTGCGGCATGCCGTGCGGGTGCCATTCCAGGTTTGCCTTGCCCAGGCGCAGGAAGCGCAGGCGGCTGCCGCGCGCGACCTTCGGTACATAGAGGGCGACGCCGCGCGCCGCCAGTGCCTGGCGCAGGGGTGCGGTGTCGATCTCCGAGGCCATCGGCAGATACAGCGCCACGCTGCGGGCCTGCTTCAGCGCGCGTAGGCGCAGGTAGTGACGAGCCAGTCGGCGCGCGGCCCGGCGGCGTTCGGATGCCGGAATGGCGCGGCGGCGGGCGCGCAACTCGGCGCGCAGGCGACTCTTGATTTCGGTGGGCGCTGAGGCACTCATGAAGTGGAGAGCCTGTTTCGGAAGGCGCCAGGCCCGATTGGCAATCCGGGATTCTTGGCTGCCATCGCACCGACCATGGAGCCGGTGGCCAGAAAAAGTGTGTCTCCCGCCTGTGCCGTAGCCATCGTCACTGACCTTGAGACGAACGTCTCAAGTGGGCACCGCGCCGGCCTTTGGGCTTCCCACTGCAAGGTGGGCCTGCACGCCAGAACCAGGTAAGGCTCCCGGGGTTTTGCAATTAGGCTCAAGGGGTTTGGACGGAGCCGTCGAACACCGCAGGAGACACGCCGGCATTCTACACCGGCTCGTGGCGCCGGTCGGCGCGACAAAAAAACCTACTCCGCGTCGTTGAGGGTGCTGTCGATGTCGTGACCAAACTGGCGCAGGCGCTCCAGCGCCTGGCTGTCGGGAGTGACGACATTGGCATCGCCCTGCAAGGCCAGCAGCTCGCGGGTGAGGTTGAGCGCCGCCATCACCGCGATCTTCTCCGCGCCCAGTGCTCGGCCCCGCTTCTTGATGGCGTTCATCCGCTCGTTGAGCATCTCGGCGGAAGTGACCAGGGCCTCGTGCTCGTTGGGTGCGCACTGCACCGCGTACTCGCGGCCCATGATCTTGACGGTGACGGTCAGCACATCGGGTTTGGCGGCCGGCTTCATGAGGCGGATTCTCCCTCCATCAGCCGCAACCGTTCGACCACGCCCTCGATGCGGCGCTTCAGCTCGGCGTTGAGCGCCAGCAGACGATCACGCTCCTGTAAGGCGCGCTTCTTCTCCAGCCGCTCCTGCCGGTAGGCGGCGGTCAGTCGGCTGATGCGGGCTTCGAGCTGGTCGAGTTCGGTGTGCAACATGGGGCAAGTATACGGCCGAGGGCGGCGCCAACAGAAAGCCCCGCCGGCGCGCGGGCACCGGCGGGGCTGATGGTCCCGGCGAAGGGCTTACTGGACGATCAGGAACAGCGCACTGTCACCGCGGCGCAGATGTAGCAGCAACTCGTCCTTGCCGGCGGTGAGCTTGGTGAAATCTTCCATGCTGTTCACCGGGCGGCGGTTGACGCCGATGATGACATCGCCCTGACGCAGGCCGGTGCGGGCGGCCGGCGAACGCGGGTCGATCTTGGCGACCACGACGCCGCGGATGTCGCCCTCGACATTGCTCTCGTCGGTGGGTGCGAACGTTGCGCCTTGCAGCTTGGGGTTGACCGCAGCGCCGGGCGCGGCCTGCTCGCTGTCCTTGCCGATCGCGACGGTGACGGTGCGCGGCTTGCCCTCGCGGAGGATGTCGAGCTGGACCTTTTCGCCCACCCGCAGCAGGCCGATGACCGTGCGCAGCTGGTTGAAGTCGGTGATCTCGCGGCCGTTGGCCTTGAGGATGATGTCCTCGACTTTCAGGCCGGCGCGGGCGGCCGGGCCGTCCGGCACCACCCGCGACACCACCACGCCGCGGGCATTGCTGAGGCCGAAGGACTTGGCCAGTTCCGGCGTCAGATCCTGACCCTGCACACCGATGCGGCCGCGGGTGACGCTGCCGGTTTCGATCAGCTGGTTCATCACGCTCTTGGCGAGATTGACCGGGATCGCGAAGCCGATGCCGATGTTGCCGCCGCTGCGGGAGAGTATCTGGCTGGGCACGCCAACCAGTTCGCCGCGCAGGTTGATCAGCGCGCCACCGGAGTTGCCGGGGTTGATCGAGGCGTCGGTCTGGATGAAGTCCTGGATGCCGTCGCCGGTGGCGCGGCCGAGGCCGGAGACGATGCCGGTGGTGGCAGTCTGGCGCAGGCCGAAGGGCGAGCCGATGGCGACCACGAAGTCGCCGACCTGCAGGCCGTCGGAATTGCCCAGGCTCAAGGCCTTGAGGCGCTCGGCCTTGATCTGGATGACCGCGAGGTCGGTGTCGGCATCCTTACCGATCAGCTTGGCGGCGAACTCGCGGTCGTCGGACAGCCGCACCTTGATCTCGTCGGCGTCGGCGACCACGTGGTTGTTGGTGAGGATGTAGCCCTTGGCGGCATCGACGATGGTGCCCGAGCCCAGGCTCTGCGCCTGCCGCTGCTGCGGCTGGTCGGGGATGCCGAAGAAGCGCCGGAAATTGGGGTCGTCCATCATCGGGCCGAAGGGGTTCTGCACTTCGACCTTGCTGGTCACCGAGATGTTGACCACCGCCGGCATCACCTCGCGCAGCATCGGCGCCAGCGAGGGCAGGCCGCCGGTGCTGGGGGCGGCGATCATCGGCGCCGGCAGGTCGGCATGTGCCGGCTGTGGAGCCGTGGTCGACAGCGAGAGAACGGCGGCGGTCACGCCAAAGCCGACCGCAGCGGCGGCCAGGCTGGATTTGAGCAGGGAATTGCGAGACATCTTCAGGTGTCCTGGTCGAAAAGTCGCAAGTGCGACAGCGCGACAGACCGCGCCGCCGGTCCGCAGTTCAATGGCGGCGACAGCAAGCTATTTCAAGCGGATGTCGGGATTGGTGGCGTAGCGGCCGGTCAGGCTGGCCTGCGCCAGCACATGGCCTTCGATCGCCTTGCGGAAATCGGCCAGGTTGTAGCGCTCCGGCAACTGTAGCTGGGCGTCGAGGGCGTAGACGGTGAAGACGTACTGGTGCGGCAGGCTGTCGTTGAACGGCGGGCAGGGGCCGTCGTAGCCCAGGTAGGGGCCTTCCATGTCCTTGTCGCCGGCAAACCAACCGGTGTAATCGTTGAGGCCCTGATGGCAGCCATCCGGCCCGTCGGGAATGCGCTTGCCGCCAGGGATCACCGCCTTGGAGCAGGCGCCCTCGGCGAGTTGAGTGACGCTCGCCGGGATATTGACCGCCAGCCAGTGCACGAACTCGCCGCGCGGGTACTTGGTAGGGATGATGCTGCCGGGGGTGTTGACGTAGTCGGGCTTGGTGGCCGGCGCGGTGGGGTCGATGCAACTGAGCGCGAAGCTCCGCGTGCCGTCGGGGATGCCACGCCAGCTCAATTCCGGCGAGAGATTCTGCGACAGTCGCAGATAGGTCTTGGGATCCTTGACGCAGAAGGCGCAGCGGCCGGGGATCACATCGCCGTCTTCGAAGCTGTCGCTGGTCAGTTTCATGGGGCGCCGAGGGCGTCTTGCCGGTAGTTATTGGTGTAGGTCATTACAGCATGAAGGAGCGGGGGCTCGGCAATCCCTCGCTCAGGGCTTGGCCGCGCAATGCACCGCCGAGGCGCAGCAGACTCAGGTGTAGACGCTCGGTCAGCGGCTTCTTGCGGCGGTAGCGGACCGCGTAGAGGTCGGCGCTGTCGGCATGGTCCAGCAAGTAGTCGTCGCTGGTGCGCAGCTGGTCGACCAGATTCAGCGACAGTGCCCGGGAGCCGAACCAGTGCTCGCCGGTGGCGGCCAGCTCGATCGGCACCTGCGGGCGATGCTCGCTGACAAACTGCTTGAACAGCAGGTGGGTGTCTTCCAGTTCCTCCTTGAATTTCGCGCGGGCGGCGTCGGTGTTCTCGCCCAGCAGCGTCAGGGTGCGCTTGTACTCGCCAGCGGTATGCAGTTCGATGTCGACGTCATGCTTCTTCAGCAGGCGGTGGACATTCGGAATCTGAGCGACAACTCCGATCGAGCCGACCACCGCGAAAGGCGCGGCGAGGATGCGGTCGGCGACGCAGGCCATCAGGTAGCCGCCGCTGGCCGCCACCTTGTCCACCGCGACCGTCAGGGGAAATCCCCGGTCGCGCAGGCGCTTGAGTTGGCTGGCCGCCAGGCCGTAGGCGTGCACCAGGCCGCCTTCGCTTTCCAGGCGCAGCAAGACCTCGTCTTCCTTGCGCAGCAGTTGCAGCAGCGCGGTAATTTCCTCGCGCAACTCGGTGACCGCGCCAGCGTGCAGGTCGCCGTGAAAGTCCAGCACAAACAAGCGCTTGCGGGATTCCTTTGAGGCCGCCTTGCGGCGCGCCTTGTCCTCCTGCTTGCGTCGCTTGCGCTCGGCCTTGAGGCCGGCCTCGTCGAGCACTTGCTCGGAAAGGCTTTCCCGCAAATGCCGGTAGCGCTCGTTGAGTGGTTCCACCTCCAGTTTCTCGGATTCATGGTGGCGCGCTTCTCGCATAGCATTAGCCAGTCCGCCGATTAAAAGGCCGACAGCGAGAAACAAGGTTATTGTCTTGGCCAGGAAGAGGCCGTATTCCAGAATGAATTCTTGCACTTGGACGCCTGGTGAGAGGGGGAGTCGGAGCAATTTATGTGCCCAGACCCATTTATCCCGCAAAATGAAGTGACTATAATTTTATTGCGCTGCACATCGTTTCGTTATCCTCAGTTAGGACTTGGAGTCTTAAACAACATGAAGAACATTACACGCGCCGCGATTGCGGCCACGCTCGTCGGGCTGGCGCTGCCGCTGCACGCGGAAGAGCTTCTCGACAAGCGCCCCTACCTGTCGCCGATGTTTGCGTACACCTTCCAGGACGAGGACCGCAATTCCGAGCACGGTCTCGGTTTCGCCATCTCTGGCGGCAAGGTGCTCAACAAGTACTGGAACGTCGAACTCGGCGCTCTCTACCAGAAGTACAAGGCCCAGACCGGCGGCGCCGAGTGGCGCGACGTCGGAGTGACGCTGGACGGTCTGTTCTTCTACTCGCGTAGCCGCGCCTTCTCGCCCTACTTCGGCATCGGCGCTGGCGTGCAGCGCACCGACATCACCGGCACTGGCCTGAGCGATACCGAGCCGCTGGTTAATGCCGGCCTTGGTTTCTTCAAGTATTTCACCGTGGCGGATCACGACGTCGCCTTCCGCACCGACCTGCGCTATCGCTGGACCGGTCTGGACGACATC
This sequence comes from Nevskiaceae bacterium, assembly GCA_004297005.1. Lineage (GTDB taxonomy): Bacteria > Pseudomonadota > Gammaproteobacteria > Nevskiales > Nevskiaceae > Stagnimonas. Next base: position 44,139 of record SCVA01000011.1, read on the forward strand.
AAGAACGCGACTGGCATCGACAGCCTGTCCGAGCCGGTCCTGAAGGTCGGTTTCGCGGTGCCGCTGGGTGCCAAGCCGGTTGCCATTGCTGAAGCGGCCCCGACCAAGCCAGTCACGAAAATCATCGACAGCGACGGCGACGGCGTGCCGGACGACAAGGACCGCTGCCCGGGCAGCGCCAAGGGCGCCCCGGTGGATGCCTACGGCTGCACCAAGGAGCAGTTGGCGGCCGGTTCCGAGCGCCAGTTCGACGACGTGCTGTTCGCCTTCGACAAGTCCGACCTGACGCCGGAAGGCGTGGCGATCCTCGACAACGCCGCTCAGGTGGTCACCTCTGGCGAGTACAAGAGCCTGCGCATCAACGTTTCCGGTCACACCGACTGGGTGGGCTCCGAGGGCTACAACCAGGCGCTGTCCGAGCGCCGCGCCAATGCCGTGAAGGCCTATCTGGTCAAGAAGGGCGTGGACGCCAGCCGCATCCGCACCTTCGCCTACGGTGAGAGCCAGCCGGTGGCCGACAATGCCACCGACGAAGGCCGCGCCAAGAACCGTCGCGCCGAAGTCCGCACTACTGCCGGCGAATAAGTCGCAGCTGTTCGGTAGTGAAAGACCCCCGCTACGGCGGGGGTTTTTTTATGCACGCCAGCCTTTGGCTGGAATGCATCGTGTAAATTTGTGACAAATGCCGATCGCACTCTGCGCTTTGCCCTGGGGACCATGATCGAACGCGCCCGCTGGTTTCTGAGCCTGTTGCTGCTGAGCGCGGCCGCGCAGGCGGCCTTGCCGCCCTTGATCGTCGATGGCGATGGCGATGGCGTTTCCGACGAAGTCGATGATTGCCCATACACCCCGCCCGGCATCCAGATGAACGAGCGGGGTTGCCCCCTGCACGCCGACGATGGTGATGCCGACGGGGTTGCCGATCCCCAGGACGATTGCCCCTATACCCCGCCCGACGCGGTGGTGGATGCCCAGGGCTGTGCACTCGATGCCGATTTTGACGGCATCGCCAACGGCATCGACCGTTGTCTCAACACCGCGCTGGGAGCCTTGGTCGATGAGCGCGGTTGCGCCGTCGGGCAGGTGCCGGCGGCCTTGCTCAGCGTCCGACCGGCCCCGCCGCCGCTCACCGCGCCTCCGCCATCGGTTCCGGTGCCAGCGCCGGCCGCCGTTGTCACCAAGCCGGCCAAGCAGGTCACACCGCAAGGCGAGAGCTTGCAGGCAACACCCGAGCCGCTGGTGCCGCTTACACCTCTCGCACCCCTGGGCATTTCCGGGGGCGCGGTATCGGCATCTATACCCGCCGCGCCGGCGCTGCCGGTGGTTGCCGCGACTCAGCCGCCGCCGCAAGCGCGAGCTTCGGCGGACTTGCAGGCGGCACTGCTGGCTGAGGAGCAGTCTCGGGACGCCAGGCTTGCCGGCGCGCCGGCCGTGCCGCTGCCCGAGTCAATATCGGAGTCCCTGGTCTTTGCCGTGCGCAGCGCCGAGCTGTCGCCGGCTGCAGCCAGAAAGCTGGAGGCCCTGGCACCCGCACTCAAGGCGCTGGCAACCCGTAGCGCGAGCGCTCACGTCAGTGTGGCCGCCTACGCCGATCAAGGCGAAGGGACCAAGGCCAGCCGCTACGCCATACGGCGTTCCGAGCTGGTGCGCGCCTGGTTGCTGGCGCACGGGGTTCCAGCGGAGCGGATTCGCACCAGCATCCGGGTACTGGATAGCGGCGAGGCCGCCGGCAACCGCCGGGTGGATATCCGTACCGCCGACTAGGCCTGCGCGCTTCCTTGGTCGCCCCGGGGCTCGCCTTCGATCGTCGGTGTGGCGAGGCTGTCCACCGGCAGCCAGTCTTTCAGCTGATCGCCGACCAGGCCGGCCAACGCGTCGAGATGTCCTGCGCTGGCGTTGAGCGCCGGGATGTAACGTAGTTCGCCACCCAGCCCGGCGAACAGGGCGTGATACTCCTCGGCGATCTCCTCCAGAGTCTCCAGGCAGTCGGCGGCAAAGCCCGGTGCGATCACGTCCAGGGTCTTGATGCCGCGCTGCGCCAGTTGCCGCAGCTGCTCGTCGGTGTAGGGCTTTAGCCATTCCTCGCGGCCAAAGCGCGACTGGAAGCTCAGGCTCCAGTCGCCCTCGGCCAGGCCCAGTGCTGCGGCCAGCAGGCGTCCGGTCTTCTTGCATTCGCAGTAATAGGGGTCGCCAAGCGCGAAGTAGCGACGCGGAATGCCATGGAAACTGAGCAGCAGGTGCTCGCCCTGGCCCGCCTGTCGCCAGTGCGCGCGCACGCTGTCGGCGAGGGCGGCGATGTAGCCCGGATCGTCGTGGTAGTGGTTGATGGTTCGCAGCTCCGGCAGCCAGCGGCGCAGCTTGAGGGCATCGAACACCGCGTCCAGGGCGGAGGCGGTGGTGCTGGCGGAATATTGGGGAAAGAGCGGCAGCACCAGCACCCGGCGCACGCCTTGTTGCTCCAATTCGGCGAGGGCGGTCTGCACGGAAGGCTGGCCATAACGCATTGCCAGCACCACGGGCACCTTCCGCCCCAGCAGGCGTTCAAGGCGCACGGCCACTCCGGTCGCCTGCTGGCGGCCGATGGCTAGCAGCGGGGCGCCCTCCGGGCTCCAGATCGCGGCGTAGCGCGCCGCCAGCTTTTTGGGGCGCGTGCGCAGGATGATGCCGTTGAGGATCGGCCACCACAGCCAGGGTTCGAGATCGACCACGCGGTCGTCGGACAGGAACTCGCGCAGATAGCGGCGGATCGCCTCCGGCGTCGGTGCATCCGGCGTACCCAGATTGATCAGCAGGACGCCAGCCTGCGCGGGCTGAAGGTGGGCGGCGATATCCATGGGCGGGATTGTGTGGTCTAGGCAGGCACTACGCCATGCCTGGACTCATGGACGCTTCCCACTCCTGGGAGAGCCCCAGCGCTGTCTGCCTGCGCAGGCAGCGCCGTGTCCGGCCGGCCCTACTGCCCCGCCAGCTTGCTGTGCCGGCGCGAGTAGAGGAAGTAGACCACGAGGCCGACCGCCATCCAGATTGCAAAGGCAGTCCAGGTCGCGAGCGGTAGGCTCACCATCAGCCAGCCGCAAAAACCCATGCCCAGCACCGGAATCAGCGGCACCATCGGCACCTTGAAGGGACGCGCCATGTCGGGCCGGGTCTTACGCAGCGCGATGACGCTTGCGCAGACTAGGAAGAAAGCGCCGAGGGTGCCGAGGTTGACCAGTTCCGCGACTTTGCCGATCGGAAAGAAGCCGGAGATCAGCGCGATCAGCACGCCACTGCCCAGAATCAACTTGACCGGGGTCTGGGTCTTGGGATGCACCGTGGCCATGCCGGCCGGCAGCAGGCCATCGCGGCTCATGGCCAGCACCACGCGTGTAAGGCCGTAGTAGAGCACTAGCATCACGGTGGTGATGCCGAAGATCGCGCCGGTGGCTATCACGCCCTGCGCCCAGCTGATGCCTAGGCTGCCCATCGCCGCGGCGACGGGCGCCTTGATGTCGATCTGTGCGTAGGGAACCACGCCGGTGAGGATGCCGGAGACGATGATGTACAGCACGGTGCAGATCGCCAGCGAGGCGAGGATGCCAATTGGCAGATCGCGCTGCGGATTCACAGCCTCTTCCCCAGCGGTGGAGACGGCGTCGAAGCCGATGTAAGCGAAGAAGATCAGTGCCGCTGCCGTGGTCACGCCGAGAAAGCCGAAGTGGCCGACGCCGTTGGCGTCCACCGTCCTCTCGGGGATGAAGGGCACCCAGTTATCTGGGTCGACATGCGGGCCGGCGATAGCGATGAAAGCTAGGATCGTCGCCAGCTTGACCATCACCATCACGCCATTGAAGCGTGCCGATTCCTTTACTCCCCAGCACAGCAGGGAGGCCAGGGTCATGACGATGACCATGGCCGGAACATTGGCCACCGCGCCCGGGACTTCACCGGGCGCCGAGGTGAACTCGACCGGCAACTGGATATGGAAAAAGCCTTCAAGAATCTTGTTCAGATAACCTGACCAGCCGATGGATACGGTCGCAGTGGCGACGCTGTATTCCAGGATCAGCATCCAGCCGATGATCCAGGCGATGAACTCGCCGATTCCGGCATAGGCATAGCCGTACGCGCTGCCGCTGCCGCCGATGGCACTCGACAGTTCGGCATAGCAGAGCGCCGCGAAGCCGCAGGCCAGACCCGAGATCACGAAGGAAAGCATGATCGCCGGGCCGGCATGCTGGGCAGCCGCAACGCCGGTCAGCACGAAGATGCCGGTACCGATGATGCAGCCGATACCCAGCAGGGTTAGATCCCAGGCCGTCAGGCAGCGCTTCAGGCCGTGGCTGGCGTTGGGGTCGATGGGTTTGGTACGAAACAGGCTCATGCTTGGTGGGTCCCTGAAATGGTTCTGCCGCTTGACGCCAGAAGTATGCCGGATGGCCGTTTGCGCGGTGCTCTCAGGGGAATTTCCCAGGCAGGAGGCGAGGGAACCGTCTTGGGCTCACAGGCTGGTGGGCAAGGGCAGACCCTGGGACTTGAGGAAACTCAGCTTGTCCCAGTACCCCCGCTGGAAGGCAATGAGGCCATCGCGGACCTGGAAGAAGCCGCAACCCCGCAAACCCAGCGGATCCCGCCATTCGAGGATCGCCCATTCGCCGTCCTCGAATAGGTTTTCGACCAGGCAGACCATCCTGGCGGCCTTGAAGCCATCGTTGAACATCGCGCGGATGGCCTCTCTGCCCAGTACTGGCGCCTCCGCGACCTGATGATTGACCGCGTCCGGGTGCTAGAGGGCCGCGAGTGCGGCCGGGTCGGCGGCATTGAAGGCGGCCACCCAGTCCATGACCAGCTCGCGTGGTCGCGACACCGACATACGCAGCCTCCGGAGGAAGCTTGGAGAGGCGCAAAGGTTACGTCGGCCCGGTGGCGCGGGCGAGCTGGCCGGTCGCCGGCAAAAGAAAACCCGCTCCGACCGATGCCGGAGCGGGTGTCTGTCAACGCGCGTGCAGGCGTCTTAGCGTTCGACGATGGCGGTGACGCCCAGGCCACCGGCCGCGCAGATCGAGATCAAGCCGCGGCCGCCCTTGTTTTCGTCGATGATCTTCGCCAGCGCGGCGAGGATGCGGCCGCCGGTCGCGGCGAAGGGGTGGCCGGCCGCCAGGGAGCCGCCCTTGACGTTGAGCTTGCTGCGGTCGATGGAACCCAGCGCGCCGGGCAGGCCGAGCACGTTCTTGCAGTAGTCCTCGCTCTCCCAGGCCTTGAGGGTGCACAGCACCTGGGCAGCGAAGGCCTCGTGGATCTCGTAGAAGTCGAAGTCCTGCAGCTTGATGCCGGCTCGCGCCAGCATCTGCGGCACCGCGTAGGCGGGGGCGATCAGCAGGCCTTCCTTGCCCGGGCCGGCGAAGTCCACCGCCGAGGTCTGGGCCTGGGTCAGGTAGGCCAGCGGCTTGACGCCGCGCGCTTTGCACCAGTCCTCGCTGGCCAGCAGCACGGCGGAAGCGCCGTCGGTCAACGGAGTGGAGTTGCCGGCGGTCAAGGTGCCCTGGCCACTCTTCTTGTCGTAGGCGGGGCTCAGGCTGGCGAGCTTCTCGATGGTGGTGTCGCCACGCAGGTTGTTGTCGCGGGTCAGGCCACCAAACGGAACGATCAGATCGTCGTTGAAGCCGGCGTCATAGGCGGCGGCGGCCTTCTTGTGGCTCTCGTAGGCGAGCTGGTCCTGGTCCTGGCGGGAGATCTTCCACTCCTTCGCCATCAGTTCGCAGTGCTGGCCCATGCTCATGCGCGTGCGCGGTTCGCCGTTGTTGGGCGTGGCCGGGGCCAGCATGTACGGGCGGAACTTGGCCAGGGCCGCCAGCTTCTGGCCGGTGGTCTTGGCGCGGTTGGCGTCGAGCAGGATCTTGCGCAGCTTGTCGTTGACGGCGATGGGCGCGTCCGAGGTGGTGTCGGTGCCGCCGGCGATGCCGGATTCAATCTGGCCCAGGGCGATCTTGTTGGCGATGTTGATCGCGCCCTGCAGGCCGGTGCCGCAGGCCATCTGCAGGTCATAGGCCGGGGTGTGGGCGGAGAGGCCCGAGGACAGCACCGATTCGCGGCAGAGGTTGAAGTCGCGCGAGTGCTTGAGCACCGCGCCAGCGGCCACTTCGCCGATCTGCTCGCCATGCAACTGGAACTTGTCGACCACGCCCTTGAAGGCGGCGGTCAGCATTTCCTGGTTGGACTTGTGCGAGTAGGGCCCGTTGCTGCGGGCGAAGGGGATGCGGCTGCCGCCGACGATGGCGACTTTGCGGCCGTAGGGTTTCATTTCTCAGGAATCTCCAGGCTGGTGAGCGAGGTGGGTTTTATTGCGGTGCGGCATTTTAGCGGCGCTGTCGGCTCTTAAGACTTGGCCGCAGGCGCGCGGGGTGCTGGCGGTCCGGCCGCCACGAAAATATTGCCGCTACCCCCTTGATCGCCGGCGGGCTGCCCTCAACAATTAGCAGCCTTCGCGGGAGAGTGCTAACAGCGGGGTGGCCCAATGGGGCCACACAACAGCGATGCACGCTCGCGGGTTCAACCCAAGTTACTGAAAAACCTACAGGAGTACCTATGAATCTGCGTCCCCTGCACGATCGCGTGATCGTCAAGCGTCTGGAAGAAGAGAAGAAGTCCGCCGGCGGCATCATCATCCCCGACCAGGCCGCCGAGAAGCCCGTCCGTGGCGAAGTCATCGCCGTCGGCCCCGGCAAGAAGGACGACAACGGCAAGAACATCGCCCTCGACGTGAAGGCCGGCGACGTCGTCCTGTTCGGCAAGTACTCGGGCTCGGAAGTGAAGGTTGAAGGCCAGGACTACCTGGTCATGCGCGAAGACGACATCGTCGCCGTTTTCACCAAGTAATACCCCTATCCAGCATTAAAGGAATCCCATCATGTCCGCCAAAGAAGTGAAGTTTGGAGACGACGCCCGCACCCGCATGGTCGCCGGCGTCAACATTCTCGCCAACGCCGTGCGCGTCACCCTCGGCCCCAAGGGCCGCAACGTCATCCTCGACAAGTCCTACGGCGCCCCGACGGTGACCAAGGACGGCGTTTCCGTCGCCAAGGAAATCGAGCTGAAGGACAAGTTCGAGAACATGGGCGCCCAGCTGGTCAAGGAAGTCGCTTCCAAGACCAACGACGCTGCCGGCGACGGCACCACCACCGCCACCGTGCTCGCCCAGGCGATCGTCAACGAGGGCATCAAGTCGGTCACCGCCGGCGTTGACCCGATGGACATCAAGCGCGGCATCGACAAGGCCGTCGAAGCCATCACCGCCGAACTGAAGAAGACCGCTGTCCCCTGCAAGGACGCCAAGGCCATCGCCCAGGTCGGCACCGTCTCCGCCAACGCTGACGAAGCCGTCGGCGAGATCATCGCCAAGGCGATGGACAAGGTCGGCAAGGAAGGCGTGATCACCGTTGAGGAAGGCAAGGGCCTGGAGAACGAGCTCGACGTCGTCGAAGGCATGCAGTTCGACCGCGGCTACCTCTCCCCCTACTTCATCAACAACGCCCAGAGCCAGCAGGTCAATCTGGAAAACCCGGTGATCCTGATCACCGAGAAGAAGATCTCCAACATCCGCGATCTGCTCCCGGTGCTGGAAGGCGTGGCCAAGTCCGGCCGCCCGCTGCTGATCGTCGCCGAAGACGTTGACGGCGAAGCCCTGGCCACCCTGGTGGTCAACAACCTGCGCGGTATCCTCAAGGTCGCCGCCGTCAAGGCCCCGGGCTTCGGCGACCGCCGCAAGGAAATGCTCAAGGACATCGCCACCCTCACCGGCGGCCAGGTCATCAGCGAAGAGCTGGGCATGAGCCTCGAAAAGGTCACCGTGGAAGATCTCGGCAACGCCAAGAAGGTGGTGATCGAGAAGGAGAACACCACCATCGTCGACGGCGCCGGTGACACCGCCAAGATCAAGGCCCGCATCGCCGAGATCAAGGCCCAGGCCGAAGCCGCGACCAGCGACTACGACAAGGAAAAGCTGCAGGAGCGCCTGGCCAAGCTGGCCGGCGGTGTTGCGGTGATCAAGGTTGGCGCCGCCACCGAAGTCGCGATGAAGGAAAAGAAGGCCCGCGTTGAAGACGCCCTGCACGCCACCCGTGCGGCGGTCGAGGAAGGCATCGTCGCTGGCGGCGGTGTCGCTCTGGTGCGCGCCTCCAAGGTGCTGGAAAGCCTCAAGGGCAGCAACGAAGACCAGACCATCGGCATCAACATCCTGCGCCGCGCCATCAACGAGCCGCTGCGCCAGATCGTCAAGAACGCCGGCGGCGAGCCGAGCGTGGTGCTGAACAAGGTGCTGGAAGGCAAGGGTTCGTTCGGCTTCAACGCCGCCAATGGCGAGTACGTCGACATGCTCGACGCCGGCATCATCGACCCGACCAAGGTCACCCGCCTGGCGCTGCAGAACGCAGCTTCCGTGGCCGGCCTGCTGCTGACCACCGAAGCGATGATCGCCGAGCTGCCCAAGAAGGATGAGCCGGCGATGCCCGCCGGTGGCATGGGCGGCATGGGTGGCATGGGCGACTTCTAAAACCCGTTATCCCGGCGCTGGCGCCGGGATAGCTTGTCGGATTCAAGCCGACGCCCTTGGGCGCGGCTTAATCCGCCAGGGAAGTCTCTCGCAGTATCGAAACCCCGGACGGGAAACTGTCCGGGGTTTTTTGTTGCTCCTCGTGGCGCGGGGATGCACGCGGAATGCGTCGGGGTTCCGGCCGCTGTTCCGCCGTCCATAATGGCCGGGATGAGCGAATCGATCCCTGACTACGGGCCCTTCGTTGCCAGTGTGCTGGCGCGCACGGGCATGGACGCCACCCAGATCGCCGCGGAGCCAGCGCAGCGTCCCGACCCGGCGGCCGCCGACGTGGGTGCCGAACTGCGCCGCGCGCGCAGCCGGGAATGGGCACGCATCGCGCTGCGTGATCGCCTGGGCCTCGCCGGCCTGGACGAAACCCTGAGCGATCTTTCGGCCTTTGCCGACGCTGCCTGCGAGCTGGCCCTGCGCGCCGCCGCCGCCGTTCTGGCGCCGCGCTTTGGAACGCCGCGCGACGAACAGGGCCAGCCGGCGCGGGCCGTAGTGCTGGGCATGGGCAAGCTGGGTGGACGCGAGCTGAATTTCTCCAGCGACATTGACCTGATCGTCGCCTATACCGCCACCGGCGAGACCGATGGCCCGAAGCGGCTCAGCAATGGCGAGTACTTCGTCAAGCTGGTGCAGGAGCTGGTGCGCCTGCTTTCCGAGCGCACCGCCGAGGGCTTCGTGTTTCGCGTTGACCTGATGCTGCGGCCGTTCGGCAGCGCCGCGCCGGTGGCGATCCCGGTGGCGGCAATGGAGGACTACTACCAGAACCACGGCCGCGACTGGGAGCGCTACGCCCTGATCAAGGCGCGGCCGGTGGCTGGCGACCTGGCCGCCGGCGAGGCCCTGCTGGCGCGGCTGACGCCGTTCATCTACCGCCGCTATCTGGATTTCGACGCCCTGGCCGGACTGCGCGAACTCAAGCGCAAGATCGCCGCCGACGCCGCCGCGCGCGGACTGGCCGCCGATGATCTGAAGGTGGGCGACGGCGGCATCCGCGAATGCGAGTTCATCGTCCAGAGCTTCCAGCTGGTGCGCGGCGGACAGGACGCCCGCCTGCGCGGCCGCGAGTGGCGGCCGATGCTGCGCCGGCTCGCCGAGCTGGGCCATCTGCCCGCCGCCGCGGCGGCCGATCTCGATGCCGCCTACCTGTTACTGCGCCGCGCCGAGAACGCGGTGCAGGCGCGCAATGACGACCAGACCCATGCCCTGCCGGAGGCGCCAGAACAGCGCACCTGGCTGGCGCTGGCTCTGGGCTACCCCGACTGGCCGGCGCTGGACACCGAACTGCGCGCCGCCCGCCTGCGGGTCAGCCAGCTGTTCGCCGAGCTGTTCGCCGAGCCCGAGGCAGTGCCGCAGAAACCGGCGGCGCAGGCCGCCGCCGCCCTCTGGCGCGATGCCGACGAGGCGGCGCTGGCGGAGCTGGCGGCGGCCGGTTTCCGCGAGCCCGATGCCGCCCTGCTACAGGCGGTGCGCGCGCTGCGCGAGCACCCGCGCCTGCGTTCGGTATCAGAAGCCACCCAGCAGAAGCTGGCGCAGCTGCTGCCGCTCTTGGCCGAGGACGCCCTCGTCGTCGCCGGCTCCGAGCAGTCGCCCTCGCTGGCGCTGCAGCGGGCGCTGGAGGTGGTCAGCGCGGTGCTCGGCCGCAGCACCTATCTGACCCTGTTGCGGGAATCGCCGGGCGCGCGTCTGAACCTGCTGCGCCTGTGCGCCGCCAGTCCCTGGATCGCCGCCACCCTGGCGCGCCATCCGGTCTTGCTCGACCAGCTGCTGGACAGCCGCAGCCTCTATGCGCCGCCCGACCGCACGCAGCTGCGCGAGGGCCTGCTGCCGCGCATGGCGGCGCTGCCGCTGGGCGACATCGAGGCGGCGATGGACCTGCTGCGCCGCTACGTGCAGGAGACCACCCTGCGCATCGCCGCCGCCGAGGTGGTGCAGGCGCTGCCGCTGGTGAAGGTCAGCGACCGCCTGACCTGGCTCGCCGAGGCGGTGGTGGAAGCCGCTGTGGCCGACGCCGAGCGCGAGATGCGTGCCAGCTACGGCCACCCGCGCCGCGCCGACGGCTCTCCGGCCGGCTTCTCGGTGATCGGTTACGGCAAGCTCGGTGCTCTGGAGATGAGCTATGGCTCCGACCTCGACCTGGTGTTCATGCACGACGCCGAACCGGCCGACGCCGATACCGTCGGCGGCACCAAGCCGCTGCCGCAATCGACCTGGATGGGACGTCTGGCGCAGCGGGTGGTGCACCGGCTCACCACCCAGACCCATCTTGGCCGTGCCTATGAGGTGGACATGGAGTTGCGTCCCAACGGCGGCTCCGGCCTGCCGGTGGTCACGCTCGCCGCCTTTGCCGACTACCAGGCGCACAAGGCCTGGACCTGGGAGCATCAGGCCTTGAGCCGCGCCCGCCACATCGCCGGCACGCCGGCGCTGGGCGAGGCCTTCGAGCGGGTGCGGCGGGAGACCCTGACGCGGGCACGCGATGGCGCCCTGTTGCGCCAGGAGATCGCCGGCATGCGCGCCAAGATGCGCGCCCATCTCGACAAGCCCAAGCCCGGACGCTGGGACGTGAAGCAGGGCCTGGGCGGGCTCATTGACGTCGAGTTCATCGTCCAGTGCTGGGTGCTGGACGCCGCTGCCGCGCATCCGGCGGTGATCGAATACCCCGATGTCTGGCGCCAGCTCGACGCCCTGGTCGCCGCCGGCCTGGTGGAACGTGAGGAGGCCGATGCCCTGCTCGCGGCCCAGCGCGCCTACCGTGCCTGGCTGCACGCGCGCCTGCTCCGGGGCGAATCGGCCGATGCCAGCGAGACCGATTTCGCCGACGAACGCGCGCGGGTGCAGGTCTGCTGGCAGCGGGTGTTCGGCGAGCTCTAGAGGCTGTTCGCCAATTGCGCCAGCCGGTCGGCGAAGCGTGCTGCCGGGTTGCTCGGCATCAGCAGGCGGGCGCGCTCGGCGGCGGCGCGACCCATCGCCGGCCAGCGCTCCCGTTCGCCCAGCGCGCGACGCAGGCACAGGGCCAATTGGTGGCCGCTGGCAGCCGGTGCGATGTAGCCGCTGACTCCGTCCTCCACCAGCTCGGCGTTGCCGCCGACGTCGGTGCAGAGTACCGGCCGGCCACTGAGCATGGCCTCGACGATGACCAGGGGCAGGCCCTCGTAACGCGAGGGCAGCACTAGCAACTGGTGCTGGCGCCAGATTTCGGCGATGTCGCTGACCTGGCCGCGCAAGCGCACCCAAGGCAGTTGGTAGTAGCCGAGCAGGTGTTCGACATAGGCCTGGTGCGCGCCCTCGCCAAACAACGACACTTCCGCGCCCAGAGGCTCGGCCAGGGCACGTACGCCGGGCTCGGCCAGGGCTTCGAGCAGGAGGTCATGGCCCTTCACCGGATGCTGCAGGCGCGCTACGCAGGCCAGCCGGGGTGCGGCGGTTTCCGGCCAGGGCAGCTCGCCGTCCCAGGGCACGAGATAGGGGTTGCGCACCGTCTCGGCACGTGGGATCGGCCAGGCAAGCATGCGTGCCGCCTGACGCTCGGTGGCCTGCGATACGAAGAAACTGGCCACCGCGCCGTCGAATACCCGCGCGACCCGTTCCATCTGTGCCTCGGTCAGCCGCCAGTCGTTGGCGACATGCACCAGCGGCGCGTAGCGCCAGCCGCGCTGGCGCAGCAGCTCCATCCACTCGAAGCCGACCAGGTAATGGCCCTGCGAGACCACCACCAGTTGCGGCTGCAGGGCGTCCAGCGCCTGGAACACCTGCGCCACCGCCGCTTCCCGGCTGGGCTGGAAGGCGCACAGCGGCACACCGGCCTCGGCCAGGGTCTGCAAGCGCGGCGGTCGTTGCGGCAAAGCCTGCGAGGCAGCCAGCACCGGCCAGCCACGCCGGTGCAGTTCCAGCGCGGTCGCCGCCCACAGCTCCTCGCTGCCGCCCCAGGCGATGCCGCCCAGGGAGCTGATGAAGGCAATGCGGGGTGCGGGCTGTGGCATCCGGGGCGGGTCGGGCGGTCGGGGTGGCTGATCTTGCCACGGCGCCGGTGACAGCTTTGGTTATCCGGGGCCGGGTGATGGCAGGCCGAGCCGCTCGCGCCGGTACGCGCCCTGCACGCGCTCGCACCAGTCGCGGTGCTCCAGGTACCAGAGCACGGTCTTGCGCAGGCCGCTGTCGAAGCTCTCCTGCGGGCGCCAGCCCAGCTCACGCTCGATCTTGCCGGCGTCGAGGGCGTAGCGGCTGTCGTGGCCAGGGCGGTCGGGCACGAAGGCGATCAGCCGCGCGTGCGGCGCGCCCTGCGGATGCAGTTCGTCGAGCAGGGCGCAGAGGTGGTGCACCACCTCGAGGTTGCGCCGCTCGTTGCCGCCGCCGACGTTGTACTGCTCGCCGGGTTGGCCGCGCTCCAGGATCAGCCGCAGCGCCCGCGCGTGGTCATCGACATAGAGCCAGTCGCGGACGTGCTCGCCACGTCCGTAGACCGGCAGCGGCTGGCCGGCGAGGGCGTTGAGGATCATCAGCGGGATGAGCTTTTCCGGAAACTGGTAGGGCCCGTAGTTGTTCGAGCAATTGCTCAGCAGTACCGGCAGGCCATAGCTGTGCTGCCAGGCGCGCAGCAGATGGTCGGCACCGGCCTTGCTGGCCGAGTAGGGCGAGGTCGGCGCGTAGGGGCTGTCCTCGCGGAAGCGGCCGGTGGCGCCCAGCGAGCCGTACACCTCGTCAGTGGAAACCTGGTGGAAGCGGAAGGCGGCCGCGCGTGCCGCCGGCAGGCCGCGCCAGTAGCGCAGCGACTCCTGCAACAGCCGGTAGCTGCCGACCAGATTGGTCTGCACGAAGGCCTCGGGGTCGTCGAGCGAGCGATCGACATGGGTTTCCGCTGCGAGGTGCAGCACTGCATCTGGCGCGTGCTCGCGGAACACCGCGCGCACCGCCTCGGCGTCGCCGATGTCGGCCTGCACGAAGGCGTAGCGCGGGTGCCCGGCAGCACCCGGCAGCGAGTCCAGATGGCCGGCGTAGCTCAGCTTGTCGAGGTTCACCACGCGATGCGGGCTCTCCGCCAGGAGCTGGCGGATCAGGGCCGAGCCGATGAAGCCGGCGCCACCGGTGACGAGGATGTTCATCCGTTGCTGGAGCTGTGAATTGCTGTGGCCGCGGTGCGCGGCGCGACCATTATGGTCAGGCGCGGCGGCCGGGTGCAGCGCCGCCGCTTGCGCGCCGCCGCCGGCATCCGCACCATCCGCCCATGTCCGAGCCCCTGAAGCCGCGCGCGCCGCGCCGCCATACCCTGTCTGTCTGCCTGATCTGCAAGAACGAGGCAGACCGCATCGAGCCCTGCCTGCAATCGGTGGCCGGCTGGGCCGACGAGCTGATCGTCTTCGATTCCGGCTCCACCGACGGCACCGTGGAGATCGTCCGCCGCTATACCGACCAGCTGTGGATCACCGACTGGCCCGGCTATGGCCCGCAGCGCCAGCGCAGCCTGGAGGCGGCGCGCGGCGAGTACGTGTTCACCATCGACGCCGACGAGCGGGTGACGCCGGAGCTGCGCGCGCAGATCGACGCCGAGCTGGCCAAGGAGACCGTGCCCTGCGCGGTCTACCGCATGCCCTGGGGGCCGATCTTCTTCGGCAAGCGCCTGCGTTTCGGCGGCCGCTACGCCAGCCCGCAGGCACGGCTGTTTCGCCGCGAGGGCGCGGAGTTCCCGATGGCGCAGGTACACGAGACGCTGAAGTTCCCGCCCGGCCCGGTCGGGCGCCTGAGCGGCCGGCTCGACCACGACAGCTACCGCGACTACCGGCACATGGTCGACAAGCACACGCAGTACGCCTGGCTCTTGGCGCAGGAAAAGCTGGCGCGCGGCAAGCGCACCTTCCTGCTCGCCGGGCCGCTGCGTTTCGTCTGGGAGTTCATCCTGCAATACCTGATCCGCGGTCTGGTGCTGGATGGCCGCCGCGGCTTCCTGCTGGCGGTGCTGCTCAGCCAGTACGCCTACCACAAGTACGCGGCGCTCTATACCTTGCAGCTTTCGGGTGCGAAGCCTGATCCGAAGTTCGCGCCAGAGAACCGCCAGCGGCGGGTCGGCGGCCCTTGAGCGCGGCGCTGAACACGGCGGTCGCGCTGTTTCTGTTCAAGCGCCCCGAGGAAACCGCCCGCGTCTTTGCCGAGATCGCCCGCGCCAAACCGCCGGTGCTGCTGCTGATCGCCGACGCGCCGCGCCCGGACCGCCCCGGCGAGGCCGAGCTCTGTGCCCAGGCGCGGGCGGTGGTCGAGCAGGTGGACTGGCCCTGTACCGTCAAGCGCAACTACGCCGAGCACAACCTCGGTTGCCAGCGGCGCCTGCACAGCGGGCTAGATTGGGTGTTCAGCGAATGCGAGCAGGCCATCATCCTGGAAGACGACTGCCTGCCGCACCCGGACTTCTTCCGTTTCTGCGAGGCGATGCTGAGCCGCTACCGCGACGACACGCGGATCGGCCACATCGGTGGCAGCAATCTGCAGTTCGGAAGCCGGCGCGGGCCGGAGAGCTATTACTACTCGCGCTACAACCACGTCTGGGGTTGGGCTTCCTGGCGCCGCGCCTGGGCGCAGTACGACGTGAGCCTGCGCCAGTGGCCGGCGCTGCGCGACGGCGGCTGGCTGCGCGACCTGCTCGGCGATACCGAGCTGGTGCTGAGCTGGAGCAAGATCTTCGACGATGTGCACGCCGGCAAGGTCGACACCTGGGACTACCAGTGGACCTACTGCTGCTGGACCCAGAACCAGCTGGCGGTGCTGCCGGCGGTGAACCTGATCAGCAACATCGGCTACGGCGCCGGCGCCACCCATACCCAGACCGCCGGCCCTTATGCCGAGCTGCCCCTGCAGGCGCTGGATGCGGAGCTGGTGCATCCGCGCTGGATGATCCGCGACGACCGGGCCGACCAGTTCACCGAGCGCAAGCACGGCTACCGCCCGCGCACGCTGCGCAAGGCCTGGAGCCGGCGCCTGCGCCGCTGGCTGCGGGGAGGCTAAGAAAACCTTACGGTTGCGTCACAACAGGAGATCCGATGAAACGCCTTGTCCTCGCCGCAACACTCTTGCTGGTTTCTTTCGCGTCGTCCGGGGCGGAACCCACACCCGACTCCATCAGCTCACAGTTCTTCGACGGGCTGGTCAAAGGCGATAGTGAAAAGGCCATCGACGGCCTCTTTGGTTTGAATCCGCTTTTCAAAGACAAGCGGCAGCAGATACAGCTCGTGAAGACGCAGCTGGCCGGTGCCATCCAGATCTATGGGCCGGCCAGCGCTGCTGAGTTGGTGCTGAAGGAAGACCTAAGCCCTTCCCTGCAGCGCCGGGTTTACATCACCAAACACGATCTCCATCCGCTGAGCTGGGAGATGTACTTCTACAAGGCCAAGTCCGGCTGGCTGCCAGATCAGCTGCTTTTCGTCGATCAGTATCAAGTGCTGGGATCGAAGAAGTAGGGTCCGACAACGCATTCCCCAGGGGCCGTCGGGCGCCGATCTCTGCCAGCGCTCGCGGACGCCCCGAGGTCGACCGCAGGAAGTTCTGCGCTTAGCCCTTGGATTTACGGAACAGGATGCGCCCCAGCGTATCGACAGTGGCATTGATGCCCCAGGCGCCGGGCGTCCTTGCCGCCCGGCGCAGCAGCTCGCCAGCGCGTTGCAGGCGCGGGCGCTGGTGATCCAGTTGCAGTTCCTCCAGCGTCTGGCGCCAGGCCAGTGCCGCCAAGGCGTCACGGGCGTCGCCGTGCAGGCTGGCGGCTTCCGGCAGGCGCAGCAGCTTTTCCAGCAACTGCACATGCTCCTGGCCGAACTTCTCGGCCTGGCTCAGCGATTTCGAGGCGCCGTGCAGGCGGAAGTAGGCGAGCACCGCCTCGCTGTAGCACACCCGCGGATAGCGCAGGCAGTAGCGGATCAAAAGGTCGAGGTCGAAGCGGTAGTGCAGGCTGGCGTCGATACCGATTTCGCGCAGCGCGGCGGTGCGGTACCAGATGCCGGGCTGGTGCCAGCGGGTGCGCGATTCCACCGGCAGGCGCACGAACTCGCGGGCGGTGAAACCACGGCTGAGGCGCAGGCGGTCGAGCCGCTCGGCGTAGAAGTTCTGGGTGCGGCCGGCGATCAGATCGGCGTCGGCGAGGCGCGCCACTTCCCACAGCGCGCCGGGGGCCAGCAGGTCGTCGGAATTGATCCAGTTGAACCACTCGCCCTGCGCCCTAGCCAGACCCTTGACGATGGCATCGACCTGGCCACGATCCGGCTCCGACACCCAGCCGCTCAGCCAGGGTTCGTAGTAGCGAAGGATTTCCACCGAGGCGTCGCGGCTACCGCCGTCGATCACGTAGTAGTCGAGCGCCGGATAACCCTGTTCCAGCACCGAGCGGATGGTGGTCTCCAGGAACTCGGCCTGGTTGTAGGAGGGCGTGACCACGGTGATGCGCGGCAGCTCGCCCTGCGCGCTGGCGACCGGTGGCGGGCGAGCGCTCGGCCAGGCGGGCGGCAGGCGCAGGGGAGCAAGCGGAGGTGGGAGTGGCTTCATACGCCCATTGTCGCAGCCAGTCGCCACCAAAGCGCGCTCCGGCCTGCCGGCGGCCGGCGCACAAAGTCGATGATCTGCTGCCCTTGTGCGGCCCAGCGTTCGGCCCCGGCCAGGCAGTCGCGCCGGGCCTGCGCGCCCCAGTCACGCCAGCCGGAGAGATCCAGCGGCCGTGGCTGCTCGGGGTCGTAGAGCGCGCCGTTTTCGCCGGTGCGCAGATATTCGTTCATGGTCGGCCGGTCGGGCGCGATCACGCCCTGACCGAGCGCCATGGCTTCCAGGGTCGCCATGCCGATGCCCTCCAGCGGGCGTGGCGCGAAGAACAGGTCGCAGCCGGCCAGCAGCGCCCGATAGTCCTCGCGCGGCAGCCAGCCCTCGACCAGTTCGATGCGATAGCGCCGGATGTCGTCCGCGCTGGGACGCGCCGCCTGCCGGCCGGGGTCGGGCGAGAGTCGCAGCACCACGCTGTCCACCGCCTGCTCGCCCAGCAACTGCTTGAGCAGCGGCCATTGCAGATACCCGCGATCCCAGAGAAAGACGCGCGGCGCCGCGCGCTCCTGGCGTGGCGGTGGCTCGGGGACCTTGGGCCAGAACTGCACCGCCAGCGAGTCCTGGCCACGGCTCTCGAATACCCGGTGCGCTTCCTGGCAGAAGTTTACGAACTTGAGCGCGCTGCCACGGAGCTGGCGCACCCGGCTGGCGTCGTAGCGCAGATCGTCGCGCATCGGCACCCAGGTGACATTGGGGTGGCCGAGCGCCCGCAGCAGGCGCGGCTTGGGCTGGATCTGGAAGAACACCAGGGCCGCACTGGGCGTCTGCTGCAGCCGTTCCAGCAGGGCAGCCTCGCCGAGGTCGTGGTGCAGCACCACGGGTTCTAGCTCGGCGAACAGGTCCAGGAAGAAGCGGCTGCTCGCGGTCTGCTGGTGGTAGGCGTGATCGACGATGACCAGGGGCGTGGTGCGAGGCATCGCGGTTGAGTTTTCGAGCCGGCGGCAGTGCGCGAAGTATATCCTTCGGCCCATCCACGACCGCCCTAGGCCCAGCCCGCCGTGACCGCCGCCGCAGCACCCCGCATCGCCCTGCTCACTCCTACCTACCGTGGCGATCTGGAGCGCTTCGCCATGCTGCGCGAGGCGCTGGAGGCCTGGGGCTGTGAATGGCCGCATTACGCGGTGGTGCAGACCGAGGATCTGCCGCTGTTCCGGCAGCGCCTGGGTGCAGGCCGCGTGCACTGGCTGACCAGCGCCGAGGTATTGCCGGCCGAGGTGGAAGCCGCGCGTCGGCGTCTGAGCGCCATGCCCGAACGCCTGCGCCGGTTCCGGCGCAGCCTGCAGAAGCGCTTCGGCTGGTTTCCGGACGCCAGTTGCGACGGCTGGCACACCCAGCAATTGGTGAAGCTGGCGCTGCCGGCGCGCGCCGAGCACGACGCCTACCTGGTGCTGGACTCTGACCTGGTGCCGACCGCGCCGCTGCGCGCCGAGCACTACTGGCGGGACGGCCGCGCAGCGCTGATGGCCGAGGACAACCCCACCTTCCGGCACTGGGCCGATGCCGCCGCCGAGGTGCTGGGGCTGCCGGCCGAGACCGTGCGCGGCAGCAATTTCGTCGCCCATCCTTTCGTGTTCGAGCCCCACGCCGTGCGTGGCCTGCACGCCCATCTGGAGGCTCGGCACCACAAGCCCTGGTGGCGGGCGCTGCTGGACCTCAAGCCCGGCGATCTGTCGGAATTCAGCGTCTACGGCGCCTATGTGCGCTGGGTCGCCGCCGGCGCCCACCATTACGAGGTGGCGGCCAATGCCCGCACCCGTTGGGTCTTGTCGGCGGAGGACAGCGGGGCGGTGCGCGCCGCCATCGACGGCGCCTTCAGCGAGCCCGACACCGACTTCCTGGTGCTGCAGGCCAGCCGCCGCTGGCCGATCGAACCCTATGTGCCGGCGATCCGCGCCGCGCTGCGGCGGGCGGTGGCGGCGCGTCGGTAGCGGCTGGACAGGAAGTGCCGCCAGAGCGCGATCCGGTGCTCCAGCTGCTTGTTCCAGGGCAGGTCAGCCTGCCGGACGAGGGCCGAGTAGTGGCGCAGCTCCTCCAGGCTGGGCTGCGGCCGCGTTCTGAACTCACACTTGGCATGGCGTAGGGCTTCCCCCCGGCGTTGCAGAGTGAGGCCGCTGCGTTCCTGGTAGATCGCCAGCAGGTTTTGCGTCCGCAGCCAGTGCAGGAAATTTTGGTAATCCGAACTGGATTCGCCCAGCCAGGCGTTGCTGCCGTGCGCCCGATACCTCACCAGGGGTTCGGCCAAGTGGTACTTGTAGGCGCCCAGAATATCGCTGCCTAGTATCAGGCAGTCGTCCGCGCGACTGCGCCATTGTGGGTGCATGTCTTCAGGGAGCCGCAGCACCTCCAGCGCGAGGTGCCGGCGAATGGACAGGGCCGAGGTGGGGCTGCCTTGCCATTGATGTCGATAGGCGCCAAGTAGACGCGAATAGCCGATGGCGCGCGAAGTCGCAGGAGGGCGAATCGGGCCTTGTCTCTGTCCGAAGTAGGACAGGTCTGCGTACACGAAATCGACTTCGGGGTAGCCCTGATAAATCTCCGTGAGTCTATGCAGGTAACCGGCCTCGAACAGATCATCGGCATCCAGGAAGGCAATGATGTCGCCCCGGGCGCGGGAAACCCCGACATGAAAGGCGGCAAGCTGGCCTTTGTTCGGCTGCGTGATCAACTGAAGGCCGGGCGTGCCCAGATAGCGGTCGCCTACATAGCTGGAGGTGCCGTCGTTGGAGCCGTCATCGATCACGATTAGCTCGAGCGCGGGCGGTTGCTGGGTCAGAACCGAGTCGATGGCCTCGCCGATGTAGGCGCGATAGTTATGGGCGGTGATGATCACAGAGAGGCTGGGAGCCGCGCAGTTCGTCTGCAGCGGGGCCCGCGCTGTCTGCGCCGGTACTGACTCTTTTGCTTCGAGGTTCCCAAGCATCTCTGATACGCATCCCGATCCGATGTATGTATGCCCCCGCCGGTCTTGGCCGACGTCCCAATTGTGGGCAGCTCACTCGCACGCAGCCATGGGTTTACTTGCGCGCCGTGACGAAGTCCAGTGCCGCAATCACCTCAGCGGGAGAGGTCTGGCTAAGGCAGTCGAAGCGCCCGTCGCAGGTCGGCTTGCGCGCACAGGGCGAGCAGGGCAGGCCCTTCCACAGCACGCGCAGCGGCGCACGGCCGCCGGCGCGGTAGGGCAGGGTGGAGCCGAAGATCGCCACCGTCGGGCGGTCGTAGGCGATGCCCATGTGAGTGAGACCGGTATCGACGCCGATCAGCGCGCGGGCGTCGGCGATCCAGGCGAGCGCCTCGGGCAGGCTGGTGGCGCCGACCAGATTGTTGACGGTGCCGGCCGGCAGGCCGTCCAGGATGCGCGCGGCGGCGGCGCGGTCGCCGGGGCCGCCCAAGAGGCTCAGCGCCTCGCCACGGGCGGCGAGCTGCTCGATCAGTTGCCGCCAGTAGGCTTCCGGCCAGTGCTTCTGCGGACGGGTGGTGAAGGGAGCCAGCACCAGGGTCGCGGGCCGTGGCGGCTGCCCTTCCGGGCGGCTCAGGCGCGGCGCGCCGATTTCGGCGCCAGTGAGTTGGCGCAGCAGCGGCGCGTGCTCGTCGCCGATCCGTTCGCGCCCCGGCGCGGCCTCCTTCTGGCGCACCACGGTCTGGTGCAGCAGGCTGGTCAGCGGCTCCTTGGAGGTGTAGCCGATGCGCTGCTTGCCGCCGGCCAGCCAGGCCAGCGCCCGCGACTTCGCCAGGCCTTGGGCGTCGATCACCCAGTCGTAGCGACGGGCGCGCAGCCGGCGCCGGAATTCCAAGACGGTGCGCAGCAGGTTCAGCCAGCGGCCCCGGCGCAGCAGTGCGCCCCAGGCGCGGCGTTCCCAGACGTGGACTTCGTGGATCGCCGGCTGGGTGCGCAGCAGGCCGGCGAATTCGGGTTGCACCAGCCAGTCGATCTCGACTCCCGGCCAGGCGGCGCGCAGGCCGTCGAGCAGGGCGGTGGCGATCACCAGATCGCCCATGGCCGACAGGCGTACCAGCAGGATGCGGCGCGGCGTGGTCGAAGCTGTCGGGGCGGGCACGGCGGATTCGTAGGTGGGTGGTTGACGGCGCCGCGCATTCTAGGGCGCGCCGCCACGGGTCGCCGCCCTGCGGGCTCGGCGTACAATATCGGCTTGCGCCCGGCAGGGGCGCGCGTAGCGTTTCTATATCCCTCTGGAGAGTGTTCCGATGAGCAGCATGGCGGATCGTGACGGATTCATCTGGTATGACGGTGACCTCAAGCCCTGGCGCGAGTGCACCACCCACGTCCTGACCCACACCCTGCACTACGGCGTCGGCTGCTTCGAGGGCGTTCGCGCCTACTACACCCCGCGCGGCCCGGCGGTGTTCCGCCTGGAAGACCACACCAAGCGCCTGTTCAACTCCGCGAAGATCCTGGGGATGAAGATCCCCTACACGCAGGACCAGATCAACGAGGCGATCAAGGAAGTGGTGCGCAGCAATAAGCTGCGCGAGTGCTACATCCGGCCGATGGTGTTCTACGGGTCGGAAGGCATGGGTCTGCGCGCCGACAACCTCAAGGTGCACATCATCATCGCCGCCTGGCCCTGGGGCGCCTATTTGGGCGCCGAGGCGATGGAGCGCGGCATCCGCGTGCGCACCAGCTCCTTCACCCGCCACCACGTCAACAGCGTGATGTGCCGCGCCAAGGCCAACGCCAACTACATCAACTCGATGATGGCGCTCAACGAGGTGATGCGCGACGGCTACGACGAGGCGATCCTGCTCGACACCTCCGGCCACATCGCCGAAGGCTCGGCCGAGAACATCTTCGTCATCAGCGAGGGCCTCATCTCCACGCCGGACCTCAACTCCTGCCTGGACGGCATCACCCGCCGCACGGTCATGCAGCTGGCCAAGGACTTCGGCTACGAGGTGCGCGAGCGGCGCCTGACCCGCGACGAGATCTACATCGCCGACGAGGCCTTCTTCACCGGCACCGCCGCCGAGGTCACGCCGATCCGCGAGGTGGACAACAAGCAGGTTGGCGGCGGTAAGCGCGGCCCGATCACCACCAAGCTGCAGGCGGCCTATCTGTCGCTGGTGAAGGGCGAGAGCGACAGCTATCCGCAGTGGCTGGCGGCGGTCTGATCGCTCGCCGGTGAGCACGCCGCTCCCCGATTTCAGCTTGGCCCGCGTCCTGGTGGCGGGCGATGGTGAGGCGCTGCGCTTCGGCCATGCCTTGAATGGCATGGCCGGCAGCGGCGAACGCCCAGCCGCTGGCGGCTGGGCCGCTCACGGCGCCCGCCCGGTCAAGTCATGAGCACCGCCGTTCCCGATTTCAGCCCCGCCCGCGTTCTGGTGGCGGGCGACGTGATGCTGGACCGCTACTGGTCCGGCAGCACCTCGCGCATCTCGCCGGAAGCGCCGGTGCCGGTGGTACGGGTGCGCGAGGACGAGGCGCGCCCTGGCGGCGCTGCCAACGTCGCGCTCAACCTCGCGGCGCTGGGGGCGCAGGCCAGCGTGCTGGGCGTGGTCGGTGCCGACGAAGCCGGTGTGGGGCTGGCGCGCAGCCTGGAGCAGCGCGGCGTCGCCGCCGACCTGCTGACCGGCACCGCCCCCACCATCACCAAGCTGCGGGTGATGTCGCGGCACCAGCAGTTGCTGCGTCTGGATTTCGAGGAG
Source organism: Nevskiaceae bacterium (assembly GCA_004297005.1). Classification (GTDB taxonomy): domain Bacteria; phylum Pseudomonadota; class Gammaproteobacteria; order Nevskiales; family Nevskiaceae; genus Stagnimonas. Next base: position 66,943 of record SCVA01000011.1, read on the forward strand.
CCGCTGGCGGCGGCGCACGACGGTGCCGAGTTCGCGCGGCGTCTGCGCGAGCGTCTGCCGGCCGTGGACGTGCTGGTGCTCTCCGATTACGGCAAGGGCAGCCTGGCCGGCGTCGCCGGTCTGATCGCCGCCGCCCGCGCCGCCGGCAAGCCGGTGCTGGTCGACCCCAAGGGCAATGACTGGCGCCCCTACACCGGCGCCACCCTGCTGACGCCGAACACCGGCGAGCTGGAAGCGGTGGTCGGCCCCTGCCCGGATGTCGAAACCCTGGTCGCCAAGGCCCAGGCCCTGCTTGCCGAGCTGGGTCTGGCCGCACTGCTGGTGACCCGCAGCGAGCACGGCATGACCTTGCTGGAAGCCGGCAAGCCGCCCTTGCACCTGCCGGCCGAGGCACGCGAGGTCTACGACGTGACCGGCGCCGGCGACACCGTGATCGCCACCCTGGCGGCCGCGCTCGCCGCCGGCGCCGCGCTGCCGCAGGCCTGCCGGCTGGCCAACATCGCCGCCGGCGTGGTGGTCGGCAAGCTGGGCACCGCTACCGTCAGCCGCGAGGAGCTGGCGCGCGCCGCCAATCCGCAGCGGGCCGGTGGCGACGGCGTGCTCGACGAGCCCGAGCTGCTGGCGCGGGTCGCCGAGGCGCGCGCCCGTGGCCGGCGCCTGGTGATGACCAATGGCTGCTTCGACATCCTCCACGTCGGCCATGTCCGCTATCTGCAGGCGGCGCGCGAGCTGGGCGATGTGCTGATCGTCGCGGTCAATACCGACGCCTCGGTGCAGCGGCTCAAGGGCCCGACCCGGCCGCTCAACAACACCGCCGACCGCATGGCCCTGCTGGCGGCGCTGCAATGCGTGGACTGGGTGGTGCCCTTCGGCGAAGACACCCCAGCGCGGCTGATCGAGGCGGTGCTGCCGGACGTGCTGGTGAAGGGCGGCGACTACCAGATCGAGCAGATCGCCGGCCACGAAGCGGTGCTTGCCCACGGTGGCGAGGTGCGGGTGCTGAGCTTCCACGACGGTTACTCCACCACCCGGCTTATCGAGCGCGCACGCGGCTGAGTCTCGGTTGCGCCTTCAGGGATCCTGACCGTCGCGGATGAAGCGATGGTCATTGGCCATCGCCGCCGCCTGATCTTCCACCGCCGCCTTCTCGCCGGCGTTCTCCGGTGCCACCAGGGCGCTCTCCAGTACCCCGACCGCGCCGCGCACGACTTTCTCGGTGAGGCTCTGGCGCTCCTGCGCGGTATTGCCGCCGCAGCCGGTGCAGGGCAGGGCGGCGGCGGCCTTGCGCAGCTTCTCGTCGGCTTCCTGGAAGGCGTCGCGGTGACCGGTGACCTTGACCTCGGGCAGTAGCACCGACCCGGCCGGCGTCTGGGTGGCGCTCTTCAGGTTCCATTGCAGCAGCGGCTTGGCGGCGGGCGCGGGCTCGGCGGCACTCGCTGTCGGCGGAGCCGCGGGTGGGGTGGTCAGAGGCGGATCGGCCAGCGTCGCACCGGCCAGCAGCCAGCTCGATACAGCGACTAGACCGCGGGATGGAATCAAGGCTCGGCTTCCTGCTGGCACTTGCCGAGCGCGAAAGCCCGCCTAAACTGCGCGCCTTCGCTCGGGGACATCCGCATGATATTGGGCTTTGGAGAGTGGTGCGCACTGGCCTGCGCGCTGTGCTGGGCCATCGCGGTGATCCTGCTGAAGAAGTCGGGAGAGAGCCTGAGCCCCTTCGCGCTCAACTACATCAAGAACCTGCTCTGCCTGCTGGCCCTGGCGCTGACCCTGCTGGTCACTCATGGCGGCCGCTGGCCGGGCATGCCCGGCGGACAGGTGGCGCTGGCGCTGTTCTCCGGCACCCTGGGCATCGCACTGGCCGATACCCTCTACTTCCGTGCCCTCAACAGCATCGGCGCCGCGCGCATGGGCGTCGCCGGTACCGCCTTTTCGCCCTTGGTGATCCTGCTGGCGGCGATCTTCCTGGGCGAGCGCCTGTCGCCGCTGCAAATCGCCGGCGTCGCCATCACCTTGAGCGGCATCGCCCTGGTCACCTATGTGAAGACCGTGGGCAAGCTCGACGCCCAGACCCTGCGCCGCGGCGTGCTGCTGGGCGTGACCTCGGTGGCGGTGATGGCCGCCGGCGTGGTGATCGCCAAGCCGATCCTGGAGAGCCAGGATTTTCTCTGGGTGGTGTTCCTGCGCCTGCTTGGCGGGGTGGCGGTGATGACCCTGCTGCTCAGCGTCCGCCGCCAGTGGTCGGCGCTGGCGCAGGCCTATCGCGGTGTGCGCCACTGGCCGCAGGTTATTGCCGGCTCGCTGATGGGCACCTATGTCTCCAACCTGTTCTGGCTGGCCGGCTACAAGTACGCCGATGCCTCGATCGCCGCGGTGCTCAACGAGCTGTCGGCGATCTTCATCGTGCTGCTGGCGGCACTGGTGCTCAAGGAAAAGCTGCAGGCCCGTCAGATGGTCGGCTGCGGGCTGGCGGTGCTGGGGGTGATCGTGGTGGTGGTGGCGGCCTGAGCCGTCGCCCTTCCGCCGGCGCGCGCCCGTCGCGCCTGCGGGTAGCTGACCACGCTGTGGAACAGGATGCGGCCCAGGTCGCGCAGCGGGTAGGCACGCAGGTAGTAGCCGCAGAGCCCTGCGACCAGTCGCAGCATGTAGCCGGCATTGCGGTGTGGCGCCACCAGCTTGCTGCGGCTGCCGATCTCCGAACCGAGATCGGCGGGGCGGGCGAGCGCCGGGTGTACCGACTTCAGGCGGAAACCGTACTGCCAGTGATGCTTGTAGTCCTCGTCGATGGGGCGGGTGACTTCCGGGCTTGCGCGCAGGAACAGCTCGGCGAATTCGCGGCTCATCACCACTGCCATCGCCGAAGGCGGCGGCTCGAAGAAATATTCCACGAGCTGGAACTCACCGGCCAGCGGCCGGTGCACGAAGCGGCTACGCCGGCTGCCATCGAGCTTGAGCAGATCCCAGGCCTGGCCCGGGCCGTTGCGGGCCTCGATCGCCGCCCGCACCACCCGCTCGATATCGGGCGAGAGCAGCGCGTCGTCTTCCAGCAGCACGCAGTAGCGCTGCGGACTGTCGAGGAACTGACGCATCGCCTTGCGGTGGCTCAGGGCGCAGGCCAGCTCACCGGTGGTGAGCCGACGCTTGAAGCGGTTCTGGCGAACCGCTTCATGGCACTGCCGCGTGCTGAGGGTCTTCTTGCAGACCGCCGGCATCCGGACCAGCGGCAGACGCAGGCGCTCCGCCTGCTCCAGCATCAGGCGCAGGCGTTCGCAACTGTCCGTCCGATTGATGACCAGCCAGAGTATGTCCTGCATCGTGGTTCCCACCCATCCCCAAGGTGACGATGGGTTCATTGTGCTTGAGCCCCTCGTCGAAAGGAAACGCAAAGCCCAGGCCAGCCTACTCGATGCCGAGCTTCTTGATGCGGTAACGCAGTGAACGGAAGCTCATGCCCAGCAGCTCGGCGGCCTTGGTCTTGTTCCAGCGGGTCTTTTCCAGGGCCTCGCGGATCGCCTGCTTTTCCAGCTCCTCGACATGGGCGTCGAGCGCACCGGTACCCACGACCGGCAGGCCGGCGGGTCTGGCCGCCGCCGGGCTGGCGGGGGCGGCGACGGTCTCGGACGTCCCTTCGGTCGGCAGGCAGGGGCGCAGTTGCAGGTCGTCGGCGGTGATGCGGGCGCCGTCGCTGAGGGTGATCGCCCGCTCCAGGGTGTTCTCCAGCTCGCGGACATTGCCGGGAAAGCTGTAGCCGCTCAGCAGTTCCAGCGCGCTGCGGTCCAGGCTGGGCGGCTTGCCCAGGCCGTTGGTCGCCGCCAGCCGCTTGAGGATCGCGCTCGCCAGCAGCGGGATGTCCTCGCGCCGTTCGCGCAGCGCCGGGGTGCGCACCTCGATGACGTTGAGGCGGTAGTAGAGGTCCTGCCGGAAGGCGCCCTTGGCGACCAGGTCGGTGAGGCTCTTGTGGGTGGCGGAGATGATGCGCACGTTCACCGGCAGCTCGCTGTCCGCACCCACCGGCCGCACCGCGCGCTCCTGCACCGCGCGCAGGAGCTTCACCTGCATGTGCAGCGGCAGGTCGGCGACTTCGTCGAGGAACAGGGTGCCACCCTCGGCGGCCTGGAACAGGCCGGTCTTGTCCTTGCTGGCGCCGGTGAACGAGCCCTTGCGGTGGCCAAAGAACTCGCTCTCCATCAGCTCGCTGGGGATGGCGCCGCAGTTGACCGCCACGAAGGGCCCGGCGCTGCGCGGACTCTTGGCGTGGATCAGCCTGGCGGTCAGCTCCTTGCCGGTGCCGGACTCGCCGGCGATGTGCACCGGCGCCTGGCTGCGCGCCAGCCGCTCGACCAGACCTCGCAACTGCTGGATCGCCGGTGCCTCGCCAAGCAGGCCGCCGCTGTCGCCGCCGCTGGCCGCATCCGCGCGAGCAGGCGCGGCCGCGGCCGGCGTGACCGCAGCGGCCGCCGGGGGCGCGGGCGCGCGCAGCTTCAGGGCGCTGTCCACCAGCTTGCGCAGCATGCCGAGATCCACCGGCTTGCTGACGAAGTCGAAGGCGCCGGCCTTGAGGCTTTCCACCGCCATCTCGGCATTGCCGTAGGCGGTGATGACCGCAATCGGCAGCCGGCCGCTGTACTCGCGCACCAGCTCCAGGCCGAGGCCGTCCGGCAGGCGCATGTCGGTGATGCAGAAGTCGAAGCTCTGCGCGGACAGCAACTCGCGCGCCTGGGCGAGATCGCCGGCCGCCTGGGTACGCAGGCCCATGCGCATCAGGGTCAGCTCGACCAGCTCGCGGATGTCGGCCTCGTCGTCGACGATCAGGGCCAGGGCGGGAGCGTTTGGAGCGGTGGACATCAGCGGCTGGATTCTTCGGATTCGGGGGCCACGAAGGCGATGCGGAACAGCGCGCCGGTGGCGTGGGCGCCATCACCCGCCAATGCCTCGGGCGCGATCAGGGATAGTCGGGCCTGATTGTAGGCGCAGAGCTCGCGGGCCAGATAAAGCCCCAGCCCGGTGCCCTGGGTGGTGGTGGTGAAGAAGGGCTCGAACAGGTGCTGGGCGGTTTCCGCCGGGATGCCGGGGCCGTTGTCCTGCACGTCCAGCGCACCGCCACGTGCGTGGAGCTGGCTGACCCGGACCCGTACCTGGACGGGATTCGCCCCCTGGCGGGCATGCAGCCAGGCGTTGTCCAGCAGGTTGAACAGCACCTGCTGCAGGTGATGCGCGTCGAAGCGCACCCGTAGCTGGTCACGCAGTTCCAGTTGCGGCTGGCGTTCGGGATGGGCCTCCTGGTACTGCGCCAACATCTGCTTCAGCCAGGGGCCGAGCGCGAACACCTGCGGGTCGGCGGCGCCGCGCGAGAGGTTGAGCACGTCCTTGACGATGCGGTCGATCCGCTGGCCATGGCGCTGGATGATGTCCAGCAGCCGCCGGTCGGCGGCCGGCAGGGCGGTCGATTCCGCCAGCAGTTGCCCGGCGTGGGTGATCGCCGCCAGCGGATTGCGGATCTCGTGGGCGATGCTGGCCGACATCCGGCCCAGCGCTGCCAGCTTGATCTGCTGGGCCTGTTCGCGCACCCGCTGGGCATCCTCCAGCAGCACCAGGGTGGGGGAGTCAGGGCCCGCGCCCAGGCGGCGGAAACGCGGCAGTAGCTCCGAGGTGCCCTGGCGCTTGGGGCTGATCGCTTCTTCCGGCGCGGCGCTGCCGTCGCGCCAGCGTGCCACCGCCTCCACCAGCGCCGGCGAATGCTGCAGCAGAGCCGTGCCGACAGCGTCCGGCCCACAGTGGAGCATGCGCGCGGCGGCGTGATTGAGGGCGCGAACCGTGTCGCTGGCATCGACCACCAGCACGCCGGTCTGCATGGTGTCGATTACCGTCTCGTTGAGCCGGGCGAGATCCTCAAACTCGCTGCCCACCCGCAGCGCCAGCGCCTCGCTGGCACGAGCGCGCCGCGCCACCGCGTTGGCCACGCCGGCGGTGATGAAGAACATGATGCCCAGCACGCCGGTGCCGGTGAAATTGGAGGTCGAATAGAGGTTGGGGTAGTGCCCCAGCACCTCCTCGCCGAACATCGCCAGAGTGGCCATCGCCGCCGCCGCCATCGCCAGCCGGGTCGAGAGCAGCAGGCTGGCGGCAATCACCGGCGGAATCGCCAGGATGCCCAGGCCGCCGGCGACGCCGCCGCTGGCGTAGACCAGCAACACGAGGGCGCCGGTATCGAGCGTGAAGTTGGCGAATGCCTGCGCGCTCAGCGCCGGCCGCCGGTACAGGGCCGGCACCAGGATGCCCAGGGCCGCCAGGGCATAGGCGATGCAGACGCTGTAGAACAGTCGCGGGCGGCTGTCCTCGAACAGCAGGTCCAGGGTGCCGGTCTGCTGCAGGCTGATCAGCAGCGCCAGCAGCAGCAGGCGGTAGACGTTCTGCGCCTGCAGCAGCCGCCAGTCGTCGGTGATGGCGATGACCGGCGGTTTGAGCTCAGCCACCCTGCTGGCCATCACCGCACTGTCGGCAGTTGGCGCGTACCGCCGCGACCTGCGAGGCCGGGATGCGGATGCCGCAGCGCTCGCAGCGCACCAGGGCTTCCGGCTCGGCGGAGAAGCCAGGCGGCGGGGCTTGTGGGCCGGAGCGTTGCTGGGCGAACCAGCGCCGCAGCAGCTGCCAGGCGATGAAGGCCAGCAGGGCCAGAAACAGAATGCGGATCATGGGTGGCGTAAGCGTCGGATGCGGCTAGCGGGGCGCCTATCCTGACGCGTGCCGGGCCGTGCAGCCAGCGCGGTGGCCGTAGCGGCTAAAATCGGCGCTCGTTATGGCTTGACCTCCCGATGAAACCCCATCTGCAAGATTTGCTGCGCGCGGCCCTGAATGCCGCCTGCGCCGAACTGGGTGCCGCCGCACCCGCCGCCAACATCGTCATCGATGCCACCAAGGACAAGGCGCACGGCGACTTCGCCAGCAACCTGGCGATGGTCTGCGCCAAGGGACTGGGCCAGCCGCCGCGCAAGTTCGCGGAAGCCCTGGTACGCCATCTGCCGGCCTCGCCGCGGGTTGCCAAGGTGGAGATCGCCGGGCCGGGCTTCATCAACTTCTTCCTCACCAGCGGTGCGCTGAGCGCGCTGCTGCCGGAGATCCTCACTGCCGGCGAGACCTGGGGCCAGGACCGCAGCGGCAGCAAGGGCAAGGTGATGGTGGAGTTCGTCTCCGCCAACCCCACCGGGCCGATGCATGTCGGCCACGGCCGTGGCGCCGCCTACGGCGACACCCTGGCCAACCTGCTCGCCGCCACCGGCTACGCGGTGCACCGCGAGTACTACATCAACGACGCCGGCCGGCAGGTGGACGTGCTCACCGTCAGCGTCTGGCTGCGCTATCTGGAGGCGGGTGGCGAGACGCTCAGCTTCCCCAAGCGCGGCTATCCGGCCGACTACATCCGCCGCTCGGCGGAGAACATCCGCGCCGCCTATGGCGCGGCCTTCCAGCGTCCGGCGGCCGAGCTGTATGCCGACCTGGCGCCCGAGCCGCAGCTCCCCGAGGGCGCCGACGACAAGACCAAGGACGCCATCAAGCTGCAGCAGGAGGCTTACCTCGACCGCCTGATTGAGCGCACGCGCGCCCTGCTCGGCGGTGAAGGCTATGCCCAGATCACCCGCGCCGCGCTGGACGACCAGCTGGCGGTGATCCGCGCCACCCTGGCGTCCTTCCACGTGCGCTTCGACCAGTGGTACTCGGAGCGCGCGCTGGTCGAGTCCGGCTTTGCCAAGACCGCCATCGAGCGCCTTGAGACCGCCGGCTACGTCTACGAGAAGGACGGCGCGCAGTGGCTGAAGACCAGCGACTACGGCGACGAGAAGGACCGCGTGCTGTTCAAGGCCGACGGTGCCGCCACCTATTTCGCCAACGACCTCGCCTACCACGTCGACAAGCTTGATCGCGGCTATCCGCTGCTGGTCGATGTCTGGGGTGCGGACCACCATGGCTACATCGCCCGCGTGCGCGCCGCCATCGAGATGCTCACCCAGCGCAAGGACGCCCTGCACGTCGCGCTGATGCAGTTCGTGACGCTCTCCAGCGGCAAGATGGGCAAGCGCAGCGGCAACTTCGTGACCTTGCAGGATCTGATCGACGAGGTCGGCGCCGATGCCACGCGCTTCTTCTACCTGGCGCGCTCGCACGACCAGCATCTGGAGTTCGACATCGACCTGGCGCGCAGCCAGAGCAATGACAACCCGGTCTACTACGTGCAGTACGCGCATGCGCGCATCTGCTCGGTGTTCCGCCAGCTCACCGAGAAGGGCGGCGCCTACGACCGTGACGCCGGCCTGGCCGCGCTCGCCCGCCTGAGCACCGAGGAGGAGAAGAGCCTGCTCACCGTGCTCGGCAAGTACCCCGAGCTGCTGCGGGTGGCGGCCGCCAATCGCACGCCGCACAGCCTGGCCTTCTACGTGCAGGATCTGGCGGCGGCGCTGCATGCCTACTACAACCAGCACAAGTTCCTGATCGACGACGCCGAGTTGCAGAACGCCCGGCTGGTGCTGATCGAGGCCACCCGCACCGTGCTGCGCGGCGCCCTGGGTCTGTTGGGTGTGGAACCGAAAGACTCGATGTGAGCTTGCGCATCGCCCGCGATTACGCCGACCGTCATCCGCGCAACGGCAGCCGCCGCAAGCCGGCGCGCTCGGGCGCGCGCAAGCCGCCCTCGCGCGGCGGCAAGGGTGGCAAGTCCGGACTGCCGGCCTGGGCCTGGATGGTGTTGGGCCTGAGCCTGGGCCTGGTGGTGGCGGCGCTGGTCTACATCAGCCGCCCGGCCAAGCCCATGGACCTGGCGCCGAGCACGGCGGAAAAGAACCAGCCCAAGACCATCGCGCTGCCGCCCAAGGAGCCGTCGCGCTTCGCCTTCTACGAGATGCTGCCCAGCTACGAGGTGGTGGTGCCGGACGAGGAGCTGAACCGGCCGGCGACCAAGCCGCCGCCGAGGCCTGCGCCGGCGGTCACGCCCGGCGCCGACGCGACGCCTACTCCAAGCACCGCCTCTCCGGCCCCCGCATCGGCGGCTACGCCGCCACCGGCCGCCGCAGGCTCCGCCGGTGATCCGGCCGCCGCCCTGCAGGCGGCACTGGCCGCCGAGGAACGCAGTCGCAAGGCCGTCTCGCCATCGGAGTCCGCGGCGGCCAAGGGCGAGCGCTACGTGATCCAGGTAGCCTCCTACCGCAACCGGGCCGATGCCGACCAGCAGCGCGCCGCGCTGGCCCTGCTCGGCCTGAGTGCGCGGGTGGAGCAGGTCACCATCGACCAGACCCAGACCTGGTATCGGGTACGGCTCGGCCCCTACGCCGACACCCAGGCCGCCCAGGCCGCGCAACGCACCTTGCAGGGCCAGGGACTGAAGGGCGTGGTGATGAAGCTGCCGGGCTGAACTCCGCGGGCGCCGGCTGCACTACCATCGTGGCATCGGCCCAGTCGTGGCCAACACCAGCCCCGGAGTTTTCATGCGTCTGCTGTCTGCCTGCCTGTTGCTGAGCCTTTCGCCCCTGCTCGCGAATGCCGCCGAAGCACCCGCGCGCGTCGAGCGCGGCAATCTGCTGATCGAGGGCATCCCGGCGATTCCGGCCGAGCTGAACGAGCGCCTCAACCGCTACCAGCAGGTGCGCGGTGCCGGCCTGGGCGGCTGGTTGCCGGATGGCAGCCTGCTGATCAGCACTCGCTTTGGCGAAACCAGCCAGGTACATAGGGTGAAGACGCCGCTGGGCGCGCGCAGCCAGCAAACCTTCTTCCCCGAGCCGGTGGCCGCGGTGGCCCCGCATCCCAGGCAGCTGGGCTTTGTGTTTGCCAAGGACCAGGGCGGCGACGAGTTCTACCAGCTCTACTGGCAGGATCTCGCCAGCGGCGAAACCCGCCTGCTCAGCGACGGCAAATCGCGCAACGGCGGCGCGCTGTGGTCGGGCGACGGCAGCCTGCTGGCGCTCAGCACCACCCGCCGCAACGGCAAGGACACCGACCTGCATGTCCTGAAGTTCGGCGAGACCGACAGCGTGCCGGTGCTGGAGCGCGAAGGCAGCTGGACGGCGCTGGATTTCTCGCCGGACAACCAGACCCTGCTGGTGCAGAAGTCGATCTCGATCAATGAGAGCGAGCTCTACCTGCTCGATCTCGGTGACCTGGCGCTGACCCGCTTCCACGACACGCCGCAGCCAGTGGCCTTCGGCAGCGCGCGCTTCGCCAAGGACGGTAAGGGCATTTACTTCACCAGCGACGAGGGCAGTGAATTCATGCGCCTGCACTACCAGGCGCTGAGCGCCTGGCAGGCCAGGCTGCTGTCGGCCGAAGTGCCCTGGAACGTCGAGGAATTCAGCCTTTCCGGCGGCGGCGGCCGGCTCGCCTACGTCAGCAACGAGGACGGCCTGGCGGTGCTGCACCTGCTGGATCTCAAGACCGGCAAGAAGATCGCGGCGCCGAAGCTGCCGGCCGGACAGATCGGCGGCATCGACTTTGACCCGCGCGGCCGCCAGCTGGCCTTCTCGCTGGATCGCGCCACCGCGCCTTCGGACATCTACAGCTTCCGCGTCGGCGAGCAGAAGCTGAGCCGCTGGACCGAGAGCGAGGTCGGCGGCCTGAACACCGCCGATTTCATCGAACCGCAGCTGATCCGCTACCCCAGCTTCGACGGCCTGAGCATCCCGGCCTTCGTCTACAGGCCGAAGCTGGCGGCGGGCGTGAAGGCGCCGGTGATCGTCAGCATCCACGGCGGCCCCGAGGCGCAGGCGCTGCCCAGCTTCTCGCCGATCAGCCAGTACTACCTGAAGGAACTGGGTGCGGCGGTGATCACGCCGAACGTGCGCGGCAGCGATGGCTACGGCAAGAGCTATCTCAAGCTCGACAACGGTTATCTGCGCAAGGACTCGGTGAAGGACATCGGTGCCCTTTTGGACTGGATCGCCACCCAGCCCGACCTCGACGCCGGCCGCGTGCTGGTGATGGGCGGCAGCTACGGCGGCTACATGACGCTCGCCAGCATGGTCGACTACAACGACCGCCTGCGCGCCGGCGTCGATGTGGTCGGCATCTCCCACTTCGTCACCTTTCTCACCAACACCCAGGACTACCGCCGCGACCTGCGCCGCGTCGAGTACGGCGACGAGCGCATCCCCGAGATGCGCGCCTACCTGGAGGAGATCGCGCCGCTCAGCAACGCCCAGAAGATCACCAAGCCGATGTTGATGGTGCAGGGCCTCAACGACCCGCGCGTGCCGGCCAGCGAGGCCGAGCAGATGGTGGCGAAGATGCGCGCCAACGGCGGCGTAGTCTGGTATCTGGCCGCCAAGGACGAGGGCCACGGCTTCAAGAAAAAATCCAACCGCGACTACCAGACGGCGGCGACTGTGCTGTTCCTCAAGCAGACTCTGCTGGGTGAATGAATCAGAGCGCCAGCTCCATCGCCGCGCCGATCAGTCGGAGCTCGCCGTAGCGCTTGGCGACGCGGCGGTTGCTGTCTGGGCTGGTCTCGAAGCGGTCCTGCAAGTTGAGGTCGTTGCTGAGGTTGCGGCCGTAGTAGGCGCCCTTGTGGGTAGCGGCGGCGAAGGCGAAGAAGCCGCCCAGCCGGTAGTGCGTGCCCAGGGTGCTGGTGAGCGGTGCCGCGTAGGGGAAGCTGTTACCGGCGTAGTTCTCGCCGCCGTTGCTGAGTTCGTCGAAGCGGCTGTGCAGCAGGCCCAGCGAGGCGAAAGGCTCCAGGCCGCGCAGCCAGTGGTTGTCGAAAGGCTTCGCGTTCAGTTCCACCTCGGCACCGTAGAGGTACCAGCAGCCGGCGTTGGCGGTGGTGGTGTAGAAGCTGGCCTCGTCGCCGAGGGTGACCTGCTGATCCTTCCACCTCGTGTAGAAGACATTGGCATTGAGCGCGGCGCGCCAGGCCGGCAGGGCCGAACGCAGCGCCAGCTCCAGCATCTGGGTGTACTCCGGGCAAAAGTCGCTGCGGGTGCCGCCGAAGAAGCTCACCGAGGTGCCGCCGCTGCGGTAGCCCTTCTGCCAGCTGAGCGCCAGGCGGTGGTCGCGGGCGAGCTGCCAGGCCAGCCCGAGCTTGGGCAGCCAGACCGGATGGTGGCTCCCGCCACTCACGTCGTAGTCGGAGGGCACGGGATCCGGCAGCAGCTGATCGAGCAGGTCGCTGGCGAACTCTGGCAGCGGCAGCATCAGGGGTAGTCCCAGCGGCGCGGCGCTGAGAGCGTAGTCGAGCTGCGAGACCTGCCGGTGCCGGCTCTCCTCAAGCTGGTAGCGCAGGCCGGCGGTGAGCGTCAGTGTTTCGGTGAAACCCCAGTCGAATTCGCCGAACCCCGCCACCGTCTCGATGGTCTGGTCGGAGAACCGGTAGCCAGACAGCAGCGTCAGGCTGCCGCCGGTGGGGATGGGATCGACGGTCTCGTTGTAGGCGTACTGGGCGATCCGCGCGGCGTAGACGCCGAGCGGACCGCGCAGGCGCTCGTCCGCCGTGTAGCGCAGGCGTAGTTCCTGGCTGCGGTTGGCCTCCTCGTAGTCGTAGATCGCCGAGCCGCCGTCGCGCTCGGTGCGGTCGTAGTCTGCGTAGCGGTGCCCGTGATCGTGACCGGGCGCGGAGCCGCTCACCGCCTCCGGCGCAGCGCCCAGGCCAGCGCCGACAGCGTGCCCCAGATCACCGGCAGGCTGGCCCACATCGGGCGGAAATCGAACTGGGCAAGGGCGCGCACCGCCGGGTCGCTGTGCTGCGATTCGTAGTGACTGGCGTAGACAGAGATGAGCAACACGGTCACGGTCGGCAGCAGCGCCAGCCAGCTCCAGCCCCGGTCGCCGCGGCGGTGGAAATGCCAGGCCAGCACCGCGCAGGCGGCGGCCAGGGCGATGAAGCCGACGAAGCCGAACAGGCTGTGTAGAACGGCATGGAAGCTGGCCTGGTCGTAGGCCGGCAGGCCGGCCGGAGTGCCCGGGCTGGGCGGGAAGCCGAAGGCCGGATCGATGCTGAACAGGCCCACCCCGACGTGCGAGAGCGCGAACACCGCCATCAGCCGCGGCGCCCAGCGGCCGCCGGGCTGGCTCCGCAGCGCGCGGTGCAGGCCGAGCGTGAAGGCCAGCATCAGCAGGCCGGCGACCACGAAGTTGAGCGACTGCATCCAGCCGCCGTCGCCGAGCGCGAGCTGGCTGCTGGCGTGGCGGCGCAGGTCGAAGCCCTCGCGCGTCAGCGCGAGCGTGAAGTCGACGGCGAGCACCAGCGGGCCGGCGAGGATGCCGGCGGCGAGCAGGTGGCGGGTGAGTGCTGGGTTCATGGTGGTGGCGATACGCGGAACAGTCGTCAGTGAAATTGGAAATCGAGCCCGGCCGAGAGCCGCCGGCCGGCGCCGAGGCTGACCACGTCGACGCCGCTGAAGGAGTAGCCGTTGGCGTCCTTGCGGTAGTGCTCGTCGGCGAGGTTGCTGCCAGCGAAGAACAGGCCGACCGGGCCGTGCTGCCAGCGCAGCGCCAGATTGATCAACTGGTAGGCCGGCAGCTCGTAGGCGGCGGTGTTCTCGGAGTCGGCGGCGGCGCGGCCGCTCCACTGCATGTCGGGGCGAATCAGCAGGCCCGGCAGCGGCATCCATTCCAGCGCCAGCGTGGCGGAGTAGGAGGGCGCCTTCGGCAGCCGGTGGCCGGAGAGGTCGACGTCGTCACTGGTCTTCACGCCGTCGCCGAAGCGGCCCCGGGTGATGCCGACGCCGCCGATCAGCCGCAAGGGGCGCAGCGGCCGCCAGCGCAGCTCCAGCTCGCCGCCGTGGATGTGCGCCGGGCCGGCATTGCCCATGTAGTTGTCGGTGCCGCTGCCCTGCTGGATCTGCATGTCGTCCCAGCGGGTGCGGAACAGGTTGAGCGCGGTCTCCAGCCGCCAAGGCCGGTAGCGGCCCTTGAGCGAGAGTTCGAGGTTGCGGGTGCGCTCGGACCCGAAGCTGAAGTAGCGGCCGGAGACCTGGTTGTAGCCGTCGCCGCCCGGCCGGTAGCCCTCGGCGTAGGCCGCGCCCAGGTACCAGTCGTCGATCAGTTCGTAGCGCGCCGCCAGCTTGGGCAGGAACTCCGAGAACTGCCGCGACACCGGAATGTTGACGTCGTTGGGCAGCACGCCGGCGCCGCCGAGCAGCGCCACCGCCAGGCTCGCGGTCGGGCTGTCGCCGCGGTAGTTGCTGGTGATGACGCGGCTGTTGCGCTCGCGGTCCAGGCGGGCGCCGGCGGTGAGCGTGAGCCGCTGCGTCAGCGCCCAGTCCAGCTCGCCGAACAGCGCCAGATCCTCGACCCGCGTCGGCGAGGTGGCGTCGAACAGGATGTTGCCCAGCGGCGCCGCGCAGACCAGTGGCAGGCCGCAGACGCCGGCGATCTCAAGCAGGGCGTTGACGTTGATGAAGCCGGTCTGGCTGTCGCTGTTGCGGTCGCGGTAGTAGTAGGCGCCGAAGCTGGCCTGTACGCGCTCGCCGGCGTAGTCGGCGCGCAGTTCCTGCGAAAAGGCGCGGGCGTTCTCCTGCTGCTCGGTGGCGTTCTGCGCCTCGGCGGTGTAGTCGCCGTCGAAGCGGCTCTGGGTCTCCGAGTCCAGGTAGGCGCTGATCGCGCGCAGGCGCCAGCTTGGGCTCAGCGACAGCCGCTGTTCCAGCGAATACAGCCAGGCTTGGTTGCGGTAGTCCTGCGGCGCGTCGCTGAGCGCGGTGCGGCTCGCCTCCTCGCTCATCGGCACGTAGCTGCTGCCCTGGTAGTGGCGCAGCTCGGCGGCCCCGAGCAGGGCCTGGTAGCGGCCGTTGCGGCCGCCGGGCTGCCAGCCCAGGCGCAGTCGCGTGCTGTCGCTGCGCTGCCGGGCCCAGTCGTGCTCGTCGCGGGTGGCGTTGGTGTGGTCGCCCTCGTCTTGGCGATGGTCGTGGACCAGCCGCGCCGCCAGCGTCTCCGGCCACAGCGTGGCGCCGAGCGCGCCGGCGTACTGCCGCGCCTGCGCGCCGCCGGCACTGAGCCGGCCACGCAGTTCCGGCGCAAAGCTCTCGCCCGGTTCCGGCACCCGGGTGTTGATAATCACCGCGCCGGCCATGGCGTTGCGGCCCTGGTTGGTGGACTGCGGTCCGCGCAGGATCTCCACCGAATCGAGGTCGAAGGCCGAGAGGTCGGCATAGCTCAGCGCCGAGCGTGGCAGGCCGACGCCGTCGAACACCACCGCCGAGGCGGTGCCATAGGCGGCGTAGGCGCCGGAGCCGCTGGCGCCATAGCTGCCGATGCCACGCAGGGTCATGCCGCCGACGCCGTAGTCGCTGTCGTCGAGGCTGGCGTTGGGCGTGGCGCGGATCAGGTCGTAGACGTCCTCCGCGGTGCTGCGCTCGATCTCGGCGCCCGAATGCACGGTGACGCTGCTGGTGGTCTTGCCGACATCGCGTCTCAGCAGTTCGCCGGTGACGATGACCCGTTCCAGCTCTACCGGCGGTGGCTGCCGTGGCTGCTCGGCGGCGGGCTGCTGGGCTTGCGCTTCGGGCAGGGTCTGCACCGGCAGGCTGTCCACTGTCTCCTGCGCGGCGGTGACGACCGGCAGCGACAGCAGCATCAGTGCGGCGAGCCTACGGCGGGGAAAGTTCATGGGGCGGTTGCTCCGGCGACGGAATCGGGCAGGGCGCCGGCGCGCACGGTGGCGCCGAACAGCCGCGCGCTCTCGGTGGCGGCGCGCTCCGCCTCGGCGACCACGCCGGAGAATTGCAGGAAGCTGTGGGTCAGCGGGCCGTAGCGCAGGTCCGCCACCGGCACGCCGTCAGCGGCGAGCCGGGCGACGAAGGCGCGGCCGGAGTCGCGCAGGATGTCGAAGCCGCCGGTCGCCATGATCGTCGGCGGGAAGCCGCGCAGGCTCTCCGCTTTGTGCAGCGGGTCCATCAGGGCATCGGCCTGGTCGTGGTCGCTGATGCCTGGGAACACCCGCGGCAGCAGGAAGTCGATGAAGCTGGCGTCGAGCCCGTAGCCGACCGCGAAGCGCTGCATCGAGCCGTCGCGCCTGGGCAGGCCGGTACCGGGGTAGTAAAGCAGCAGGGCGCGCGGCACTGGCTGACCGGCCGCGAGCTGGCGCTGCACGGTGTTGATCGAGACATGCCCGCCGGCGCTGTCGCCGCCGACCGCGACCTTCTGCGGATCGCCGCCCAGCGCCGCGGCGTTGGCGAGCGCCCAGCGATACGCGTCCTCGCCGTCGTCGCTGGCGGCCGGGTAGGGGTGCTCGGGCGCGCGGCGGTAGTCGACCGAGATCACGATCATCCGCGCCTCGTTGGCGAGCAGGCGCACCGCGCGGTCGAGCGCGGCGACGCTGGCGAACAGCCAGCCGCCGCCATGGCAGTAGACCAGCACCGGCAGCTGGCCGGGCTCGTCGGTCCGCGGCCAGTAGAGCCGTATCGGCACCGGCCCGTCGCGGCCGGGAATCGCGCGGTCCTCGACTTGGCGCATCGGCGCCGTCACCTTGGTGTAGAGCTGCCACTCGCGGTCGATGCTATTGCGCACCCAGCGGCGGCTGGGTGGCGTGGCGAAGATCGCCGGCATCAGCCGCTCGAACCAGGGGCCCAGCGGCCGCATCTGCTCGGCGAGGTATTGCAGCTTGGGGTCCAGGGTCGCGCCGTCGACGACCTCGGGCGGCCCCTGCAGATGGGCGAGGAACCAGTCTTCCGGCTGCCGGAACAGGGCGAGCTTTTCCTGCTCGGCCGCGGTTGGTACGAAAGGGCCCGGCGTGGCGGTGCCGAACTGCGTCCAGAACCAGCCGAAGGCGGTCAGGAACAGGACAGCGAGAGGAGCGATCGGCTTGCGTTTGCGCATTGGCGGTGGTCAGTGGAGGTGCTGGCGACCGCGACGCGGGCTTGCAGGAAAGTTCAGTCGAACTCGGGGTCGGGCGGTGCGGCGCTACCGGGCGCCAGCCATTGCGTCAGCGCCCAGCCGAAGCTGCAGCTGGCGCCGAGCCAGATCAGCAGTGCCGGCCACTGGCCGGCCAGGCCGAGCGCTAGCCCTGGCAGCGGCAGCAGCGCGCCGAGCAGGCGGCGCGTGCCCGGCGGCAGCGGCGCGCGCGGGCTGTCCGGCAGGTTGCGCAGGCGCTTGGGGTCGCGCAGCGCCAGCGGTACCAGCACCACGGCGCTCGGCAGCAGCGCAAGCAGGCTCGCCGCCAGCGTGCTCATGCCCGCACCGCCGGGCCGGCGGTCGGCAGGGCCTCGTTGGCCGCGCCGCGGCGCAGCGCGAAGCGCAGGCACAGGGCGCCGGCGACGAACAGCGCCAGTTCCACCGCCAGCAGGCTGGCGAGTCCCTGCTGCCAGGCGGCGCTCCAGCCGATGCCGCCGCTGGCCAGCCGCGCCAGCGGCAGGCCGGCGAGCGCGGCGCCGGTGGCGGCGAGCAGCCGGCGGCGATAGCGGGCCAGGTCGTCGGTGACGGCGGCGTAGACGATCAACGCCACCGTGACAGCGAGGAACAGCAGGCCCTGGGTATCGAGCGGATGCCAACTGGAGCCGCGCAGCAGAAAGTAGGCATAGGGCGCCAGCGCCAGCGCCAGCGGCAGGCCGTAGCCGACCGCGTGCACGGCGCTGTTCATGCGCCGCCAGGCGCGTTGCTCGCCGCGCCTGCGCGTCCACAGCAGCATGCCGGTCAGGGTCACGTAGGCGCCGGCAAAGCCGAGCGCGAACCAGACGCTCTTCGACCAGACGCCGGCGAAGTTGCCGAAGTGCAGCGGGCTCATCAGCAGCACCAGATCGTTGCCCAGCGAGGGCACGTGGCCGAGGAAGGGCTGCTCGCGGATGAAGCCGCCGTCCTTGAGGCCATAGAGGTAGATGTCTCCGATCAGGCCGCCCTCGGGCGCCGCCAGTTGCACGCTGGCGCGGCCGTCGGCGCGGCCCCAGTGTTCGATCTGCACGAAGGCGAGCCCGCCGCCGCCGCGCTGCTGGGCGTCGGCGAGTAGCGTGTCGAGATCGGCGGGTGTCGCGGGCGTAGCGTCCTCCGGCAGCTTTTTGGCGGTGAGCGCCGCGGTGGCGGCCTCGATGTCGCCGTTGTAGGCGACCATCGCCATCGCCGGCACGCCGACCGTGGTGGCGAAGCTGAAGAAGCTGCCGGTGAAGGCGAGCAGGAAGGCGAACGGCAGGTTCCAGGTGCCGGCCACGACATGGACATCCCGCGCGGTGAGCAGGCCGCCGCGCCGGCGCAGGGTGAAGATTTCCTTGAACAGGTGGCGGTGCAGGAACAGCCCGCTGACCGCCGCCACCATCATCATCAGGCCGAGCGTGCCGGTCAGCAGCAGGCCCCAGGGATTGGGCAGGTGCAGGCGCACGTGCAGGTCGACCAGGAAATCGGCGACGGCATTACTGGTGCGGGCGTCGGCGATCTCGTCGAGCAGGCCGTCGCGGCGCGCCAGCGGCCGCAAGGTCGCCGGGTCCAGCTCGAACTCGGTGCCGCGCTCGACGGGTTTGCCGGCGGCGTCCTTCTCGTCGGTGTGGAACAGCAGGTTCCAGCGGCCGCCGGCGGCCGGGAATAGCAGGATGTCGTCGTGGAAGCGCGGCTCGACCTGCTTGGCCAGCCCGCGGAAGGCGCCGTCGAAGCCCTCAGGCAGCCGGGCGCTGGGCGGCTGTGCCAGCGGGCTGGCCCAGTCGCCGATCTCGCGCGCGAACACCGCCGCGACGCCGGTGCAGATCACTGCATAGAGCAACAGGCCCAGCAGCACGCCGGACCAGCCGTGCACGGTCAGCAGCGCCTGGGTCTGCTGCTTGGGCAGCTTGATCATGCGCCGGCCCCCTCTGCGGCCATCACATGCAGCGCGATCAGGGCGAGCTGCAGCAGCGCCGCGCCGGCGACCACCGCGAAGCCGCGCAGCAGCCTCGGATCGAGACAGGCGTAGAGGAACCAGGCCGCCCAGAGCACCGGGAAGAACACCACCGGCAGCACCAGATGGTCGAGGCCGGCGGCGCCCTCGGGCAGCCAGAGCGCGCCCGCCATCATCGACAGCAGCGCCGTCAGCAGGGCCAGCGGTCCGGCCAGCAGGCCGCGCAACCAGGCGCGGCGGCGGGAGGGCTGGGAGGCGTCGGACATGGGGCGATGGTCGCTTGCGGGGTGCGAGGCGGCCCGGAAAGAGTCGGGCACTGTCGGCAAATGATACGTGTTCGCATTTGTGAACACTAGCGAATAAGCTGTGCTTCCCGCCAGCGAGCCGCCAGCGATTTCTTGATTGCCTGGAGACGCCGCGCATGATCCCGCTGAAACCTCTGCCCCGAACCGGTCCCGCCAACCCACCGGATTACGGATGCCGTCAGTGTCCAGGCTGCGCCGCCGCCGGCACTGCAGCCGCTACCCGCTGCCGCCCTCCACGCGCCAACGCCAAGGAAGGAGAGGGAGGCCGGCGATGAGCTTCGATGCCGCCGGCCGGCCACAGCCTTCACCGCGCCTGTTCAAGGTGCGCAGGCTGATCGAGCGCTGCTACGCCGATCCGCTCAGCCCTGGCCGCATGGCCCGGCACGCCGGCTTCACCGCCACCGAGCTGCGACGGCAGTTCGAGGTCTGCTTTGGCACCACGCCCGAGGCCTATCTGATCGCCTGCCGCATGCGTGCCGCCGACCGTCTGCTGGCCTCAGGCAAGGCGGAGACCGATGTCGCCCTGCTAGTGGGCTACAGCAGCTACCGGCGTTTTGTCGGCGACCGCCAGCGGCACGAGCGGGCGCTGCGTATCGCGGCCGGCGAAGCGGCTATGCGGGCCCGGCTCGGGGTCTGAGCGCCGGCTTGGGCGGCCCAGTACGGCCTTTGATGAGAATTGTTTGCATTTGAGGTCCGGCCGGCGTAAGGTCGATTCCGCCAGCGACCACAGCGCCACTGCGCTTGCCAGCGTCCCCACGCAAGGCCCCGCCGCGGGCAAGGAGTGCAGCATGGAACTGGCAATCTTCCTCACCATCGATGTCCTCGCCAGCATCGCCCTGGCCGCCTGGCTAGGTGCCAACACCGGCGGCGGTCATTCCGACTGGGATCGCTGAAAGGCGACTCGGGCAGTCGGCAAATATTTCGCCTCGATCGGCCTGCCAGGGCTCGCCTTGGCTTGCGATTTGCTGTCCAATGCCGCGCCCCTTGGTGGTAACGGGTGCGCAGCAGCACAGCAGATGCACGCAGAAGAGCGGTGGCGCCTTTAGGCGTCGCCCACCGAAGGCGCAAACTCCCATGAACGCTCAGGTCCAGTTACTGCGGTCATCGACATAGCCGTCTGAAGAGCGACCCGTGGCACAACGGCGCGGGTCCGCCGACGGAGCAACGCCGCCCCTGGGTTCTCCCCGGCGCGACGGAAACTCTCAGGCATCCGGGACAGGGGGAGCGGCGCAAAGCGGGGTCCAAGGCGGACCCCTGGCGCCGCTAGTCCCGTTGCTTTTGGAGTGTTCGCATGAAAGTCATCGTCTTGGGTGCCGGCGTGGTCGGCATCAACACCGCGTACTACCTGCAGAGCCAGGGCCACGAAGTCACGGTGGTCGACCGCCAAGCGCAGGCCGGCGCCGAAACCAGCTTCGCTAACGGCGGCCAGATTTCGGTCAGCCACGCCGAGCCCTGGGCCAATCCCGGCGCGCCGCTCAAGGTGCTGCAATGGCTGGCCAAGGAGGACGCGCCGCTGCTGTTCCGCCTGCGCGCCGACCTGCGCCAGTGGCTCTGGGGCTTGAGCTTCATGATCGAGTGCTTGCCCTCGCGCACCCGCCACAACATCGCGCAGATGGTGCGGCTGGGCACCTACAGCCGCGAGTCGCTGCAGGCGCTGCGCGCCGACACCGGCATCGACTACGAGCAGCGCACCCAGGGCATCCTGCACTTCTACACCAGCGCCAAGGAGTTCGACGCCGCCATCGGCCCCACCGAGCAGATGCGCGCGCTCGGCTGCGACCGTCGTCTCATCAGCGCCGACGAGGCGCTGGCCCTGGAGCCGGCGCTGCGCCACATCCATCCGCAACTCGCCGGCGCCACCTACACGGCGGCGGACGAGTCCGGCAATGCCCTGATGTTCACCCGCAAGCTGGCGGCGCTGTGCGCCGAGCGCGGCGTGCAGTTTCTGATGAACCATCAGATCACCGCCCTGCGCAGCGCCGGCGGCGAGCTGGACTATGTCGAGGCCATCGACGGCGAGGGCCGCTTCACCCGGCTCAAGGCCGATGCCTACGTGCTCTCGCTGGGCAGCTTCAGCCCGCTACTTGCGGCCAGCGCCGGCCTGCGTCTGAACATCTACCCGGCCAAGGGCTACTCGGTGACCATGCCGGTGCGCGATGCAGCGCTGGCGCACCAGGTTTCGCTCACCGACGACGAGTACAAGCTGGTGTTCTCGCGCCTGGGCGACAAGCTGCGCATCGCCGGTACCGCCGAGCTCAACGGCTACGACCGCGACCTCAATCCAGTGCGCTGCCAGGCCATCGTCCGCCGCGTCGAGCAGTTGTTCCCCGGTGCCGGCGACACCAGCCAGGCGCAGTTCTGGTGCGGCCTGCGTCCGGCCACGCCCTCCAACGTGCCCTATATCGGCAAGAGCAAGCTCGGCCGGCTCTACCTCAACACCGGCCACGGCACCCTGGGCTGGACCCACGGCTGCGGCTCCGGTCGCGCGCTGGCGGACATCGTCTCCGGCCGCAAGCCGGAGGTGGACTTCGCCTTCACCGGGCTCTAGCCGGGCGGTTCTCCGCAAGACCCGAAGCCCGCGTCGATCGTGATCGGCGCGGGTTTTGTATAAACCCTGGCGTGCGCCGCGGCATCGAAGCCCGGTATGCGGGCTTGGAACTGGTCCGCGAATATCCGACGACAGGGAGTGACGGTGAAAAAATTCTTCAAGTGGCTGGGCCTGGGTCTGCTCGGCCTGGTGGCGGTGGTGCCGGCGCTGGGCGTCAACGCCTGGTACTTCAAGCCACTGTCGATCAACGCGCTGTTCAATCGCACCTTCCTGCGCGTCGTGCTGGAAGATCCGGAGCTGCTCTCCAACCTGCGGCTGCTGGAAGGCTTCGGCATCAAGGGGCATCAGTCCAGGCTCACCGACATCTCGCCGGAACACGAGACCAAGATGCTGGCCTTCACCCGCTCCGAGCTGGAGACCCTGCACCGCTACGACCGGGCCTCGCTGGATGAGGGCACCAAGCTCTCCTACGACGTGATGGAGTTCTTCCTCAGCGATGCGGTCGAGGGCGAGCGCTGGCGCTGGCACAACTATCCGGTCAACCAGCTATTCGGCGTGCAGAACGAGCTGCCGACCTTCCTGCTCACCATCCACCAGGTCGGCGATCTGCGCGACGCCCGCGACTACGTCTCGCGCCTCAACGCCGTGCCGCTCAAGTTCGACCAGCTGCTGGCAGGCCTGAAGATCCGCGAGGACAAGGGCATCGTGCCGCCGCGTTTCGTGCTGGAGAAGGTGCTGGTGGAAATGCGCGCCTTCGTCGGCAAGCCGGCCGAGCAGAACGATCTCTACGTGCAGTTCGCCGAGAAGCTGGGCAAGGTCGAGGCCAGCGACGAGCAGCGCGGGCCGCTGCTGGCGGGTGCCAAGACCGCCATCGAGGAGTCGGTCTACCCCGCCTATGCGCGGCTGATCGCCTACTGCGAGGCGCTGCTGCCCAAGGCCACGGGCAACAACGGCGTCTGGGCGCTGCCCGACGGCGATGCCTACTACGCCTACGCG
This sequence comes from Nevskiaceae bacterium, assembly GCA_004297005.1. Lineage (GTDB taxonomy): Bacteria > Pseudomonadota > Gammaproteobacteria > Nevskiales > Nevskiaceae > Stagnimonas. The sequence goes on from SCVA01000011.1 coordinate 89,552, forward strand.
GTGCGCAACCAGACCACCACGCGGATGACGCCTGACGAGGTGCACGAGATCGGCTTGAAGGAAGTGGCACGCATCGAGGCCGAGATGGACGCGATCCTGCGCGCCCAGGGCCTGAGCGAGGGCAGCATCGGTGCGCGCGTGCAGCAGCTCGCGCACGATCCGGCGCAGCTCTACCCCAATGACGAGGCCGGCCGCGCGCAAGCGCTCAAGGACTACCAGGCGATCATTGACGAGGTGGACCAGGGCCTGGGCAGCGCCTTCAACCGGCGGCCGCCGCAGGGCGTGAAGGTGGAGCGCATCCCGGTGTTCAAGGAGGCCACCTCGCCCGGCGCCTACTACAACCCGCCGGCCTTCGACGGCAGCCGTCCTGGCATCTTCTACGCCAACCTGCGCGACATGGGCGAGGTGGCGAAGTTCGGCATGCGCACGCTGGTCTATCACGAGGCGATCCCCGGCCATCACTTCCAGATCGCCATCGCCCAGAACATCGAGGGCGTGCCCTTTTTCCGCAAGGTGCTGCCGTTCACCGCCTATGTGGAAGGCTGGGCGCTGTACGCCGAGCGCCTGGCCTGGGAGCTGGGCTTCCAGAAGGAGCCGCTCAGCAACCTCGGCCGTCTGCAGGCCGAGATGTTCCGCTCCGTGCGCCTGGTGGTGGACAGTGGCATGCACCACAAGCGCTGGAGCCGCGAGCAGGCCATCGACTACATGCGCGAGAAGACCGGCATGGGCGAGAAGGAAGTCACCGCCGAGATCGAGCGCTATCTGGTGATGCCGGCGCAGGCGCTGGCCTACAAGACCGGCATGATCAGCATCCTCCGCCTGCGCGACAGGGCCCAGGCCGAGCTGGGCACTGCGTTTGATCTCAAGGCGTTCCACGACGTGGTGCTGAGCGGCGGCGCCCTGCCGCTGCCAGTGCTGGAGCAGCAGATGAACGTCTGGATCGCGAGCCGCAAGGCTCAGGCGTCCTGAGCCCCTGGTAACACCGCACTCTGAAGCCCCTTTTCCCACAGCGGGGAGACGGGGCGTCGGAGCGTTTTTTCGCTTAAAGGCGGACGTCTGACGGCGTCGGTCCTGCGAAGCCGGAACCCGGTACGCGCTCCACGTAACGGGGGCAGGCGCGGGCATGACCAGGCGGCTGAGCTTCGTCACTGGTCGGATAACTCGAAACGCTCCATTCCGCCGACGGCAGCGCGCCGCCGCCTGCCGAGACGATCCCCCACACCAAAAGAAAGGGGGTGGAGCCTTCCGGCTCCACCCCCTGGTTTGCTGCGTGAGCCTTACTTCGCATCCTGCGTAACGTAAAGGACAAACGCGGCGTAACTGGTCTGGGAATCCGATGGTTCCTCGGCGCCCACGCCAGCAACGTCGTATTCCAGGTCCATGATGTCGAGGGTTTCGGTGGTGGTATCGTTCATAATAAATCCTTGGTTAAGTAACTGAAAATAAAGGTAAATTTACATCACCCACAAAAAAACAATACCAGCCCCAAATGAAAAAGTGCCGTTCATACTCCTAAGTTTTGCTATTGCTTTTTGGTCATGAATCAGGGCACTTCTGGTGTGCGGTTGATTCGCTGCCAGGGATGGTGAAGCGGGTTCCCAGCACCGGTTGTCGGCATTGATGCCTTGCACGTCGGTCTGTCTGCGATTGGGGGCGTGGTTGAGGCAGGATGAGCCTCGACACGAGAGACTTGGCCATGCCTGAAATTCTTCGACTCACCCAAATGCACTCCACAGCGCCCACGCTGCTGCTGGGTGAGGGCGAAGATTTGTCCGGTGCGAAGGCTTCCCCCGAGTCCGGCTCGGCTACGCGGCGCGCGGGTCTTGAGCGGCTGCTATCCCGTCTAAGCGTGCGCGCACGCCTCTGGGCCCTGACCGTCGGCCTGTTTCTGGTCCTGGGTACCGCGAACATGCTGCTTGGCCAGATCATCCAGCAGCGGGTGGCGGAGGAGCGGCAGCAAAGCGAACAGTACAGCCGCCTGCAGACCATCCAGCAGGTCAGGGAGGCGATGTCTGAGGTCAGGCACTACGAAAGCTCCCTGAACGTCGCGCGCCTGGTGGGCGACGAGTCCATGCAGGCCCAGATGCAGGCCCGGGTGGGGCAAGCGGAGGCCGAGCTGGCTGTACAGCTTTCCGCGATGGCCGTGTTCGACCGGCCGGGCGTCGAATTCTTGAAACGGGAGCGGGAACTGGCGCAGGCGCCGATGCGGCAGGCGATTAGCGCGATCTCCGGCAAGCAGGAGGATTCGCTAAGGCTGACCAAGCAGACCGTGCTCCATCTGACCGCAATTCAGAACCGCCTGCATCAGGCTAGCGAGCGCGAGCGACAGCTCGCAGAGGTGCTGACCGAAAGCCAGATCAGGGGCGCCCAGGCGGGATTTCGCGCCTCGATGATGATCGTTCTGGGCGCACTGCTGCTGGGCCTGCTGTTCGGCGCGCTAGTGCTGCGTTCGATCATCCGCCCGCTGCAGGCGACAGCCTCGGCCTTAAAACAGATCAATGAGGGCCATTCTCTGATTGAGATGCCGCCGATTTCCGGTGACGAATTCGGCGAGATGGCCCTTGCACTGCGTCAGTTCCGCGACCAGGCCGACCGGCTTCGGGAGCTGGCCTACGGCGACGCGCTCACCGGCCTGGGCAACCGCGAGCGCATGGATCACGCGCTGCGGATCGCGGTTGCCCGCGGCCGTGCCCGCGGCACGCCACTGGCGCTGTTCAGCATCGATCTCGACAATTTCGGCACGATCAACGATGGCCTGGGCTACAACACCGGGGATGCCTATCTACGCGAGGCCGGCCTGCGGCTGAGCCGTTTCGCCCCGGACGAGGCTCTGGTCTGCCGCCACAGCGGCGACAAGTTCACCGTGTTGATCGAAGGCGCCGACCCGAACGACGTCGCGCTGTTGCCGGAGCCGCTGGGCGACGCCGCCGAGCTGATCCTGCGCGGCATGGCCGAGCCGTTCCAGTACCGCGAGCATCTGCTGCCGATGTCGGTGTCGATCGGCATCGCCCTGTTCCCGCAGCATTGCGACAGCGAGTCCGAACTGGTCGCTGGCGCCGACGCGGCCATGTATCTCGCCAAGCGCGATGGCCGCAACTGCCTGCGCTTCGCTGATCGCCAACTCAGCACCGGCGCCCGCCAGGAGTTCGCCGATGTCGCCGACATCCGGCGCGGCATTGAGCAGCAGGAGTTCCAGCCGTTCTATCAGCCCATCGTCGACGTGGTCGCCGGTCGGGTCGCAGGGGCAGAAGCGCTGCTGCGCTGGCAGCATCCGCAGCGCGGCCTGCTGGGCGCGGATCGCTTCATTCCCGCGGCGGAAGCCAATGGCCAGATCCATGCCCTGAGCGAAATCTGCCTGCGCGAGGTCGGCGAGCAGCTCTGTGAATGGGCCGGCGCCGAGGGCGGCTTGTGGCTTTCGGCCAACCTCTCGATCCGCCAGTTGGAAGGTGGCACCCTGCTCTCCCAATTGGCCGAGCTGCGCGCCCGGGCCGGCTTCGTGCCGGCCAACCTGCTGCTGGAAATCACCGAGAGCGCGGCTCTGGAGCGGGTGGACCTCGCCAAGGAAACGCTGGCAAAAATCCGGGAGATGGGCTTCCACCTGGGCATGGACGATTTCGGCACCGGCTACTCCTCCATGGTCTACCTGCAGCGCTTCCCTGTGGACAAGATCAAGATCGACCGCCTGTTCGTGAGCCGCATGGACAGCTCCCGCGAGGCGGTGGCCATCGTTTCCGCGACCATCGCCATCGCCCGCAGCCTGGAGCTGCAGGTGGTCGCCGAGGGCGTGGAAAGCGAGGCGCAGTCCCAGCGCCTGCGCGACATGGGCTGCCATCTGCAGCAGGGCTTCCTGTTTTCGCAGGCGCTGCCACCCGAGGATTTCAACCGCTGGCGGGCCGGGTTCGATGCCGCCGGGCGGGCTGTGAGCGCGAAATAGCGGGCTCCGCTCAGGGCCGGGACAGCGCCGCCAGCCGCTGCCGGGCGAGCTTGCTGACCAGGGCCTCTGGGTCCCGGCTGGCCCGTTCCCACACCCGTCCTGCTTCGCCGGGAGCCAGACGGCACAGGGCCTCGGCTGCCGCGATCCGCGTGCGCCGGCAAGGGTGGCGTGCGGCGAGATCATCCAGCAGCTGGACGGTGTTGGCATCCCCGATGTCGCCGGCCATGGCGACGAAGGAGACGCGCTCCGAGGCCTCGACCTCGGCTGGCAGGGCCGCGATGGTCTTGCGGTCCAGGTCGAAGTGGTACTGCTCGCGCAGCCGTGTTGCGGGCGGCGAAACCAGCAGATTGAGCGTGATGGTGAGTTCGTCGGGCGGGTACTGTACGTGCAGGTCCCGGCTGGCGTAGTAGAGCATCACCATACCCGGACCGAACTTCACGCGTTCCAGAAACCGCATCTCCACCGGCTCGCCGACGTAGCCCTCGACGCGGTCGTAGTTGTACTCGTAGATGTCGGTTTCATAGCCCGGCCCCAGGTAGTTCACGGTCAGGAAATTGAAGTTGTGGTCGTGCGCCAGGTTGTAGGAGAACTGGTCCTGGTAGACCCGCGCGGTCGCGACGTCGCGCGCCGAGGGCCAGAGGTTGGCACGTACGTAAAAGTCCTTGCGGCGCCCGAGCAGAATGGCCTGCGCCGAGCCGTAGTCGCGGCCGCTGAAGCTCTCCTCGACATAGCGGTTGAGTCGGTTCACCACCAGTGAGCGGTCGTTGGTCAGTGCCCGCAGCCAGGGCGCGGAGGCGGCGATGCTGTCGGGGTCGCTCAGGTCGACCTCGGCCTCGACGCGGTCCAGGTATTCCTCGAGCCGGATCGTGGCGTCGGTATCGCAATGCAGGGTCAGGGCCATGGATATTTATTTCTTCTGAATCTGGTCCAGCGTCTTCTGCGCGGCGCGCCGGATATGGGGATGCCGATCCTGCAGGGCCTGCTGCAGGTAGGCGATCGCCTCCGAGCGGCTGAGCCGGCCCAGGCTCTGGATCGCCGCCCAGCGCACCGAGTGATGCGGATGCTCGCCGAGCAGCTTCAGCGCCGGCAGCGAGGACTGGTGCGCGAACTTGCCGAGCACATCGGCCGCGACGCGCAGTTGGGTGTAGCTGAGATCGGCATCGTTGGCCTGCCAGGACTGCAGCTGGTCGCGGCTGAACAACCATTCCAGCGGTCGGATCGCCGCGGTGCTGAGCTTCACCACCAGTGCCGGCTCCGACAGCTGGAAGTCGTAGGCATATCGGTCGGAGTGCAGCCGCATGATCTCGCCGGCGGCCAGGCTGCCTTCGCCGTCCGGCACCAGCGTCAGTCCCGGTGTGAAGACCGGATTGTCGTAGGCAGGCGGCAGACGGTAGCGCCGGTAGCGCAGGCTGGCGCCGCCCAGCGGCGACAGCATTCCGTAGAAGGGCAGGGCATGGATGAAGCGGCGCGTCAGCTCGAAGCGCGCCACCGCCAGCGCGTAGCCGGGCCCGCGGTGCAGCAGCCATTCGGACGGACGCCAGTTGCCGAAATGGGTCGGGTCCTCGCGCAGCGCGCCCAGATCGCGGTTGAGCGCATCGGTGATATAGCCGCTGGACAGTAGCGCTTGCAGCGCGGGTTCCGCCTCCCAGAACGCCTCCGGAGCGTCTCGGCGCAGGCAGGGCTGGACCCGGGTGGCGAACTCGGCGAGGCGGGGATCGAGACTGGTCAAGGCCACTCCATTGGCGTCAAAGGTCGGGACATGGACTGATTCTAGTCAGTCGGAATCACCATCCTCGCGCAGGAGCCCATTTTTCGCGCCGGCATTTTTTCATGCTGACTGGCACTGGCGATGACAGGATTGGATGGATGTCGGCGCCCAAGCGACAAATGCTCCGGGCTCAGAAGCGGCCGAGCAGACTCAGTTGCGTCTGCCAGCGCCGGTATTCGGTGCCCAGCCGCGACTCGGTATGGACCCGCAGGCCTTGCAGGTCCAGCGCCCAGTGGGGGCTCAGGCCCCAGTTGAGGCCCAGGTTCCAGAGCCGCGACTCGCCGGGCCGGCGGTAAGCCAACTCGCCATCGACAAAGGCGTCATCGGCGGCGAATACCGTCACGCCGGCCGGCACGCTGGCGCCGGTGGTGGCGAAGTCGCCCTGCCGCAGGCGGCCGCCGCCATACAGCGTCCAGTGCCGTAGCGGCGTCCAGTCCAGTTGTAGCCCGGCTTCGTGATGGTGCAGGTCGAACACCGTGTCGCCGGCCTGCTGCCAGCGTCCATCCAGGCTCAGGCGCAGACGCAGGCGGGTGCTCAGGCGCTGTTCGATGGCGGCGCCGAGCTGCCATTCGCGCTGGTCGCGCAGGCGGCTGCCGTAGTCCTGCAGCGCCAGTCCGGCAGCCAGCATCAGCGTGGGATCAAACAGGCCAGACCCCAGCCGCCGCCGATAGTCGCCGGCAAGCTCCAGCCGGGCGCTGCTCAGTTGCGGGTAGTCGTCGTAGCTGTGCAGTTCCAATCGCGGCCCGCCGCGCAGCAGGCCCGCTCCCAACGGCCGCTGCCGTTCCAGGCCGATCGCCAGCAGCAGCTCCGCCGCGCTGCGTTCCGGCCACCCCAGCCGGCCGTTGTTGAGATTGCTGTCGTAGCCCAGGCTCAGCTCGGCGTTGAGCACCGGTGCGGCGGCCACGGCGGCGCTCAGGGCCAAGCCCAGGCAGGCGAGCAGATGACGGAGTCGGAGCATGCGAGTCGGATGCGGTGGCGGATGGCTTAACCTAACCTTGGTCGCAGACGGCGGCCAGGTCAGGGAGACTAAAGCCTTGAAGCACGACAACCTGCCCGACGATGCCCGTCGGGAATTCCTGCTGCGCAGCCTGCAACTGGGGCTGCTGACCGGCGGCCTGGGCTGGCAGCCCTCGCTGCTGGCCGGCCTGCTGGGCGAGTTGCCGGCGCCGCTGCCGGCCGGTCGCTCGATCTTCGAGCTGCGCGGGCCGGTCACGGTCAACGGCCAGACGGCCAGCAAGGCAACGCCGATCAAGGCCGGCGACCGGGTAAGCACCGGCCCTGGTGGCCTAGTGATCGCGACGGTGAACAGCGAGGCCTTCCTGCTGCGTGGTGACAGCGAACTGTTGGTGCAGGCCGGCCGTGCCAGCAGGAGCCTGTTCCGACTGGTGAACGGCGCGCTGCTGGCGGTGTTCGGCAAGCGCGACGAGGAGTACCAGGTGCACACGCCGGTGGCGACCATCGGTATCCGCGGCACCGGCATCTATGCCGAGGCCGATCCCGAGCAGACTTATCTCTGCACCTGCTACGGCGAAACCCGGCTGGAACCACTCGCCGATCCTGGCGGTGCCGAGACGCTGCGCACTCAGCACCACGACGCACCGCGCACCCTGCTGGCCAAGCCTAGCCAGGGCCGCTACATCCTGCCTGCAGGCTTCCGCGACCACACCGACCTGGAGCTGATGACGCTGGAAGCGCTGGTGGGCCGCGAGGTGCCTTTTGAGTTGCCGGAAGACGGTTACGAGCGGCCGCGTCGCCGCTATTGAGGCGATATCGCTGGGTGTGGGTGTAAAGGTCCGTTGGCAGGCGGCATAGTAGGGCTCCCTCCCTGACCCGAAGCTGCGCAATGTCCTCCAGTCTCCTGATCGGCACCGGCGAAACCGCGCACTACTTGCTGGCCCGCTACGCCAACCGCCACGGCCTGGTCGCGGGGGCTACCGGCACCGGCAAGACCATCACCCTGCAAATTCTGGCCGAGGGCTTCAGCGAGATCGGCGTGCCGGTGTTCGCCGCCGACGTGAAAGGCGATCTCTCCGGCATTGCCGCGCCCGGTGTTTCCAGCCCCAAGCTGCTGGAGCGCGCCGCCGCCACCGGCCTGCCCGGCTGGTCTCCCAGCGCCAATCCGGTGGTGTTCTGGGACGTGTTCGGCAAGAGCGGCCATCCGGTGCGCGCCACCGTCAGCGAGCTGGGGCCGATTCTGCTGGGGCGCCTGCTGGATCTCTCCGACGTGCAGGAGGCCGTGCTTTCCCTGGTGTTCAAGTACTGCGACGACCAGGGCCTGCTGCTGCTCGACTTCAAGGACCTGCGCGCCGCGCTCAACCATGTTTCCGCCAACGCCAAGTCGCTGGGCGCCGACTACGGGCTGGTCTCCACCGCCAGCGTCGGCGCCATCCAGCGCGGGCTGATCCAGCTCGAAGCCGACGGTGCCGAGCACTTCTTCGGCGAGCCGGCGCTGGACCTCAATGACTTCCTGCTCTGCGAGCCGGGCGGCCGCGGCATCGTCAACGTGCTCGCCGCCGACGTGCTCTATCGCAAGCCGCGCCTGTACGCGACCTTCCTGCTCTGGCTCTTGAGCGAGCTGTTCGAGAACCTGCCCGAGGCCGGCGACCTCGACAAACCCAAGCTGGTGTTCTTCTTCGACGAAGCCCATCTGCTGTTCAACGACGCGCCCAAGGCCCTGGTCGAGAAGGTGGAGCAGGTGGTGCGCCTGATCCGCAGCAAGGGTGTGGGCGTGTACTTCGTCACCCAGAATCCGCTGGACCTGCCGGAGAGCGTGCTCGGCCAGCTCGGCAACCGCGTGCAGCACGCGCTGCGCGCCTTCACCCCACGCGACCAGAAGGCGGTGAAGGCCGCCGCCGAAACCTTCCGCCCCAATCCGCGCTTCAAGACCGCCGAGGCGATCATGGAGCTGGGCGTCGGCGAGGCCCTGGTCAGCACCTTGCAGGAGGGCGGGGTGCCGGCGGTGGTGGACCGCGTGAAGATCCGCCCGCCGCGTTCGCGCATGGGCGCGCTCAGCGCCGAGGAGCGCGCGCAATGCCTGCAGCACAGCCCCTTCGCCGGCAAGTACGACCAATTGCACGACCGCGAGTCCGCCTACGAGCTGCTGAGCGAGCCCGCGCCCGCCGCCGCACCCGCACCGGCGGCACCGAGCAGCGGTGGCGGCAGCCTGGGCAACTGGTGGGAGGCGATGTCGCGCCAGCGCGCGCCCGGCGCGTCGGAGCCCGAGCCGGCACCCAGCGCCCGCCGCGCGCCGCCGGTGGCGCGCGCGCCTGCGCCCAGCCGCCCGGCGCCGGCGCCACGGGCGTCCAACCGCCAGAGCGTGACCGAGGCGGCGATCAAGAGCGTGATCCGCAGCGCCGGCTCGCAGGTGGGGCGCGAGATCGGGCGGCAGTTGCTGCGCGGGGTGCTGGGCTCGTTGAGCAAGCGCTAGCGGACTGACCTCGACTGGCGGGTAGCCGTGCCCGCTGCTCCAGCCTGCATCGCAGCCCCAGAAGCGACAAAGCCGTCCGAACGCG
>SCVA01000012.1 GCA_004297005.1 Nevskiaceae bacterium
GATGTGTTTGACTACATCGAGAGATTCCACAACCCTCGCATGCGACGGAGAGTCGCTAAGCGGGATCAGCAGTTTTCATCCCTTTCCAAACCGTCCGTGAAAACGGGGTAGAACCCGTTCGTCTATGAGCAGCGCAAGGAGCGCAACAACGAGGAGGAAGAGGTCTACCAGTTGCTCTCCGACAACTACCAGGACTTTCTGCGGGTGACGCTGGAGCACCCGGACCTGCGGCTGTTCTCGCTGGAGCAGGCCGGCGAGTTGAGCGCCGAGCAGAAGGAGCGGCGGCTGATCATCTTCAACATGCTGATCTCGCTGCTGGAGCGCTCGTATCTCTTGCTCTACGAGGACGACATGAGCGCCATGCAGCAGCGCCGCTGGGCCTCCTGGGAGGACTACATGCGCGAATGGTGCGCGCGGCCGGAATTTCGGGCGGCGGTGCCGGCGCTCATCGGCGGCGAAGACCCAGACTTCGTCGCCTACCTGCAGAAGTTGGTGCGCGAGGCGGAGGCTGCGCAGCGCTGAGGCGGCGCTTCAGAACAGGCGGGCAAGTACGGCGTCTTCCTCGCCTTTCGGGAAGCCGATGCTCAGCGGCTTTCCGTCGCGCTCGAACACCGGCCGCTTCACCAGCGAGGGCTCCTTCGCCAGCAGCGCGGCGGCGTTGGCGGCGGTGAGGCCGGCTTGGGTGGCGGCGTCGAGCTTGCGCCAGGTGGTACCCTTGCGGTTGACCACCGTGTCCACGCCCAGCGCGGCTATCCAGGCCTGGGCCTTGGCCGCACTCAGGCCTTCAAGCTTGAAGTCGTGGAAGCGATGCTCGATGCCGGCCTCGCGCAAACGCGCCAGCGCGCGCTGCACGGTGTCGCAGTTCTTGATGCCGTAGACGCTCAGCACGCGCGCGCTCAGGCAGCGGCCGGCAGCAGGCCGCGCAGGAAGCTCTCGCACTCGGGCTTATCCATGTAGCGCGGCACCGCGTAGGTCCAGTGCGCTTCGGCGAGCGCCTTGTCGGTGATGGCCGGGATGTCGCTGGCCTTGAGCTTGTCGACCTGGCTGGGGATGCCGAAGTCGGCATTGAGCTTGCGCACATGGGCGATGAACTTGTCGGCCAGCTGCGCCTCGCTTTCGCCGCCCTGCTTCAGGCCGCTGACCTCGGCCAGCTTGGCCAGGCGCGGCGTGCAGTCGGGCTTGGAGAAGTCGAGCACCCGCGGCAGCACGATGGCGTTGGCGAGCCCGTGCGGCAGGTGGTAGTAGGCGCCGAAGTTGTGGGCGATGGCATGCACATAGCCGACGCCGGCGGTGGTGAAGGCCACGCCCGCCTTGAACGAGGCCAGTGCCATGTTCTGGCGCGCCTCGACATTGCCGCCGTTCTTCACCGCCTCCGGCAGGTTCTGCATGATCAGGCGCGTCGCCTCCAGCGCTTCGGCGTCGGTCATCGGCGTGTGGTTGCGGCTGATGTAGGCCTCCACCGCGTGGGTGAGCGCGTCCATGCCGGTGGCGGCGGTGATCGGGGCCGGCAGGCCGGTCATCAGGGCGCCGTCCAGCGCCGCACCAATCGGCACCAGCTTGGGGTCCATGATCGCGAACTTGCGGGTGGTCGAAGGATCGCTCACCACGGCGGCGATGGTCACTTCTGAGCCGGTGCCGGCGGTGGTCGGCACCGCGTACAGCGGCATGGGCTTGAAGATCACCCGCATCAGGCCGGCCATGTGCACGATCTTGTGCGGGTTCTTCGCCCGCGCGGCGATCACCTTGGCGGCGTCGATGGAGCTACCACCGCCGATGGCGAGGATGGCGGTGCAGCCTTCCTTCTTCAGCATCGTGAGGCCGGTCTCGATCTGCGCGATGGTGGGGTTGGGCAGCACGCCGTCATAGACCACGTAGCCGACGCCCAACTGGCGCAGCTTCTCCTCCATGGGCCTGAGCAGGCCGATCTTCACCAGCATGCCGTCGGTGACGATCAACAGGTTCTTCACGCCGGTCTTGGCGATGTGCTCGCAGAGTTGCAGCGAGGAGCCGGGGCCGCTGAACAGCTCCGGCGTGCGGAAGCGCAGCAGCGGGGTGGCGATCTTCAGGATGAACTGAAAGATCTTGTAGACCAGCACCTTGAGCGAGAACGGGATCATGCGGAGTCTTCCGGCAAAGGGATAAAGGGAGTAGGCCCGCCTTAAGGCGGCAGGCTCGGGCGGCGCATAGTCCACTCTCCAAGGGGCTGGCGGTCAATAGCGCCGCCCCATGCCCCTTCAATCCGGCACGTTCTCCAACTCCAACTTGCCGCAGGCGGCGAGCAGACGGAAGGCGGTGACCGCGCGGTCGCGCTGGGCGCCGACCAGGTTCACCTGGGCGTTCAGCAGGTCGCGTTCGGCGTCGAGCAGGTCCAGCGTGGTGCGGCTGCCCACCTTCAGCTCCTTGCCCACGCCATCCAGCGCCAGCTCGGCGGCGCGCACCTGCGACTGGTAGGCGGCAATCACCGGGCCGGAGGCACGCAGCAGCTCCCATTCGCGGGCGGCGGTCTCGGCGTAATAGGCCTCGGTGTCGGCGGCGGCGTACTGGGCGCTGCTGGCCTTGGCGCTGGCCTCGCGCACGCGGGCGCTGACCAGGCCGCCGGTGAGGATGGGCACCTGCAGCTTCAACTGCACCGCCCAGGTGGAGAGCCGGTCGTAGCCGAAGTCGCTGTCGTCCTGGGTGCCGGCGCGGGCATCGAGCGAGAGCTTGGGCAGGCGCTCGGCGGCGGCGGCGCGGATCTGCGATTGCGCGGCGCGGCCGCTGTGCTGGGCCGAGAGCACGGCGGGCGCGGTGTGCGACTGGCTGATGGCTTCTTCGCGGCTGGCGGCGGTGGCGATGAACTCCGGCCAGGGCGCGTCGAGGTCGGCCGGCAGCGTGCCGAGCAGGCGGGTGAGCGCGATCTCGGAGGCGCGCAACTGCGCCTGGCTGCGCTCGACGTTGGCGACGGCCTCGGCAAGCCGGGCATCGGCGAGCGCGACGTCGGTGCGGGTGGCCTCACCGGCCTGGTAACGCTTGTCGACATCGCTGCGCGCCTGCGCCAGCGTCTCGCGGTTCACCGCCGACAGGTGCGTGGTCTCGCGGTCACGCTTCACGTCCAGATAGGCGGTGAGGGTGGCGAGGATCAGCTTGCCGCCGACATCGCGGCGCTTCTCCAGCGCCGCTTCCACCGCGCGGCGGGCGGAGTCTTCCAGCGCCGAGGTGCGGCCGCCGGTGTACAGCGGTTGGCTGGCAGCGAGCGAGAAGCTGCTCGGCGTGCGCACGCCGGAGGCCGGGAAGGGTGCGTTGGTTTCAAAGTCGGAGCGACCGACATCGGCGGCAAAGCCCAGGCTCAGGCCGTTACCGGCGCGCGCCACGGTCTCACCGGCGCGAGCGGCGTCGATGTCGGACTCGGTCTGGTCGAAGCGCGGGTCGTGATGCAGGGCGGCGGTGGCGGCGGCGCGCAGGCTCAGCGCCTGCGCCGGGGCGCAGGCGGCGAACAGGGCAAGCGCGGCGAGGCGGATCAGGTTGGGCTTCATGAGCGGCTCCGGGCCGGTTTCTTGTTGGGTTTTGCGGGCGGCTGGCAGCCGTACAGGAACAGCTGCACCGCCTGCTCGACGAAGGCCTCGGGGGTGATCGCCAGCGCCAGCGGCGAGAGGCCGAACAGGCTGCGGAACTGGCAATGGCCCTTCATCAGGGTGATGAACTGGATGGCCGCGAAGTCGGGGTCCGGCGCGTGCATGTGGCCGCCGGCATGGCAATGCGCGAAGAAGGCGGCGAGCTGCTGGCGCGCGCGCTTGGGGCCGTTTTCGTAGAACTGCTGGGCCATCTCCGGGAAGCGGGTCGCCTCGGCGATGATCGCGCGCATCAGCCGCACGCCGTTGGGATCGGTGAACAGCTTGAAGAAGCGCAGGCCAAAGGCGCGCAGGGTGCTTTCCAGATCGCCTTCGATACCGGTGGGGATGGCGACATCGCGCAGGAAGCGCTCGCAGCCATTGACCACCATCTGCTCAAACAGGCCTTCCTTGCTGCCGAAGTAGCTGTACAGGCTGGCCTTGCTGCCACCGACCCGCTGGATCACTTCCTCCAGCGAGGCGCCGGTATAGCCGTGTTCCAGGAACACCGCCTGCGCGGCGCTGAGCATGGCTTCGCGGCGCCGCTCGCCACGCGCGTTGGTGCGCGGCGCGGCCGCCGTCTTCACCTTCCGGCGGACGCTGGTGGTGCGGCTTGCGGTGCTGGTGGTGGGCTTGGGCATCGCGCTTGAAGTGAACTGTACTGTTCGTTACAGTACCAATCACTACCCGCCGCCGCAAGCCGGCCGGGGCCGGGCACGCAAGGCCGACAACCCGTCTTACAAAAGGAAGCATCGCGATGGCTGCCAACAAGATCGTCCGCACGGCTGTACTGGGTGCCCTGGCCGTGGGCGCCGTCGCCTTCGGGGTGCACTGGTGGCAGACCGGCCGCTGGCTGGAGTCCACCGACAACGCCTATGTGCGCGCCGACATCGCAGTGATCACGCCGCGCATCGCCGGCGAGATCGTCGAGGTGGCGGTGCGCGAGAACCAGTTGGTGAAGAAGGGCGAGGTGCTGGTGCGCATCGACCCGCGCGACTACCAGGCGCGACTCGCCAATGCCCAGGCGCAGGTGGCGCAGGCCGAGGCGGCGCTGGTCGCCAACAGCCGCCAACAGGAGATGCAGGCGGCGATGATCGACGAGGCGCGTGCCAGCCTGAATGCCGCCGAGGCCGACCGCGTGCGGGTGCGCAAGGACTATGAACGCGCCAGCTCGCTGGTGAAGGACGGCGTCGCCACCCAGGCGCGGCTCGATACCGCCAGCGCCGGCTACCAGTCGGCCCAGGCCACGGTCACCCGTGGCAGCGCGGCACTGAAGGCGGCGCGTACCCAGATCGGCACCCTGGAAGCCGAGCGTGCGCGCCTGGAGGCGCAGTTGCAGGCCACCAAGGCCGCCGAGCAGCTCGCCGCGCTGGATCTCGAAGCCACGGTGCTGCGCGCGCCCAGCGATGGTCTGGTCGGCAATCTCGCCGCCAAGCTCGGTGAGCGCGTCAGCCCGGGCCTGCGCCTGCTCTCGCTGGTTGCCGCCGGTACGGTCTGGGTGGAAGCCAACTACAAGGAAACCCAGCTCACGCATGTCGCCGTCGGCCAGCCGGTGCTGGTGCATGTCGATGCCTTCCCCGATGCCGAGATCAAGGGCCGCGTGGAGAGCGTGGCGCCCGCCTCCGGCGCCGAGTTCGCGCTGCTGCCGGCCGACAACGCCACCGGCAACTTCACCAAGATCGTCCAGCGCGTGCCGGTGAAGGTGACGCTGGAAGTCCCGGCCGAGCTGGCCGACAAGCTGCGCTCCGGCATGAGCGTGGAAGCCGAGATCAATACCAAGCCCGGCGCGTGAGCTTGTGAATAAACCTACTGCGCTGCCCAATCGCGTGTTTGGCTTAAGCCGCCCCTTCGGCGCGGCCCTCGGGCCAAACACCATGCGCTGCTCGCAATCCTCACGCACTTCACTGCGCTGCGGTTGCTGCGCTCCTAGTTCCTTGCGCTTGGGCATGCTCGCTACGGTTTCTTCACAAGCTCAAACTCACTAGCCGCCATGAACGACGACGGACAGCTGCTCACGGAGGAAGAGCGCAAGGCCGCTTACCGCCGCGCCTGGTTCGGCTTCATCGCCATGATGTTCGGCAACTTCATGGCGATCCTCGACATCCAGATCGTCGCCAGCTCGCTCAAGGAGATCCAAGCGGGCTTGTCGGCCAGCGCCGACGAGCTGACCTGGGTGCAGACCAGCTATCTGATCGCCGAGGTCATCGCGATCCCTCTATCCGGCTATCTGTCGCGGATGATGTCGACGCGCATCTACTTCGTGATGAGCGCCATCGGCTTCACGCTCGCCAGCCTGCTCTGCGCCTTTGCCTGGAACATCGAGAGCATGATCGTGTTCCGCGTGCTGCAGGGCTTTCTCGGCGGCGGCATGATCCCCACCACCCTGGGCGCGATCTTCCTCCTGTTCCCGCCCGAGAAGCGGCAACTGCCGACCGTCTTGGTGGGTCTCGTCATGACCACCGCGCCGGCGCTGGGGCCGACGCTGGGTGGCTATCTCACCGCCGCGTTCTCCTGGCACTGGCTGTTCTTCATCAACATCATCCCCGGCACCCTGCTGTCCATCGTGGTCTGGCAGAACGTGCGCTTCGACAAGCCCGACTGGTCGCTGCTGCGCAAGATCGATCTCTGGGGCCTGCTGGGCATGGCGCTGTTCCTCGGCAGCCTGGAGTTCGTGCTCGACGAAGGCCCGCGCCACGACTGGTTCGAGGACGAACTGGTCTGGCGCATGTTCTGGGTGATGCTGGCCGGCGCCGCGCTGTTCTTCTGGCGCGCCTTCACCGCCGAGCATCCCATCGTCGAGCTGCGTACCTACAAGAACCGCAACTTCGTGTTCGGCTCCATCGCCGCCTTCGTGGTCGGCGTGATGATCTTCGGCATGGTTTATCTGGTGCCCACCTTCCTCGGTGGCGTGCGCGGCTACAACAGCCTGCAGATCGGCCAGACCATGATGGTGATGGGCGTGGCGATGTTCTCCAGCGCGCCGCTGGTGGGCCGGCTCGCCACCAAGCTGGACCTGCGCCTGCTGCTCGCCTACGGCCTGTCGATGGTCGCCGTCGGCACCTATCTCAACGCCCATCTCACCGCCGACTCCGGCTTCTGGCAGTTCTTCTGGCCGCAGGTGATGCGCGGCCACGGCTTCATGTTCTGCATGATCACCATGACCGGTCTGGCGATGGGCACCTTGTCGCCGGATCAGGTGAAGAACGGCTCCGGCCTGTTCAACCTGATGCGCAACCTCGGCGGCGCCATCGGTCTGGCGCTGATCAACACCGGCCTGCACGAGCGTAGCTGGTTCCACTACGCGCACCTGTCCGCTTCCATCAACGATGCCCGCGCGCCGGTGCAGGAGGCGCTCAGCAACGGCAGCGCCCTGCTGCGGCCGGAGCTGGGCGGCGACGCCACGGCGGCCACGCTGGGGCGTATCGCCGGCCTGGTGCAGCAGCAGGCGGCGATCATGAGCTTCAACGACGTGATGCTGGTGATGTCGCTGCTCTGCGCCTTCGCGGTGCTGCTGCTGCCGTTCGCCGACAAGCCGCAGATGCTCGGCGCCGCCGGCGGTGGGGCTCACTGAATTCCCACTACCGGCCGCTGCCATGAGCCTGTTCATTCGTCTGTTTCTGGTGCTGTTCTTCCAGTCGCGCGGCAAGACCGCCGGCCTGCTCGACTCCACCGTCGTGCATTCGCGGGTGATGCCCAACGACCTCGACCTCAATCGCCACGTCAACAACGGCCGGGTGTTCACCTTCGCCGATCTCGGCCGCATGGACTGGTTCACCCGCACCGGCTGCCTGAAGGCGGCGCTGAAGAACGGCTGGATGCCGATCATCGGCGACGCTACCGGCCGCTTCATCAAGCAGCTCACCGTGTTCGAGCGCTTCAGCGTCGAGAGCCGCATGCTCGGCTGGGGCGAGAAATGGGCGTTCATGGAGCACCGCATCCTCAACGCCCGTGGTGAGCTGGCGGCTGTGGTGGTGATCCGCGGCATGTTTTGGAGCCGCAAGCAGGGCGCGGTGGCGCCGCAGCGCCTGCTCGCGGCGACGGGCCAGACCGTGCAGACCTCGCCGGCACTGCCGCTCTGGGTGCAGACCTGGGCGGAAAGCCTGGAGCAACTCAGCGCCGCCGCCCGGCGTGGCTAGTAACGCCGACCACCGCTGCCGCGCACTAGGCGCTGTTCCCCAGTCTGGGCTACCCTTGCGTCGCTACCACAAGCGGTAGGGAAGATCAGGCCTGGGAGACACAATATGTTGACGTCGCTCATCGCCGTCCTGGTGTTGTTGGTGATCGGCTTCTACGCCGCGACCATCGCCGTGATCGGCCGCGCCGGGGTCGGCGAGGCCCAGCTCTCCCGTAGCCGGCGCCTCGCCCTGGGGCTGGCCGGCGTATCGGCCCTGGCTCTGGCGTATGTGATCTACGGCCACCCCTTAGGCAGTGGCGACCCGCTTAACCCGCCCAGCCCCTGGGTGAGCAAGCCTGCGCCGACGACGGAGCCGGCCAGCGCCGTGGCCGCCGCTGACACCGCCGAGCCGGCCACGCCGTCCGCCGACCCTGTGGCGGGCGAAACGCCGGCCACCGAGAGCCCGTCCGCCGCCCCTGTCGCGGCGCCGGAACCTGCCGCCAGCGAGCCGCGCAGCATTCCGCCCTCGGCCGATACGGATTCGGACTCCTCGCTCTCCGCCTCCGCGGCTGCGCTGGAGGCGGCGATGCGCCAGCGCCGGCAGGCGCTGCCCGCGTTGGTCGCGGAGCCGGTCGAGACGGTGCCGAGCCGTGTTCTCACCCCGGCGATGCCGGCCTTGGCCGCGCCGTCCAGCGCGCCCAAGGCCGTGGAGACTCCGGCGCCGCGTCGCCAGGCGAGCGTCCCGGCGACTCCCTCGGTCGCTGTGGTTTCGCCGCCGCGCCGTGCCAGCGTCGCCGTCCGCACACCGTCCAGCACCTCCGCGTCACTTGCTTATGCGCCGCTCACCATCGTTGTCCACAACCGGCTGGGCGCGGCTCAGCAGAGCGAGCGGCTGGCGCTGCTGATCGAGGGCAAGCGGGTGGCCAGCTTCGAGATCACCGAGGCGGCTCCGAGCATCGTGTTGCCGATCCATCTGCCGCGCCCCGGACTGCTGCACTACCGTATCGAAGGCGAGAGCCTGCAAGGCGAGCGGCTCAGCCTGCAGGGCGAGGGCTGTATCAGCGCCACCGAAGGCGCGCGTTTCGAGGTGCGCCGTCGCAGCAGCGACAGCCGCCAGGTCTTTCTGGAGTCGGTGAAAAATGGCTGAAATCACCAGCCGCAGCGTCGCTTCGACCGCGCTGCACGAGCAGGTCTACATGGTGTTCCCCAACGACCTGAACTCCAACGACACCGTGTTCGGTGGCCTGATCATGGCGCAGATGGACCGCATCGCCGCGGTGGTTGCCGACCGCCATGCCGGTGGCGTCTGTGTCACCGCCAGTGTCGATGCCGTGCACTTCCTGGCGCCGGCGCGCAAGGGCGATGTGCTGGTGTTCGCCGCCAGCGTCAATCGCGCCTGGACGACGTCGATGGAAGTGGGTGTGCGGGTGGAGGCCGAGTGCATCGGCACCACCGAGCGCCGCCATATCCTTTCCGCCTATCTGACCTTTGTGGCGCTCGACGCCGCCGGCAAGCCGCGTCCGGTGCCGGCGCTGCTGGCCGAGAGCGAGGTCGAGCGGCGCCGTTTTGAAGAAGCCCAGTTGCGCCGTGCCTCGCGCCTGAGGCACGCCGAGGAATTGCGGCTGTTGCGGGCCGCCAGTCAGGAAGACGCGAGATGAAAAAGAGCATCTGGTGGCTGCTGCCAGCCGGCCTTGTGGGATTGGCGGGCGTGGTCGCCTTGCGGACCGTCTACCTGCAGCCGCCAGCGTCGGCGCCGACCGCCGCCGCCGCGCTCCCCGACGCCATCGACGGCGCCCGTATGGCCCAGCATCTGGGCGAGGCGATCCGCTTCCGCACCGTGACGCATCAGGAGCCGCAGCAGGACGAGCTGCCCGAGTGGCAGCGTCTGCACGACTGGCTGGCCAGCACCTATCCGGCCGCGCACGCGGCGATGCGCCGCGAAGTGCTGGACGGCCGCAGTCTGCTCTACACCTGGCCCGGCAGCGACGGCGGCCGCGCGCCGATCCTGCTGATGGCGCACCAGGACGTGGTGCCGATCTCGCCCGGCACCGAGGGCGACTGGCAGCAGGCGCCGTTCTCGGGCGCGGTCGAGGGTGGCTATGTCTGGGGCCGAGGTGCGGCCGACGACAAGGGCTCGCTGGTCGCTCTGTTCGAGGCCGCCGAATCGCTGGCCGCCAGCGGCTTTGTACCGGCGCGCACGGTGCTATTCGCCTTCGGCCACAACGAAGAAGTGCTGGGCTCCGGCGCCAAGGCCATCGCCGAGCATCTGCAAGCCCAGGGCATCAAGCCGGAATACGTGCTCGACGAAGGCATGCTGGTGATCGAAGACCATCCGGTCACCGGCGCGCCGGTGGCCCTGGTTGGCATCGCCGAAAAGGGCTACGCGACGCTGCGGGTCACCGCGCGTGCGCCCGGCGGGCATTCCTCGATGCCGCCGCCGGAGACCGCGGTAGCCACACTGGCGGCGGCGATCACCGCCATCACCGGCAATCCCTTTCCGCTCGACTACTCCGGCCCGGCGCGCGAGATGCTGGAGCAACTGGCGCCGCACGGCGGCCTGGGCATCCGCATGGCGGTCGCCAATAGCTGGCTGTTCCAGCCGCTGCTGGAGCAGCAGATCGCCGCCACGCCCTCGGGCGCGGCGCTGCTGCACACCACCATGGCGCCGACCATGCTGGAAGGCTCGCCCAAGGAAAACGTGCTGCCGCAGACCGCCATGGCGCGCATCAACTACCGCCTGCATCCGCGCGACAGCGCCGCTACCGCACTGGCGCGCGCGCAGGCCGCGGTCGGCAGTCTGCCGGTGACGCTGGAATGGGAAGGCACGCCCAACGAGCCCTCGCCGCTGTCCTCCACCCGCTCGCCGGCCTGGCAGGCCATCGCCGCGCTGGCGGCGGAGTTCAGTGGCGCCCCGGTGGCGCCGGCTCTGGTGCTGGGCGGCACCGACAGCCGGGTGTTCAGCGGCCGCGCCGACGATGTCTACCGCTTTCAGCCGGTGCGCCTAAAACTCTCCGAGCTGGACATGATCCACGGCACCAACGAGCGCCTGTCGATCGACAACCTCGACCGCATGGCCGAGTTCTATCGGGCGCTGATCGCCAAGACCGCCGGCTAGCTGCGCGCCCTGAATGCGCTAGCCGATTCCCGCACTTCTATTCCCTCCCCCGCTTGCGGGGGAGGGCTAGGGTGGGGGCGGTCAACGCAAGGAATCGCCTCGGCTTGGAAGGCGCTTCAGGCCGGCTGCGCATCCGGCTGTTGGTTGGGGTGCGCGGCAATGAAGGCCGGCAAGGCTTCCAGCCGCCCGGCGAGCGCCACCAGGCGCGGATAGCGCGCCAGATCGGCGCCGAAGCGCCGCGCCGCGTAGACCTGTGGCACCAGGCAGCAGTCGGCAATGCCCGGCTGCTCGCCGAAGACGGCGGTTTTTAGCGGCTGGTCGGCGACCTCCGCCTCCAGCGCGCTCAGGCCACGGTCGATCCAGTGCCGTATCCAGGTCTCGCGCTGTGCGTCGTCCACGCCCAGGGTCTTGCTCAGATAGCCCAGCGGGCCAAGGTTGTGCAGGGGCTGGATGTCGGCATTGATCGCCTCGCAGAACTGCCAGGCGCGCGCGGCCTCGCGCGGCTCGGCGGACACCAGTGGGCGTGCCGGAAAGCGCGCGTCGAGATAGCGCAGGATCGCCAGCGACTGACCGAGTTTGAAGTCGCCATCGACCAGCAGCGGCACGCGGCCTTCCGGATTCAGCGCGCGGTAGCCGGCGGCGTGCTGTTCGCCGCCGTCCTTCACCAGATGCACCGGCCGGTACGCGTAGTCCAGGCCCTTGAGCGCCAGCGCGATGCGCACGCGGTAGCTCGCCGAGGAGCGCCAGTAGCTGTAGAGAGTCAGCATGCTCGGGGTCACTCCGTAGTTTTGTGGAATGCGCGATCAGCCGCCGGATCCGTTGTCTGGATGGCGCTCGACGCGCTGTTCGATGGCGCCAAAGATCGAGCGGCCCTGCGCATCGCGCATCTCCACCTTCACCGTGTCGCCGAAGCGCAGGAAGGGGGTTTGCGGTTTTCCCTGGCCCAGGGTTTCCACGGTGCGCAGCTCGGCTAGGCAGGAATAGCCCAGGCCGCCCTCGGCCACCGGCCGGCCCGGTCCGCCATCGGCGTCGCGATTGCTGACCGTGCCGCTGCCGATGATCGAGCCCGCCGCCAGCGGCCGGGTCTTGGCCGCGTGGGCGACCAGTTGGCCGAAGTCGAAGTTCATGTCGACGCCGGCGTCGGGCGCGCCCAGCGGCGCTCCGTTGAGCCAGGACAGCAAGGGTCGGTGCAGCTTGGCGCCGATCCAGGCGCTGCCGAGTTCGTCCGGTGTCACCGCCACCGGCGAGAAGGCGCTGGAGGGCTTGCTCTGGAAAAAGCCGAAGCCCTTGGCCAGCTCGGCGGGAATGAGATTGCGCAGCGAGACATCGTTGACCAGCATCAGCAGACGGATGTGGCCGCGCGCGGCCTCGGGTGATACCGCCATCGGCACGTCGTCGGTGACTACCGCGATCTCGGCTTCCAGATCAATGCCGTAGTCCTCGCTGGCGGCGAGAATCGGCGCGGTCGGCGCCAGGAAGCTGTCGCTGCCGCCCTGGTACATCAGCGGATCGGTCCAGAAGCTGGCCGGCATTTCGGCACCGCGCGCCTTGCGCACCAGCTCGACGTGATTGACGTAGGCCGAGCCATCCGCCCACTGGTAGGCGCGCGGCAATGGCGAGAGCAAGCGGCTGGCGTCGTAGGGCAGCCAGTCGCCGCGGTACTCGCCGGCGCAGAGCGCGTCGTAGAGACCGGCCATCAGCGGCGAGAGGCGCGGCCAGTCGTCGAGCAGGGCTTGCAGCGTCGGCGCGATTTCCG
>SCVA01000013.1:0-10000 GCA_004297005.1 Nevskiaceae bacterium
CCGACGCTGGCGCTGCTGGTGCTGCCCATCTCCATCGGCCAGACCAGGCCCAGCGGCTCCAGTTCGGCATTGAGCGTATCGACCGCGACACCGGCCTCGACGGTGGCGGTGCGCGCCTCGGCGTCGATGCTCAAGATGCGTTTGAGCTTTTCCAGCGACAGCACCGCCTCGCCTTCCGGCCGCTGCGCCTCGACCAAGCCGGTGCGGCCGGCGCTGACCACCAGTGGGCTGCGGGCCGCCTGCGCGGCTTGCAGCAGGGCGGCCAGCTCGGCCTCGTCCTGCGGCAGCAGCACTGCCGGGGTGTGGCCGGGCGCGCCGCGTTCGGGAATGGCGTAGCGGCGGCAGCGCTCCGGCTCGTCCACGAAACGGGGGCCGAGCAGCTGTTGCAGAGGAGCAAGCGACGACATGGCAGACAGCCGCGCGGGGCGGCGGGAATTACGGGTGCGCAAGCTTACGCAGTCGCGCCCGCGCTGGCGACTGCCGCGGCTCCTCCGGGCGCAGTAAGCAAGCCGCTGCGTAGCGATGGACAATCACTGCATTCCCAGAACGCCGGTCGCCCGCATGTCCATTACTCCCGAATCGCCGGTGCGCGTCGAACGCCGCGCGCCGCTGCTGATCGTCACCATCGACCGTCCCGAGGCGCGCAATGCCGTCAACGGCGCCACTGCCCGCGCGCTGGCCGAGGCCTTCCGCGCCTTCGACGCCGACCCGGAGTTGAAGGTCGCCATCCTCACCGGCGCCGGCAAACACTTCTGTGCCGGCGCCGACCTCAAGGCGGTGGGCAGTGGCGACGCGCAGCGGGCCAACCGGCTGGCGCCGGACGGCGACGGGCCGATGGGCCCCAGCCGCATGCAGTTGAGCAAGCCGGTGATCGCGGCGGTGAGCGGTTACTGCGTGGCCGGCGGCATCGAGCTGGCCTGCTGGTGCGATCTGCGCGTCGCCGACGAGACCGCAGTGTTCGGGGTGTTCTGCCGACGCTTCGGCGTGCCGCTGATCGACGGCGGCACGCTGCGGCTGCCACGCCTGATCGGCATGAGCCGGGCGCTGGACCTGATCCTCACCGGCCGCCCGGTGGCGGCCGCCGAGGCCTTGCAGATCGGGCTGGCCAACCGCCTGGTGCCGGCCGGCCAGGCGCTGGCCGCCGCCGAGGCGCTGGCGCTGCAACTGGCGGACTTCCCCCAGCAATGCCTGCGCAACGACCGGCGCAGCGCCTACGAGCAATGGGGCCTGGACGAGCCGGCGGCGCTGGCCAACGAATTCCGCCTGGGCATGGCGACCCTGCAATCCGGCGAGACCCTGGCCGGCGCCGCGCGCTTCAGCGGTGGCAGCGGCCGGCACGGTCGCTTCGACGGCGGCGGCGAGTCCTGATGCGCGCGCGCCGCTATGCCGCCACCCTTGCCCTGCTGACCCTGCCCGCCGCCGCCCAGCCGCCGGTGCAACTGGCGCCGGTCACGGTCAGCGCCACCCGTGTCGCCACACCCAGCGACGAGGTGCCGGCGGCGATCAGCCGGCGCGAGCCCGACGCAGCCGAGCTGGGCGTGAATCTTTCCGAGCTGCTCGACGGCGTTCCGGGCCTGCTGGCCCGCGACCGCAACAACTACGCGCAGGACACGCAGATTTCGCTGCGCGGCTTTGGTGCGCGCTCGGCCTTCGGCATCCGCGGCCTGCGCCTGTACCTGGACGGCATCCCGGCCAGCCAGCCGGACGGCCAGGGACAGGTCTCGCACTTTCCGCTCGCCGCCGCCGACCACGTCGAGGTGTTGCGCGGGCCGTTCTCGGCGCTCTACGGCAATTCCTCCGGCGGCGTGATCCAGTTGTTCAGCCGCGACGGCGGCGCCAGGCCGGAAACCCGGCTCGACAGCGCCTACGGCAGCGACGGCCGCCAGCGCTGGTCGATGAGCTTGAGCGGGCCGCTGAGCCCGGAGGCGGCGGTCGGCGACTTCAGCTTCGCGCTCAGCCGCTTCGAAACCGACGGCTACCGCGACCACAGCGCCGCCAGCCGAGAGAACCTCTACGGCAAGCTGCGCTTCGATCTTGGCGAGGGCCGGCGACTGAGCCTGCTGCTCAGCCACTTCGACAGCCCCGAGGCCCTGGACCCGCTGGGCCTCACCCGCGCCCAGGTGCAGGCCGATCCCCGGCAGGCGGCGCCGGCGGCACTGCTGTTCAACACCCGTAAGAGCACCGCCCAGAACCAGCTCGGTGCGGTGCTCAGCCAGAGTCTCGGCGCCGGCGAATTGCAGCTGCTGGCCTACGCCGGCCAGCGCGCGATCACGCAGTACCTGGCGGTACCGGTGGCGGCGCAGGCAGCGCCCGGCAGCGCTGGCGGCGTGGTCGATCTCGCCAGCGACTACGGCGGCGCCGACCTACGCTACAGCCGGCAGACGCAATGGCTGGCACGGCCGCTGAACCTGGTCGCCGGCCTCAGCTACGACCGTCTGCAACAGCAGCGCCGGGGCTACGAGAACTTCGTCGGCGCCGACCTGGGACTGCGCGGCGCACTGCGCCGCGACGAGGACAACCGCGCCGACAGCCTCGATCAGTATTTGCAGGCCGACTGGCATTTCGCGCCGCGCGCCTCGCTGCTGGCCGGGCTGCGCCACAGCCGGGTCGCCTTCCGCTCCGAGGATCACTACTTCGCGGCCGGCAACGGCGACGACAGCGGCGGCAGGGCCTATAGCGCAACCACGCCGGTGGCCGGCCTGCGCTGGGCGGCGCGGCCCTGGGCACAGCTCTATGCCGCCTACGGCACGGGCTTTGAAACCCCGACCTTCGCCGAACTGGCCTACCGGCCCGACGGCGAGCCCGGCCCCAACCTCGGCCTACGTGCCGCCAAAAGCCGCAACGCCGAGCTGGGCGCCAAGCTGAGCCCGCGCGTCGGTTGGCGCAGCGAGCTGGCGCTGTTCGAAACCCGCAGTCGCGACGAGCTGGTGGTACTGACCAACAGCGGCGGCCGCAGCAGCTATGGCAATGCCGGCCGCACCCGCCGCCGCGGCGCCGAGTGGCAGCTCGTCGGCCAGTTGGCCCCGGACTGGCGACTGCAAGTGGCCGGTACCTGGCTGGAGGCCCGTGTGCAGGAGGAATACCGCGCCTGCACCGGCAGTCCTTGCCTCACGCCCAACACCACCATCGCGGCGGGCAATCGTCTGCCGGGCGTCGCCGACCAGCAGTGGCAGGCCCGCCTGGACTGGACACCAACTCCGGTCTGGCTGGGCTTCGTCGAGGCCCGCTACCTGGGTTCGGTGCCGGTGAACGACCGCAACAGCGACTCCGCGCCGGCAGCGGCCTTGTTCGATCTCGGAGCCCGTTACCACTGGCTGGGCGAGCACTGGAGCGCAAACGCCAGCCTGCGCATCGAGAATCTGCTGGACCGCGCGAGCATCGGCTCGGTGATCGTCAACGATGGCAACGGCCGCTACTACGAGCCGGCGCCGGGACGCGGCCTGCTGCTGAACCTGGGGCTGGAATTCCACTGAGGCGCTTCAGACGCTAAGGTGGCCGGGTCTCCTTTCGCAGAGCCCCCACATGGATCGTCGTCGTCTTGCCGCTGGCATCGCCACTTGCTCCGCGCTGGCCCTGTTCCTGACCGCCTGCGCGCAGCAGCCGCCTCAGGCTACCGCCCCGATCGCTGCTCCCGCACCGGCGGTGCAGGCGGCGCCGACGCCGGAACAGGCGGTGCAGCAGTTGTTCACCGACTATTGGGAAGAGGGCCTGCGACTGAGCCCGCTCAGCGCCACCTATGTCGGTGATGCCCGTTACAACGACCAGTTGCCGAACTTTCTGTCAGCGGAGTTCCGTGCGCAGGAGCTGGAGTTCAACCGCAAATGGCGGGCGCGGATCGCCGCCGTCGATCCCGCGCCGCTGGGCGCGCAGGACCGTCTCAGCCTGCAGATTCTCCTGCGCGAACTCGACAACGAGATCGAAGGTGCGCGCTTCCCCGGCTGGTTGCAGCCGATCAACCAGTTCTACAGCCTGCCCAATCAGATGGCACAGCTGGGTTCCGGCAGCTCAGCGCAACCGTTCAAGACGGTGCAGGACTACGACAACTGGCTCAAGCGCGCCGGGCAGATTCCAGTGCTGTTCGACCAGGCCATCGCCAACATGCGCGAGGGCGTCGCCGCCGGCGTGGTGCAGCCACGGGTGCTGATGGACAAGGTGCTGCCACAGCTCGACGCACTGATCGTCGCCGAGCCGCAGAAAGCCCTGTTCTTCAAGCCGATCGACAATCTCCCCGCCGAGTTCAGCGCCGAAGACAAGGCGCGCCTGACCAGCGCCTACACCGCGCTGATCGGCGACACGCTGATGCCGTCCTACCGCAAGCTACGCGACTACATCCGCAACGACTACCTGCCCAAGACCCGCGCCAGCGTCGGCCTCGCCGCCCTGCCCGACGGCGCCGCCTGGTACGCCTACCGGGTGCGGACCACCACCACCACCGATCTCACGCCGGCGCAGATCCACCAGATCGGCCTGGACGAGGTGGCGCGCATCCACGGCGAGATGCGCAAGGTCATCAAACAGCTCAAGTTCAAGGGCGACCTCAAGCAGTTCTTCCACTTTCTCGATACCGACAAGCGTTTCGAGTTCAAGAGCGAAGAAGAACTGCTGGCCTACTACAACGGCCTGCGCGGCAAGGTCGAGGCGGGCAGCGCCAAGCTGTTCACCCTGCTGCCCAAGGCCGGGTTCGAGATCCGGCCGGTGGAGAGCTTCCGCAACAAGTCGGCGGCCGGTGGCAGCTACCAGTCGCCGAGCGAGGACGGCAGCCGACCGGGCATCTTCTACGTCAACACCTACGACCTGCCGACCCGCAAGATCTGGGACGCGGAGGATCTGTTCCTGCACGAGGCGATCCCCGGTCACCACTTCCAGTTGGCCTTGCAGCAGGAGCTGACCGACCTGCCGAAGTTCCGCCGCTTCGGCGGCGTCACCGCCTACATCGAGGGCTGGGGCCTGTATGCGGAATCGCTGGGCCGAGAGATTGGCGTCTATCAGGATCCCTACGACTACTTCGGTTATCTACAGAACGAGCTCTGGCGCGCGATCCGCCTGGTGGTGGATACCGGCCTGCACAGCAAGGGCTGGAGCCGCAAGCAGGTGATCGACTACATGCTCGCCAACTCGGCGCAAAGCGAAACCCAGGCGATTTCCGAGGCCGAACGCTACATGGCCATCCCCGGCCAGGCGCTGGCCTACAAGCTGGGCGAGCTGAAGATCAAAGAATTGCGCGCCCGCGCCGAACGGGCGCTGGGGGCGAAGTTCGACATCCGCGAGTTCCACCGCGAGGTGCTCAAGGATGGCGCGGTGCCGCTGGGCGTGCTGGACGCCAAGATCGACCTCTGGATCGGCGCCCAGCGCGGCTAGCAGTCCGCGGATTTCATCCGGTCAGTCGGCGCTGCTGCGCAACAGCGCCTGAAACTGCGGATCGCGGCGTATCAGGTCCCAGTCCGGGCTCAGGCGCAGATCCGTCAGTGTCAGCGGCCACTCGCCATACGGCTGCTGTAGCAGGCGCTGGAGTCTGGGCACGGCGAGATCTGCCCGCCCCAAACCGGCCTCGGCGCGCGCGAGGAATTCCTCCATCACCGGCGTCCAGTAGGCGTCGCCTGCATTCTTGAGCAGCCTGAGCGACTCGGCGCCAGCCTGCTCGGTGGCGGATAGCGACCCCAGGCCAGCCTCGGCCGTCGCCAGCGAGGACCAGGCCGTATAGTTGTCTGGCTCTCGCTGCACCACGGCGGTCAAGGCGGTGCGCGCCGCGCGGAAGCTGTCCTGCGCCTGCGCCGCCTGGCCCGCGCCATGCTGAGTCCAACCCAGGAAGGCCAGGTACAGGCCGCGATCAAAGTCGGCCGTAGCATCCAGATCCGCAATGAAGCGCTGCTGGGCTTCGATGATCGCGGCGCTGCGTCGCTGGTATTGCCAGAGCGTGAATTGCGCTGCACCGACGTAGTCCCAGGCGGTCAGCGGTAATCCCTGGAGACAAGCCTCAGCCTCCGCTAGCCGGCCCAAAGCGAGGTAAGCAGACGCCTTGCGGCCCAACAACTGCGCGTCGTGCGGGGTTAGATTTAGGGCGCGATCGAACATGGCCAGGGCAGCTTCGAAGCGGCGCATCCCCATCAAGGTCAGCCCCCATTCCGTCAGTGCCGCCGAGTTCAGCGGATCCAGTGACAGACTGGCATCAAAGTACCGCAGAGAGTCCTGCCAGCGACCAAGACGACGAGAGATCAAGGCCAGCGCATAAGGCGGCTCCGCGTCATTGGGATAACGGGTGCGCAAGCGCTCAAAGCTGGTATAGGCCTTCGGGTATTCCTGTTCCACCCAATACTGGTAATAGGCTTCGGCCAGCTTCGCCTGAAAAAGCTCGGGTTGCAGCATGCGAGCTCGCTCGGCCGCGACACGCGCGGCATTTCGGGCTTCCGCGCCGCTGTCCTCGCCATAAATGTAGCGCAGGGACAAGGTCCGCGACCGCCAGGCCCAGGCCGCGGCGAAACTGGGGTCTTGCTGCACAGCGCTGGCGAAATGCTGCGCGGCCCGCGTACGGTCCTCGGCCGTTGGTGAGGGGCGATTGACCAGCGCCAAGCCGCGCAAGTAGTCATCATACGCTTGGGCGACCGCGGTCGGGCGACGTCCGAGGCTTTGCGCTTCCGTCGCAGAGAGATTGAGCCGCAGTACACCAACGACGGCGGCGGCAACCTCGGACTGAACGGCCAGGACATCGTCCACGCGTCGGTCAAATTGCTCTGCCCAAATCTGCGCCCCGTTCCGCGTCTCACTCAGACGCAAGCGAATTCGAACCGCGGAGCCACTCCGCTGCACGCTGCCCTCCAGAAGATGGCTGATGCCGAGCCGCCGAACCCATTCGGACAGGCCGGAAGGTGAACGATCGGCCCCGACGAGTGCCGTCGACATGTGGCTGATTACCCTCAATCCAGGAAGAGGAGCTAAACGGCTCAGCACTTCTTCCTGCATGCCAGTAGCGAAGTATCCGTTGCCAAGGTCGTCGCTAAGGTTTTCGAACGGCAATACCGCCAACACCGGCGACTGCGATGGCCTTGGCGTCGGCATTGACCAGTAGCGATGGAGCAGAAACAGCAGCATGACCAGCGCCGAGACACCAGCCAGCAGCAGGGCCAAATTGCGAAATTTTCGAAGCCGGGAGGGAACGGGCTCGATCATTTGAGCCGCGCTGATGGCTTCGACATCAACGATAAAGACTTCGATTGGCTCGGCAATGTTCTTCATGTTCTGAACGCCGATCGGGCGTAGCAGTTCGCGCATGCGACCGTGAATTTGCGCGCGCACCGCAGTGGTTACCGCCATGCCGCCACTCGGCGCCAGACTCTGCACCCTCGCCGCGAGGTTGACGCCGTCGCCGAACAGGTCCGATCCCCGCATCTCGACATCGCCGAGATGGATGCCAACACGAATCTGGAAGCGCTCGCTAGGATCGCTGTCGCCATTGCGCGCCGCCTGATCTTGTTGAATAGCCAGGGCACAGTTGACGGCAGCCAGCGCGCTGTCGAACGAGATCAGCATCCCGTCACCAATGGTCTTGATCTCTTTCCCGGCGTAGGCGCGCACCAAACGCCGCAAGGCTCGGAAGTGCCCGGTCAGTCGCCGTAACGTGCCGATTTCATCGGCTCTGATCATGGCCGAGTAGCCGACAACGTCGGTAAACATCACCGCGGCCAATTTGCGACGACCATCGCGGGTTTTCACCAAAGCCCCCCGTTGCGGCTGATCGTGTCTGCCGCGCTTGAATCGGCCGCCAATGAAGTGGCGGCGCCTCCCTCCGGCGCTATGCCTGCGGATGCTCGCCACCCCGACAAAGGCGGCCCGCTCTCATTTCAACAGCGTATTGCATTCAAGGATGGTCTTGTTTGTACGTCATCCACGGTCTGTCTGCCAAGACTCTTAGCTGCAAACTGACCGAGGACAGGAATTCGACGACGCAAAACAAAAAACCCCGGTTCAAATCGAACCGGGGTTTCCGTTTTAAGAGCTTGGCAGTGTCCTACTCTCACATGGCTAACGCCACACTATCATCGGCGCTGAGCTGTTTCACTTCTGTGTTCGGGATGGGAACAGGTGGTTCCAACTCGCTATTGCCGCCAAGCAAACTGTTGTCCAAATGCTGGATTCCAGCATCTAGAAATAATTTCGGTTTGTAGTTGAACGACTGAAGTCGTAATTCAATGCTAGATACTCAACGCTGATTAGTCACATGTTCGCGGATAGCGAAAATGTTTGAGCGTTATATGATTAAGCCTCACGAGCAATTAGTACGCGTTAGCTGAATGTGTTACCACACTTACACACCGCGCCTATCAACCATGTGGTCTACATGGGCTCTTTAGGGAGGTTAAACCTCCGCGAAGTCTCATCTTGAGGTGGGCTTCCCGCTTAGATGCTTTCAGCGGTTATCCCGTCCGTATATAGCTACCCAGCGATGCCACTGGCGTGACAACTGGAACACCAGAGATACGTTCAACCCGGTCCTCTCGTACTAAGGTCAACTCCTCTCAAACTTCGAACGCCCACGGCAGATAGGGACCGAACTGTCTCACGACGTTCTGAACCCAGCTCGCGTACCTCTTTAACCGGCGAACAGCCGGACCCTTGGGACCTGCTACAGCCCCAGGATGAGATGAGCCGACATCGAGGTGCCAAACACTGCCGTCGATATGGACTCTTGGGCAGTATCAGCCTGTTATCCCCGGAGTACCTTTTATCCGTTGAGCGATGGCCCTTCCATACAGAACCACCGGATCACTTACACCTACTTTCGTACCTGCTCGACTTGTTTGTCTCGCAGTCAAGCTACCTTATGCGTATGCACTCAAAAGCGCGATTTCCGACCGCGCTGAGGTAACCTTCGCACTCCTCCGTTACTCTTTGGGAGGAGACCGCCCCAGTCAAACTACCCGCCATACAATGTCCCTGACTGCGATAAGCAATCTAGGTTAGAACTTCAAGTTTATCAGGGTGGTATTTCAAGGTTGCCTCCACCCTAGCTAGCGCCAGGGTTTCAAAGGCTCCCACCTATCCTACACAAACAAACTCAAAGTCCAGTGTAAAGTTGTAGTGAAGGTTCACGGGGTCTTTCCGTCTTGCCGCGGGAACACTGCATCGTCACAGCAATTTCAATTTCACTGAGTCTCGGATGGAGACAGTGGGGCCATCATTACACCATTCGTGCAGGTCGGAACTTACCCGACAAGGAATTTCGCTACCTTAGGACCGTTATAGTTACGGCCGCCGTTTACTGGGGCTTCGATCAAGAGCTTCGCCTTGCGGCTGACCCCATCAATTAACCTTCCAGCACCGGGCAGGTGTCAGACCCTATACGTCCACTTTCGTGTTTGCAGAGTCCTGTGTTTTTGATAAACAGTTGCAACCCCCTCTTCACTGCGACCCGCTTGCGCGGGCGTGCCTTCTCCCGAAGTTACGGCACTAATTTGCCGAGTTCCTTCACCCGAGTTCTCTCAAACGCCTTAGGATACTCTCCTCGCCCACCTGTGTCGGTTTCGGGTACGGATTCTTGCAACTGAAGCTTAGGGACTTTTCTTGGAAGCGGGGTATCAGCAACTTCAGCTCATAGAGCCTCGTCATCACGCCTCAGATAATCACTCCGGATTTGCCTAGAGTGCACTCCTAAACGCTTAAACCACCATCCAACAGGTGGATTGCCTAACCTTCTCCGTCCTCCCATCGCATTGCAAGGAAGTACTGGAATATTAACCAGTTTGCCATCGACTACGCCTCTCGGCCTCGCCTTAGGATCCGACTCACCCAGCGCCGAAAATCGTTGCGCTGGAACCCTTGGGCTTACGGCGACCGGGTTTTTCACCCGGTTAATCGTTACTCATGTCAGCATTCGCACTTCTGATACCTCCAGCAGACCTTACGATCCACCTTCGCAGGCGTACAGAACGCTCCTCTACCGCGCATATTGCTATGCACCCGTAGCTTCGGTGTATTGCTTAGCCCCGTTACATCTTCCGCGCGGGCC
>SCVA01000013.1:12500-118555 GCA_004297005.1 Nevskiaceae bacterium
CCAGTAAATCCGATTAACGCTTGCACCCTCTGTATTACCGCGGCTGCTGGCACAGAGTTAGCCGGTGCTTATTCTGTTGGTACCGTCAACGCTTCTCGTATTAGGAGAAGTTTTTTCTTCCCAACCTAAAGTGCTTTACAACCCGAAGGCCTTCTTCACACACGCGGAATTGCTGGATCAGGCTTTCGCCCATTGTCCAATATTCCCCACTGCTGCCTCCCGTAGGAGTCCGGACCGTGTCTCAGTTCCGGTGTGACTGATCGTCCTCTCAGACCAGTTACTGATCGTAGCCTTGGTGAGCCATTACCTCACCAACTAGCTAATCAGACATAGGCTCCTCTAAAGGCGTGAGGCCTTGCGGTCCCCCACTTTGCTCTTGCGAGATCATGCGGTATTACCTTGAGTTTCCCCAAGCTATCCCCCACCTAAAGGCAGATTCCTATGTATTCCTCACCCGTCCGCCGCTGGATATTGCTACCCCGCTCGACTTGCATGTGTTAGGCATTCCGCCAGCGTTCAATCTGAGCCAGGATCAAACTCTCCAATTAATTTAAAACTGGAAACGCACTAGAACTGGCTAGAGTCCTTTGTGCTTTTGAGTTTCGATCTGGCTATGAGCCATCTCGATACTCTCGTGTTGCTGGCTTAACCAGCACCGGGAGCATCCACTCAAACTACTTGTCTTTAACTTTTAATGAGCTTTGCTGAGGAGGCCGCTTCGCTTCGTTTCGCCGCGTCCCCGTCAGCAGGGGAGGCGAATAATAGCGGGAATTCCCGGAGCGTCAACGCACACCCCCAACAAAATCATCAAGCATCTGTTTTTAAAGAATTTCTTGTCCGTTTTTTCGTTCTTGCCAACGCCAGAATGCGCGCAGACTGGTTATTGGATGAGCAAAATTGGCGATTCCGTCGGTCAAAAAATCGCCGCATGCCTCTCTGCGACTAGATCGGCGACAGAAACAGGCGGCAAAAGCGCCGGCTACCCACTTGCAGCAAGTACTCGCCGGGCGCCGGCAGCACCAAGCCCCGGTCTTCTACTCGCTGCTGATCAACACGCACCGCCTTCTGCTCCACCATGCGACCTGCCTCGGACGCCGAACTCACCAGTCCCGCTTCCTTTAAAGCCTTAAGCAGCGGGAGCCCTGCAGCAGGCACCGACATGCGGAGCTCAGGGATGTTTTCAGGCAGCGTCCCGTGGGAGAACTGCGCGATGAAGGCCTCGCGCGCCAATTCGCCCGCGCCCATTCCATGGAAGCGATTCACCAACTCAACGCCCAGCGCCATCTTGATGTCTCTAGGATTGGCACCCGCCTCAACGTCGGCCCGGAGCCCGGCAATCTCCGCCAGCGGACGGAACGACAACAAGTCGAAGTAACGCCACATCAAGGTGTCGGAAATGCTCATGAGCTTGCCGAACATGTCCTTGGGCGGCTCCGAGACTCCGATGTAGTTGCCCAGGGACTTGGACATCTTGTGGACGCCGTCCAAGCCCTCCAGGATCGGCGAGGTCATGATGATCTGCGGCCGCTGGCCATAGGCCGATTGCAGATGACGCCCCATCAGCAAGTTGAACTTCTGGTCGGTGCCACCCAGTTCCACGTCCGCCTTCAAGGCCACCGAGTCGTAGCCCTGCAGCAAGGGGTAGAGGAACTCGTGGATGGCAATCGGCTGCCCGGAGGCGTAGCGCTTGGTGAAGTCGTCGCGCTCCAGCATGCGCGCCACCGTGTGTTGGGCGGCCAGCCGGATCATGCCCTCGGCCCCCAGAGGGTCCAGCCAGGCGCTATTGAAGGCGATGGTGGTCTTTTCCGGGTCCAGAATCTTGAACACCTGTTCCTTATAGGTCTCGGCGTTCTCCTGCACCTGCTCCCGGGTCAACGGCCTGCGGGTTTCGTTCTTGCCCGTGGGGTCGCCGATCATGCCGGTGAAGTCGCCAATCAGGAACACCGCCTCGTGCCCGGCCTCCTGAAAGGCACGCAACTTGTTTAGCAAAAGCGTATGACCGAGGTGCAGATCCTTTGCAGTGGGATCGAACCCGGCCTTGATCCTCAGCGTCTGCGCTTTCGAACTTGCCTCACGGATACGAGCCCGGAAGTCGGTCGCAGGAATGATTTCATCGGTGCCGCGTTCCAATTCGGCAATCAAGGCATCGAAAGTCATGGGAAGGTACTGGAGAGGGTGTTGATATTGGGAGCTAAGTGTGGCCCGGAACCGCTTGCAAACAAAGGAAAACTATGTTTCCTTAGGTCCAACAACACGCGGAATGCCGATAACCAGCAATAACTAAGAGCATCCGCGCGGAAGCACGCCCCGGCAGGCGTGCAGAGTTCAGAAATTACGGCTTGAAGCATGAAATTTGATTATATCCCGGGCGCTACACCCGCCCGGCCGCAGCGTCGGCGCCTAGGTCTGGTCGCGATTCTGGGGCTCTCGGTGACCGCTGGCGTGGTTCAGCTGGGGCTGCGCGACGGCGATGCCGTCGCCGGCGGCCAGCGCCCGATGAGCTCCGGGCTGCACAGCGCACTTCCGGACGCTGCGTTCACCGCCGCCGGCGGCAGCCAAGGCGAAGACTTCGACGGCATCATCCAGACCGCCGTCAAGGACGCCCTGACAGTGCCCGAGGCCAGTCAGTGGACGACCGTCTCAGTCAAATCCGGACAGAGCCTGTCGGTTATCTTCGACGCTCTCGGCTTGGCGCACGATGAAGTCTTCAGCCTGCTCTCGTTGGGCGGGGAAGTTCAGCGTTTAAAGAAGCTCAACGCCGGCGACGAGCTGCATATCCGCGTGTCCGATGACCGCCTGGAAGGCCTCACCTATGCCCTGGACGAGCGCCGCACCTTGGAAGTGCGCCGTGGTGACCGCGGACTTGAGGTCGTAACGCTGACTGCCGAAATCGAACGCCACAGCACCGAAGTGGCTGGCGAAATTCGCGACTCACTGTTCCTCGACGGCCGCCGCGCCCAGCTGTCGGACCGCCTGATCATGGAACTGGCCGACATCTTCGGATACGACATCGACTTCGCTCAGGACCTGCACCCCGGGGACCGCTTCGCCGTGGTCTACGATCAGTTGTACAAAGGCGGTAAGAAGCTGCGTGATGGCGACATTCTTGCCGCCGAGTTCACCAACCAGGGTCGCAAGCTGCGCGCCGTACGCTTCACCACCCCCGACGGCAACACCGCCTACTACACGCCGCAGGGACAATCGCTGCGCAAAGCCTTTATCCGCACGCCGGTCGACTTCGCGCGCATCTCCTCGCCGTTCAACCTGCGCCGCCTGCACCCGATCCTGCACACCATCCGCGCCCACAAGGGCACCGACTACGCCGCCGGCACCGGCACGCCGATCAAAGCCACCGGCGATGGCAAGATCAGCTTCCAGGGCAAGAAGAGCGGCTATGGTAACGTGGTGATGATCAAGCACGGGTCGGGCGTCGAGACCCTGTACGCCCACATGTCGCGCTTCCGCGCTGGACTGTCTGTCGGCAGCCGGATACGCCAAGGCCAAGTGATCGGCTATGTCGGAAATTCGGGCCTCGCGACCGCACCGCATCTGCACTACGAGTTCCGCATTGACGGAATCCACAAGAATCCGATGACGGTGCCGCTGCCGCGCGCCAACCCGGTGGACCCTCGTTATATGGCGCGATTCCGTACCGACTCGGGCACCCTGGTCGCAGCGCTGGAACGCGCCGACACCCGCCTGGCCAGCCTGACTCCGGCCGACAAGAAGTAGCGTCGGCTCCCGGCTCGGCACAGCCCGACCATGTCTCAGCGCGAGCGTTATATCGGTCTGATGTCCGGCACCAGTGCCGATGGCGTTGACGCCGTCGTCGCCGTGTTCGAGAACGGTCGGTACTCAGGCCTACAGGGCGCTTTCCATCTCGACTACCCCCCTGCCCTGCGCGACAGCCTGATCGCGCTCGGACGCGCGGCAAACGCAACCCTGTCTCTAAGGGAATATGCCCGACTCGACGTAGCAGTGGGCGAAGTGTTTGCAGAGGCGGCCTTGGGGGTATTGCGGAGCGCCGGGCTGGCTGCGGCGGATATTGTCGCGATCGGCAGCCACGGCCAGACGGTGTTCCACGACCCGCGCGGTGCGCATAGCAGCCTGCAGATCGGGGACCCCAATCGCATCGCTGCCCGAACCGGCTGCCTCGTTGTCGCCGACTTCCGCCGAGCCGACATTGCCTTGGGCGGCGAAGGCGCCCCCCTGGTTCCGGCCTTCCATCACGCGGTGTTCGCTGCCTCGGAGCCGCGTACCGTGGTGAACGTCGGAGGCATCGCCAATGTCACCTGGCTCCCAGGCACCGACAGCAGTGCGGTGCGGGGTTTCGACTGCGGACCCGGCAACGGTTTGATGGACGAGTGGATTTTGCGTGTACAAGGCCGTCCCTACGACGAGGATGGCCGACTGGCCGCCAGCGGCTGCGTCAACGACAAATTGCTTCAGGCTTGGCTGAGCGATGCCTATTTCGGCGCCCCGCCTCCGAAAAGCACCGGTCGCGCGCAATTCAACCTGGATTGGGCTCGTCACCTCGCGGGAGAGGCGTTGGAGCGCCTGTCCGCCGCCGATGTGCAGGCCAGCCTTTGCGAACTCACCGCGCGCAGCATCGTGGACGCCTTGGCCCCCGGTAGCCGGCGGGCCTTGGTGTGCGGAGGGGGGGCTCGCAACCTCTATCTGATGGATCGCCTGCAAACACTGGCGCCCGCAGTCCGCTTCGAGAGTAGCGCCGCCCACGGCCTGCCTCCGGAATGGGTGGAAGCGGCCGCATTTGCCTGGCTGGCGCGCCGCAGGCTGAACAACGAAGCCGGCAATCTGCCTGCGGTCACCGGCGCTCAATGCGCAACGCCGCTGGGGGCGGTTTTCCAGGTCGCGGCAAGCTCTGTCTGCGTGGCGCCCTAAAGGCGACTAAACCGAGAACGAGGAGCCGCAACCGCAGGTGCTGGAGGCGTTCGGATTGCGGATCACGAATTGCGCGCCTTCCGCAGTCTCCTTGTAATCGATCTCCGCGCCTTCGAGGTACTGCAGGCTCATCGGATCAACCACCAGGGTCACGCCAGCGTTGGCGACGCAGTAGTCGTCCTCGGCCGGCTTGTCATCGAAGTTGAAGCCGTACTTGAAACCAGAGCAACCACCACCGGTCACAAAAACCCTCAGCACCTGTTCGGGATTGTCTTCCTCGGCCAGCAGTTCCTTGACCTTGTAGGCGGCGGAATCGGTGAACACCAGCGTGGTCGAGGTCGCCAGTACGGCGGTGGAATCGTTGAGATCCATGGAAGCACTCCTTCAGATGCAGGCAACATCGGGGCGAGCCGCCTGCATTCAATCCTATCAGGCTACTCGCGTCAGCCCGGCCATCCCGGAACCCGTCGCCTTGGCATCGTCCTGACTGGCCTCGCCCTTTACATGGGTCAATGCCGACATCACTTCAGTGCCTTCGTAGATCAACTGACCGTTGACCAATGCCCCGGCTTCCATCTGCAGCACCCGGTAGCGCACATCGCCGACGATGCGTGCTTTCGCCCCAAGAGTGAGCCGCTCGGAGGCGCGAACCTCGCCAACAATGCGGCCGTTGACCAGCACATTGGGCACCCGCACATCGCCCTCGATGACCCCCGTCTCCGACAGCGACAGCGCTGCGGCCTTATCCCCCGCAGACTGCACGCCGCCCTTGATGCGGCCGTCGACATGCAAACCACCGGCAAAGCGTACGTCGCCGAGGATTTCGGTCTGACGGCCGATGAGGGTTTCCATGGCGGCCGGCTTGGCGCCGCCGAGTCCTCTAATCATTACTGCGCTCCTGTAGGGATTCGATGTTGGCCCAGTCGTATTGATCCACCACGCTGGGGCGGTCGTTCGCGGGCTTTAGGGTGACCAGCACCCGGGTGGGCTTGAAGCCCGCCGGCAACCGGAACTCGCCGCTGAACTCCTCGAAATACTTGAAGGAAAATACCAGATTCTTGTCGCCGCTCGTCACCAGCTCCGAGAGCGGAAGCTGGGTATTTTTCGCCCCCTGCAGACCTTCGATGCTCAGCTCGACATTGCCGGCGATTCGGCTCTCTTCGCGGACCGACTGGATCAGCACCAGATCGTACTTCCAGCCGGTAGCGGTCTTGCGCATCTTCAGATCCTGTACCCGTACCCCGGCGCGCGCTTCCTTGGGCGAGACGATGCCGCGGTAAAAAGCCAACTGCTCACGCAGGGCGGCGGACTCTGCTTCCAGCTTGGCCAGCGAATCCTTCACCGTCTTGCAGGCATCGCCGTCGATGGTCTTGGATTGTTCGGCGTAGGCCAGGGCATCGCGCAGATCGCCGATCTCCTTCTTGGCGGCACGCAGCTGCTGGGTCAGCGCCCGGCGCTCGTCCAGCAGGCGATCACGCTCGCTGGTGGCTTTCTCGAAGTCGGCGACCGCACTCTTCTTCGTGTACCGATACAGGCCCCAACCGGACAGAGCCAGGGCCAGGGCGACAGCAGCTGTCAGCAGCAGCCGCAGGCGCGGCCGATGCCGTCGGATGATGATGGTATGGCGCATGACCCGCCCGCCGGCTCAGGGAGCCAGGGCCGGCGCGTCCAGCCCCATCGTCTCGGGCAAGCCGAACATGAGGTTGAAGCACTGCAAGGCCTGGCCGGAGGCACCCTTCACCAGGTTGTCGATCACCGAAAGCACGACCACAGTTTCGCCATCCGGGCCCAGATGCGGGCTGATGCGGCAGACATTTGCGCCGCGCACACTGCGGGTTTCCGGGTGATCGCCAGCCGGCAGCACGTCGACGAAGGCTTCGCCGACGTAGCGATGAGCATAGAGACCGCGTAGATCCGCCATCGGCTTGCGCAGGCGGGCGTACAGCGTCGCGTGAATCCCGCGACTCATCGGCACCAAGTGCGGCACAAAGGTAATGCCCACCCGCTCACCGGCGCAGCCGGACAGTCCCTGGGCAATCTCCGGCAGATGCCGATGCCCCGGCACGCCGTAAGCCTTGAAGCTCTCGGTGACCTCGCAGTACAGCGAGGCGATCTTGGCCTCGCGACCGGCGCCGGAAGTGCCCGACTTGCAGTCGGCCACCAGCCCCTTGGGCTCGATCAGGCCGGCTTCCAGCAGCGGCGCCAAGCCCAATTGCACGGCCGTCGGGTAGCAGCCCGGGCAAGCCACCAGGCGCGCCTCGCGGATCGCCTCGCGATGCAATTCCGGCAGGCCGTAGACCGCTTCGGCGAGCGCCTCCGGGGCGCTGTGCTCCAGCTTGTACCAGCGCTGGAACTCGGCAGCATCCTTCAGACGAAAATCGGCGGACAGGTCGAGCACCTTCACGCCGCGCTCGATCAGCGACGGCGCCATCTGCATGGCGGTGCCGTGTGGCGTGGCGAAGAACACCGCGTCGCAGGCGGCTAGACGCTCCAGGTCGGGGGCCTCGAATACCGCCTCGCAGTGTCCGCGCAGAGCCGGGAACAACGCGTCGGCGCGCTTGCCCGCTTCCTGTCGCGAAGTCAGTACCTGCAACTCCGCACGTGGGTGCCGCGCCAGCAAGCGCAATAATTCAGCCCCGGTGTAGCCGGTGCCGCCAACGACGCCAATCTTGATACCTTCCGCCATGATCCTTCCGCCTTAACTGACTCCGGCCGCCTTGAGGCGCAGCCGGGCGAACGGCGATGATACGTGTTCACTTCCGCTTCGTGCGCCCCATGCTCTGGCTCAAAGCGCTGCACATCGTCTTCGTCATTTCCTGGATGGCCGGCCTGCTGTACCTGCCACGGCTTTTCGTCTACCACACGGAAACAACCGACGAGGTCGGCCACCAGCGCTTCTGCGTGATGGAGAAGCGCCTGTACACGCTCAGCCTGATCGCGATGATTGGCACCTGGCTGTTTGGCATCGCCACTTTGCTCTCGGCTGACGCCGGATACGCCAAGGCGACGTACTGGAGCATGGGCTGGCTGCACGCAAAACTGGCTTTGGTGCTGGCGCTGTCCGGCTATCAGGGCTGGCTGAAGGGCCGGCTCCGCGCCTTCGCCGAACGCAAGAACACGCGTAGCGCCCGCTATTACCGGATCGCCAACGAATTGCCGGCAGTACTGATGGTGGTGATTGTGATCTTGGTGGCGGTCAAACCGTTCTGATCGTCGCCCCGGACGCAAAAAAAGGCCGCGACAGCGGCCATTTTTCATACTCAACCCAAGCTACGAGCCGCTCGGCGGCTCCATCTGGCTCTGACAGTAGTTCTGCAGACCCACCGTCTCGATCAGCTTGAGCTGTTCTTCAATGAAGTCGATGTGCTCCTCCTCGCTTTCCTGGATGCGCACCAGCAGCTCGCGAGTCACGTAGTCCTTGACGCTCTCGCAGTGGGCGATGGCGGCGGCATAGAGCGGATGCGCCTCCAGTTCCAGCTTGAGATCGCACTCCAGGATTTCCTTGACGTCCTCACCGATGTAGAGCTTTCCGAGATCCTGGAGATTGGGAAGGCCTTCGAGAAACAGTATGCGGGCAATGAGCCGGTCCGCATGCTTCATCTCGTCGATGGACTCGTGGTACTCGTACTTGCCGAGCTTCTTCAGCCCCCAGTTCTCCAGCATGCGGGCATGCAGGAAGTACTGATTGATGGCCGTCAGCTCGTTTTTGAGCGCGAGATTGAGGTATTCGAGAACTTTCGCGTCGCCGCGCATGGCCATGCTCCAGGAGAACCGAGCTGGCAGGTTACGCCCCTCAAAATGCTTTCACAACTTATTGTTTATTTTGATATTTAATTGCCTTTGCGTGCGATTCTCAGTCGCTGCTCGGGCAAGCCGATTCAGGCCGCGACCAGCCCGGCGTCATTGAACAGAGGCTGTTCGGCGGCGCGGCGGGCGGCCGCCTCGACCAAGGTCCGGCGCGCATCCGGCACGCACTTGCCACAGCAGGTTCCCAGCCCGGTGAGGTTTTTCAGGTCGCGCAGCGATACCGCACCTTCGTTTACCGCTCGGTGGATGTGCTTGTGGCTGACGGCCTTGCAGACGCAGACGTACATGGTGGCAAAGGACTACGTATTTCCGGACGCAGGCGGGACTGCACTGCGCTTCGCAGCCTATTGCCAATGAGAATTGTTGTCAAACAAGAACAGGACGCACTGCATTTCCTTCGTCACCTCAGCCGACTTAGCCAGCAAGTTCGCCCGGGTCTGGCAACAGCGGCGCGCCGGCAATGCGCGCCAATTCCTCCAGGGCCTGGCGATAGACCTCACGCTTGAAGAACACCACGTCCCGCACCGGCTGCCAGTAGTCCACCCATTGCCAGGCATCGAATTCCGGCCGATCACCGGCATCCAGTCGAACTTCCGCCTCCGCCGCCAGCAGGCGCAGCACGAACCAGCGTTGCTTCTGGCCGATGCAAACCGGCCGCCGGCCACGACGCACAAGATGCTTGGGCAGGCGATAACGCAGCCAGTCTCCAGTCACGCCGAGCACCTCGACGTGCTCAGGCAGTAGACCCAGTTCTTCCTGCAATTCGCGAAAGCAGGCCTGCTCGGGGGTCTCACCACGCTTGATCCCGCCCTGCGGAAACTGCCAAGCCTGCTGGCCGATGCGCTTCGCCCACAGAACTCGCGCCCGGCCATCAACCGGCATGCCGAGCACGATGATGCCGACATTGGGGCGAAAGCCATCGGAGTCAATCACGTGCACGTCCCTATAGTTTGTTCGCATCTTTTCACAGGCCGTCCGCGAGCGGCAATCACAGGCGACGGTGAGTTGCTGTGCACTGGTATCCTGCCGCGCCCCCACCGCACTCTTCCGCTCATGCATCTCGCGGTTTTCGACCTCGACCACACTCTGCTCGCCGCCGACAGCGATTACCTCTGGGGCCAGTTCCTCTGTGACCAGGGCCTGGTCGACCGCGAGCATTACGAAACCCGTAATCGCCAGTTCTATGCCGACTATGCGGCCGGCCAGCTCGACGTGGACGCCTTCTACCGTTTTTCGCTGGCGCCGCTGATGCTGAAGAGCCTGGACGAGTGGGAACCGCTACGGCGGCGCTTTCTGGAAGAGCAGATCCGCCCCAGTGTGGCCCGGCAGGCACCACAGCTGCTGGCCCGCCACCGCGATCAGGGGGATCTGCTGCTGATCACCACCGCCACCCAGCGATTCATCACCGAGCCCATCGCCGAAATGCTCGGCGTCGAGCACCTGCTGGCCTCCGAGCCGGAGATCGCCGAGGGCCGCTTCACCGGTCGGCTCCGTCGCGCCAACTTCCAGGCAGCCAAGGTCAGTGGTCTGCAGACCTGGCTGAGGGAGCGCGCCATCACCCCGCGCTCGATCACCGCTTATTCCGACTCGCGCAACGACATCCCTCTGCTGGAGCTGGCCGATCGTCCGGTGGCGGTCGACCCCGACCCGACGCTGCGCGCCCATGCGGAGACCAAGGGCTGGCCGGTCATCAGCCTGCGCTGAGCCGGGCGCGGCGCAGCGCGGCTAGGGCTCCAGCCGCTCCAGCAGCCAGCTTTCACCTAACCGGCGGTAGCGCAGGCGGTCGTGCAGCCGGTTGAGCCGCCCCTGCCAGAACTCCACGCGCTCCGGCACCAGCGCGTAGCCGCCCCAGTGCGGCGGCAGCGGCACCTCCCCCTCGAAATAGCGATGCTCGTTCTCGGCCAGTCGGGCCTCGAGCGGATCTCGGCCCTCTACCACCTGCGATTGCCGCGAGGTCCAGGCCCCGATCTGCGAGCCACGCGGCCGCGAGTGGAAATACTGCTCGGACAGTGACTCCGGCAACTTCCGAACCCGCCCCTCGAAGCGCACGCTGCGTTCCAGACGGTCCCACCAGAAGGTCGCCGCCGCGCGCGGATTGGCCGCCAGCGCCTCGCCCTTGCGCGAGTCGTAATTGGTGTAGAAGCAGAGCCCCCCCTCGTACCAACCCTTGTAGAGCAGCACCCGAGCCGAAGGCTGACCGTCGGCATCAACAGTGGCCAGCACCATCGCCGTCGGCTCGACCAGACCGGCGCCCTCCGCGTCGGCAAACCAGCGCTCGAACTGCGCATAGGGGTCGGGCTGCACCTCAGCCTCG
Source organism: Nevskiaceae bacterium (assembly GCA_004297005.1). Lineage (GTDB taxonomy): Bacteria > Pseudomonadota > Gammaproteobacteria > Nevskiales > Nevskiaceae > Stagnimonas. The sequence continues at coordinate 23,524 of SCVA01000013.1, forward strand.
ATCAGCGGCGGATTCTTGGTGTACTGGGCCATGGGGCTCCTCTGGCAGGTTCGGCCGTAAACTCTCGGTCCCCGCCATTTTCTCAGGAAATCCGCATGTCGAACGTCCCCGCCAGCTTCCGTGCCCTGCGCGTGCGCAGCGAGGGTGGACATAGCGCGCGCTTTGAAACGCTGGGCATCGAGGATCTCAGCGCCGGCGAGGTCGTAGTGCGGGTCGCGTACTCCAGCATCAACTACAAGGATGCCCTGGCGGTGACCGGCAAGGGCAAGATCCTGCGCGGCTCGCCGCGCACACCGGGCATCGATCTTTCCGGCGTGGTCGCGCAGAGCAGCGACCCGCGCTACCCGCCCGGCACCAAGGTGCTGGTCACCGGCTGCAACATCGGCGAGCAGCTGGACGGCGGCTACAGCGAGTACGCCCGCCTGCCCGCCGAGGCCATCGTGCCGCTGCCCGAGGGCCTGAGCCTGGCCGAGGCCATGGCCATCGGCACCGCCGGCTTCACCGCCGCCTTGGCGCTGCGGCGGATGCTGGAGAACCATCAAACGCCGGCGATGGGCAGCATCCTGGTCACCGGCCCCACCGGCGGCGTCGGCAGCATCGCCATCGCCCTGCTCAAGCGCGAGGGTTTTCACGTCACCGCGCTCACCGGCAAGCCGGAGGCCGCGCGCGACTACCTGAACTCGCTCGGCGCCGACGTGATCCTTGATCGCAACAGCCAGGCCATGGGCAGCAAGCCGCTGGAGACCGCGCTCTGGGGCGGCGCCATCGACAACCTCGGCGGACCCACGCTCAACTGGCTGACCCGCACGGTGAAACCCTGGGGCAACATCGCCAGCATCGGGCTGGCACAGTCGCATACGCTGGAAACCACGGTGATGCCTTTCATCCTGCGCGGCGTGTCGCTACTGGGCATCCATTCGGTGGAATGCCCGCGCGCTTGGCGCCTGGCGGTCTGGGACAAGCTGCGCGCCGACTGGAAGCCGGCCGGCCTGATGGAACGCATGGTCGCCCGCACCATCAGCCTCGACGAGCTGCCCGCCGCCTGCGAGGACCTGATCGCCGGCCGGGTCACCGGCCGCACCCTGGTGCGCCTCCACGGAGACTGAACGCTGGAACACCAGCCTTCAGTTGAGTTGCAGTTCGCGCAAGTGATCCAGCTTGGCGGCGTAGAGGTCGCGGCTACCGGGGGTGGTACTGCTGTCCAGCGCCAGTCGGAGCTCCTGACTGGCCAGACGCGATTCCCCTAGCCGCAGATGGGTCATCGCCAGCGCGAAGTGGATTTCGTGGGCGTAGGGCATGCGCGCCAGTTCCTTGCGGAACAGACGGCGCGCCTCGCGGTAATCCTTGCGCTGCAGTGCCGCCAGCCCTAGGTCGAAGTAGTGATAGGGCGGTTCGGCATCGAGGCGCGCCAGTTTGGCGCGATGAGCGGCCGCTTCGGCGACCCGCCCCTGCTCTTCCAGCAGACCCACCAGATTGGAAAGCGCCTCGGCATCCCCGGGCATGCGTTCCAGAGCGTGGTGCAGGGCGCGCTCGGCCTGCGCCGGCTCGCCGTGCTTCACATAGATCACGCCCAGCGTGTTGTACGCACTCTGGTAGTCGGGCGCGGTGCCGATTGCCGCCCGCGCCCACCAGTAGGCCTGATCAATCTGTCCCTGCGCGAGACTCTCGGCAGCACGATTGTTCATGTACATCGCCAGCACGGTCGCCTCGGGAACCTCCTGGCGATACTGTCCACGCAGTTCCTCTGGCGGCAAGAAATCCACCGTCATCACCGACTGTTCACCATCGCGCTGCCGGTCACGGCCGCTCGCGCCCAGGCCAATGTTGATGTGCCCGCTGAGCACCATCAGCTCCTCGCCACGGCTCCAGGTGTCCTGTCCGAACACACTCTGGTAGTGCACCGGAATGCCTAGTTGCCGGGCAAACGCGGCAGTCATGATCACCAGCGAAAGGCAGTTGCCGGCCCGCGCCTCAAAGGCCTGAGCGGCGTTGCGGGTCATCGTCGCGTCGTACTCCAGGCGCAGGCCGCCGCGCAAAGCCTCGAACAAGCCCCTGCGCGGACCGTGCGCCCGAATCTGCTCGGCGATCTCGCCGTCGAGGTAGTCCCGCATGGCCGGACTCAACGCAAAAATCTCCCCAGCGTTCGCAGGCTCGGAAGGCGGCTTGAACAGGGCGTCGGCGAACAGCCGGTCTGGAGCGGGCTGGAACGGCTGCTGGGCGCAGCCGAAAAGGAACAAGACGCTCAACAGCAAGGCGCCGATTCTCATCCCGGTTCTCCTTGATCATCACCGGTGGAGGAGCGGGCGGTCATCGACCCGCACCCGTCTGACAACGACGATAAGGGCTGCGGCCGTGAAAGAAAAGCCTCTGCGCCAGGTCAGACGCAGCGGCCGCGAGCTCTAGGACGCCAGGGCCGGATAGTCGGTATAGCCTTTGGGGCCCGGCGTGTAGAGGGTGGCGAAGTCGACCGCGTTGAGGGCCGCCTCCTTGCCAAAGCGCTGTACCAGATCGGGATTGGCGAGAAAGGCCTTGCCGTAGACGATGGCATCGGCACGACCCTCGCGGATCGCGGCGTTGCCGCTGTCGGCGTCGAAGCCGCCGTTGAGTAGCAGGGGGCCCTTGAAGTGCGCGCGGGCGATCCGCGCCAGCCCCTGCTCGGCGGGCAGGTCCCACTGCTCGTGGCGCAGCTCCAGATGGCCGACGCCGCGCTTCTGCAGCTCCTTGGCGACGTATTCCACCAGCGCCTGCGGCTGCGACTCCGCCATGTCGTTGAAGGCCACCAGCGGCGAGATGCGCACGCCGACCCGACCGGCGCCGAGCACCGAGATGCAGGCGTCGACCACCTCCAGCAGCAAGCGCGCGCGGTTCTCGATGGAGCCACCGTACAGATCAGTGCGGTCGTTGACCGAATCGCGCAGGAACTGGTCGATCAGATAACCATGCGCGCCGTGGATCTGCACCGCATCGAAGCCGGCGGCCTTGGCACGCTCGGCAGCCTTGCGGAACAGCTCGACGATGCCGGGGATCTCCTCGGTACGCAGCGGTCGCGGCGTCTCGTAGGGCACCTTGCCCTTGGGCGTGTGGGTGAGGTCGTTGCGGATCGGCTTGTTGCTGGAGCTGATCGGCTGCACGCCGTTGATGTCGGAATGCGCGGCGCGGCCAGCGTGCCAGAGCTGGATGGCGATGCGCCCGCCGGCGGCGTGGACGGCGTCGGTGACGCGCTTCCAGCCGGCCTGCGTCGCCTCGTCAAACAGACCGCCCTCGCCCAGATAGGCGCTGGCATCCGGGCTGATCAGCGCGCACTCGGTGAAGATCAGGCCGGCACCGGCGCGCTGGCGGTAGTACTCCACCATCAGATCGTTGGGAATGTGGGTCGTCCCGGCGCGGGTACGGGTGAGCGGCGCCATCAGGATGCGGTTGGGCAACTCGAGCGCACCGAGCTTGAGCGGACTGAAGAGATCGAGGGACATGGGAACTCCTTTCGGTTTTATTTGGCTACCGGCTCGGTCAGCGACCGACGCCGAGGGAATCGCAGGTTCAGCGAGGATGCCAGGCATCGCGGCATAAAGGGCTTGGAACAGGCGTTGCGAATCGCTCATGTCGGCGCTCCCTGGGCCGGTTCAAGGCCCCAGCCACCACCCAGCGCCTTGTACAGCGCCACCGCCGAGGTATTGACCGCGGTCTCGCTGGCGGCGACGGCGTCTTCGGCGGCCAGCAGGCTGCGCTCGGCGTCGAGCAGCACCAGGAAGTCGATCACCCCCGCCTTGTACTGGATGCGCGCCAGCTCGGCGGCACGGCGCGCGGCGGCGGCCTGGTCCAGCGTGTGCAGCAGACGCTGGCGCGACTGGCTCACCGCCACGAAGGCGTTCTCGGTCTCTTCCAGCGCAGTCAGCACGGTCTGCTCATAGCGCGCCACCGCGCCGCGGCTGCGAGCATCGGCGGCATCGACGCGGGCGGCGACGCTGCCGAGGTCGAAAGCGGCCCAGGACAACGTCGGCCCGGCGCTCCAGGCGCGGCTGGCGGCGCCGAGGTCGCCGAAGCTACCGGCACTGAAGCCGGCAAAGCCGCTCAGGCTCAGGCGCGGGAAGTAGTCGGCGGTCGCCACCCCGACGCGAGCGGTGGCGGCGTGCAGCTCGGCGGCGGCGCGGGCGACGTCCGGCCGGCGGCGCAGCAGCTCGCCCGCCTCGCCCACCGGCAGCGGCCGGTTGAGCGCGGCGACGGTGGCCGCGGCCGGCGGCTGCCAGACGCCGGGACGCTGCCCGAGCAGCACCGCCAGCCGATGCTCGGCGCGACGACGCTGGGTTTCCAGCAAGGGCATGTCCGCCTCGGTGGCGGCCAGACGGGCACGGGCGCTGGCGACATCCAGCTCGGTGCCACGACCGGCGTCGTAGCGCACCTGGGTCAGGCGCAGCGTCTCCTTCTGGCTGTCGCGATTGCGCTCGGCGACATCCAGCTGCTGGGCACTGCCGCGCCACTCGAAGTAATTGCGCGCGACCTCGGAGGCCACTAGCACCTGCGCTTCGTGCAGGCTGGCCTGGGCCGCTTCGGCGTCGGCGCGCGCGGCTTCGGTGCCGCGCCGCACCCGGCCGAACAGATCCAGCTCCCAGGCGGCGTCAAAGCCCAGCCGCAAGCTCTCGGTCTGGCCGCGTGGGCCGGTGCTGTTGGCACCGAGCTGCGCCGCCTCGCCCTTCTGCGCGCTGCCGCTGGCGGTGACCTGCGGATAGGCGTCGTTGCGCTGGTCGCGGAACAGGGCGCGCGCTTCCTCGACCCGGCTCAAGGCCAGGGCCAGGTCGCGGTTGGCGAGCAGCGCCTGATCGACCAGACCGCTCAGCGCGGGATCGCCGAGCTGCGTCCACCAGCGCGCTTCCAGACTGCCGCCGACCACGGTGTCGGCCCCGGCGCGGGTGAAGTTGGCTGGCGCGGTCTCCGGCGCCTGGTAGTCGGGGCCGACCGCGCAGGCGGCGAGTGCGAAGGCCGACAGTGCGGCGGCCAGCGGAGCGAGCCGGCTTACCACGGCAGCGCCTCGCCCTGATGGAAGTAGCCGCCATTCGGGCCGTCGGCCGGCAGTGTCGCCAGCCAGACGCTGGTCTTGGCGCCGTCGGGAATGCTCATCGGCGCGGCCGCGCCGCCCATGTCGGTCTGTACATGGCCGGGATGCGCGGCATTGACCTTGTGCGGGGTATCGCGCAGCTCGTAGGCGAGATGCACGGTCCAGGCATTCACCGCGCTCTTGCTGACGTTGTAGGCCGGCACCTTGTAGTCGTAGATCGGCGAGCCGGGGGTCTGATGCAGGGTGTTGCTGGCGAGGATGCTCGACAGATTGACGATGCGCGCGCCGCTGGACTTCTTCAGCAGCGGCAGAAAGGCCTGGGTGACGGCGACCAGACCGAAGACATTGGTGTCGAAGGTCTTGCGCCAGGTGTCCAGCGACTGCTCCGAGGGCTTCTTGTCGCCGGCATCGAGCAGCACGCCGGCATTGTTGACCAACACGTCGATACGGCCGTGTTTCTGGGCGATCACCGCGACCGCCGCGGCGATGGAGCCGGCATCGGTCACATCCAGCTGTAAGGGCTCGACCTCGCTGCCCAGCGAGTTGGCGGCCTCGACCGCCTTGCCGCGGTCACGCGCCGCGAGGATGACGTGATGGCCCAGGGCCGCGAGCTGCCTGGCAGTTTCCAGGCCGATGCCCTTGTTGGCGCCGGTGATAAGGCTGATGGGTTTGGAATTGCTCATCGGATTTCCTTGATTCTTGGGTTTAGTGGGCTTCGAGGCCGGCCAGGGAATAGGCGGTGACCGGCTTGGGCTTGCGCTGAGCGAGCTTGCGGATGACCAGATAGAACACCGGCGTCATCAGCAGACCGAAGAAGGTGACGCCGATCATGCCGGCAAACACCGCCACGCCCATGGCGTGGCGCATCTCGGCGCCGGCGCCGCTGGAATAGACCAGCGGCAGCACGCCCATGACGAAGGCCAGCGAGGTCATCAGGATCGGCCGCAGACGCAGGCGGCAGGCTTCCAGAACCGCGTCCCAGGTACTGGCGCCGGCTTCTTCCTGCTCCTTGGCAAACTCGACGATCAAGATCGCGTTCTTGCAGGCCAGGCCCACCAATACGATCAGACCGATCTGCGTGAAGATGTTGTTGTCGCCGCCAGAGAGCCAGACGCCAGTGATCGCCGAGAACAGGCACATCGGCACGATCAGAATCACCACCAGCGGCAGGCTCCAGCTCTCGTACTGCGCGGCCAGCACCAGAAAGGCCAGCAGCACGCAGAGCGGGAAGATCAGCAGCGCGGTGTTGCCGGCGAGAATCTGCTGATAGGTCAGCTCGGTCCACTCGTAGGCCATGCCATTGGGCAGCTCGGACTTCACCACCTCCTCGATGATCTTCTGCGCCTGGCCGCTGGAATAGCCGGCCGCGGGCGCGCCGTTGATCTCGGCGGTGACATAGCCGTTGTAGTGCATCACCCGGTCTGGCCCGGCGGTCTCGTTGACCTTCAGGAAGGCGCCCAGCGGCACCATCTCGCCGGCGCTGTTGCGCACCTGGAGACGGGTCACGTCCTCCGGTTGCAGGCGGAAGCGCAGGTCGGCCTGGGCGTTGACCTGGTAGGTGCGGCCGAAGCGGTTGAAGTCGTTGACGTAGAGCGAGCCTAGGTAGATCTGCAAAGTCTCGTTGATCGCCTGCAGGCTCACGCCCTGGGCCTTGGCCTTCTCGCGGTCGATGTCGGCGTAGATCTGCGGCACGTTGACCTGGTAGCTGCTGAACACGCTGCTCAAGCCCGGCGTCTGCCGCGCCTTGTGCAGGATGTTCTGGGTCACCGTGTACAGCTCGTCAAAGCCCAGGCCGGCGCGGTCTTCCAGCTGCAGCTTGAAGCCGCCAATGGTGCCCAGGCCCTGCACCGGCGGCGGCGGGAACACGGCGATGAAGGCCTCCTGGATGCCGCCGAACTTCTCGTTGAGCGAAGAAGCGATCTCCGCCGCCGACAGCCCCGGCCCCTTGCGCTCGTCGAAACCTTTCAGCGAGGCGAAGACGATGCCGGCATTGGGCGCATTGGTGAAGCCATTGATCGACAGGCCCGGGAAGGCGACCGCCGAGGCCACGCCCGGCTGCTCCATCATGATCCGGCTCATCTCGCGGATCACCTGCTCGCTGCGGTCCAGCGTCGCTGCGTCCGGCAGGTTGGCGAAGGCCACCAGGTACTGCTTGTCCTGCTGCGGCACGAAGCCTTCCGGTACCGTCTTGAAGCCCAGCGCGGTCAGGCCCAGCAGGCCGCCGTAGACCATCAGCACCACCGCCGCACCACGCAGCAGGCGCTGCACGCCACTGACATAACCACGGCCTGCGCTGGCGAAGAAGCGGTTGAACGGCCGGAACAGCCAGCCGAAGGCGGCATCGATGCCGCGCTGGAAGCGGTCCTTGGGCGCGTCATGGCCCTTGAGCAGCACTGCGGCGAGCGCCGGCGACAGGGTCAGCGAGTTGAAGGCGGAGATCACCGTCGAGATGGCGATGGTCAGCGCGAACTGCTTGTAGAACTGGCCGGTCAGCCCGCTGATGAAGGCCGTGGGGATGAACACCGCGCACAGCACCAGCGCCGTGGCGACGATGGGGCCGGTGACTTCGCGCATGGCCTGCCGCGTCGCCTCCAGCGGCGTCTTGCCCAGCTCGATGTTGCGCTCGACGTTTTCGACCACGACGATCGCGTCATCGACCACGATGCCGATCGCCAGCACCAGACCGAACAGCGACAGCGCATTGAGCGAGAAGCCGGCGGCGTGCATCACCGCGAAGGTGCCCACCAGCGAAACCGGCACCGCCGCCAGCGGAATGATGCTGGCGCGCCAGGTCTGCAGGAACAGGATCACCACCAGCACCACCAGCAGCAGCGCCTCGAACAGCGTGTGCACCACCGCCTCGATGGAGCCGCGCACGAACACGGTCGGGTCGTAGACGATTTCGTAGTCGATGCCCTGCGGGAAGTCCTTCTTCAGTTCCTCCATCTTGGCGCGGACGTCATTGCTGATCTCGATGGCATTGCTGCCCGGCCGCTGGAAGATCGGCAACGCCACCGCCGACTTATTGTTGAGCAGGGAGCGTAGCGCGTAGTTGGAGGAGCCCAGCTCGACGCGGGCCACGTCCTTGAGCCGGGTGATGGCGCCGTCGGCACCGACGCGGACCACGATGTCGCCGAACCCTTCCTCGGTGGTGAGCCGGCCGGCGGCATTGATGTTGAGCTGGAAGTCAGCGGCATTGGGCGCCGGCGGCGCACCGAGCTGGCCGGCGGCGACCTGCTGGTTCTGCTCGCGGATGGCGGCGATCACCTCGCTGGCCGAAAGCCCACGGCTGGCGACCTTCTCGGGATCGAGCCAGACCCGCATCGAGTAGGCGCCGGCACCGAACACCTGTACGTCGCCGACGCCGTCGATGCGTGCCAGCTCGTCCTTCACCCGCAGACGGCCGTAGTTGGCGACGTAGAGATCGTCATAGCGGCCATCGGGCGAGAGCAGGTGCACGACCATGGTCAGGTCGGGCGAGGCCTTCTGGGTGGTGACGCCGAGGCGCTGCACTTCCTGCGGCAGCTGCGGCAGCGCCTGGGCGACGCGGTTCTGCACCAGCACCTGCGCCTTGTCGATGTCGGAGCCAATGGCGAAGGTGATGGTCAGGGTCATCGCGCCATCGGAGGTGGCCTGCGAGAACAGGTACTGCATGCCCTCGACGCCGTTGATGCTCTGCTCCAGCGGGCTGGCGACGGTCTCGGCGATCACCTTGGGATTGGCGCCCGGGTAGGCGGCGCGCACCACCACGGTTGGCGGCACCACCTCCGGGTACTCGCTGATCGGCAACTGGCTCAGCGACAGCGCGCCGGCGATGAAGACGATGGCCGACAGCACCGCGGCGAAGATCGGCCGGTTGACGAAGAATTGGGAGAAGTTCATGTCGGTCTCCGGCTTACTGCGCGGCGCGCGCGCTGCTGCCGGCCACCGCCAGCTTCACCGATTCGTCGTGGGCAGAAACCTGGGCGACGCCGGTGCCGCTACGGCCCTCGCCCATGGCCACCAGCTGCGGCGCCACCGCCGTGCCCGGCTTCACCCGCTGCAGGCCGTTGACGACGATGGACTCGCCGGGCTTCAAGCCGCTGCGGATCACCCGCAGGCCGTCGACGCGCGGGCCGGTGCTGACCTGTCGGTACTGTGCAACCTTGTCGGCGCCGACGGTGAGCACGAACTTGCGGTCGAGATCGGTGCCGATGGCGCGGTCATCGACCAGCGCCGCCTCGAAACTCTGGCCGGCGACCAGCTTTACCCGTGCGAACAGCCCGGGCGTGAAACGCCCACCGGCGTCGTCGAGCGTGGCGCGAACGCGGATCAGGCCGTCGTGGCTGGCGTTGTCGACGAAGTCGAGTCGCGCCGCGTGCGGGGTGCCGGCCTCGTCCATCAGGCCGACGTAGACCTGGGCCGCGTCGTCGCGCGCCAGCGTAGCGAGGTAGCTCTGCTCGTCGAGGTCGAAGGAGACGTAGACCGGATCGACGCTGACCACCGTGGTCAGCACGCTCTGGGCGCTGACCAGGTTGCCGGCGGTAATCAGCGCACGGGAGACGCGGCCGTCCAGCGGTGCGGTGACCCGGGTGTAGGAGAGATCCAGCCGCGCCGCCCGCAGCGCCGCCTGCACCGAGGCGACCTCGGCGGCGGCCACCGCCTCGCCGGAGCCGAGGCGGTCATGCTCTTCGCGGGAGATCGCGCCCTGCTCGATCAGCAGCGCCGACCGCGCCCGGTTGGCCTGGGCCAACCGGTACTGCGCCTGGGCGCGGTCGAGTTCCGCTTCCAGGCGCTCGACCTGGGCGGCGAAGGGACGCGGGTCGACCTGGAACAGCAACTGGCCCTTCTTTACCAGCGCGCCTTCCTGCAAGGGCGCCGACTCGATGAAGCCGGAGACTCGCGGGCGGATCTCCACCTGCTGCACCGCCTCGATACGGCCGGTCAGCTCGCGCCAATCCTTGAGGGTCTTGAACGGTACTTCCGCGACGCTGACCTGCGGGGCAGAGGGCGACGGGCTTTCCTTGGCTTCGGAGGCCCCGCAGGCGGCCAAGGTGAACAGGCTGAGTGAGAACAGACCCAGCAGGGCGGCCTTGCGCGCTGTGGGGAAAATGAGGGTGCTGGGCATGGCGGACTCCCTTGCTAAGGCCGTAAATGGTCGCCACCGTTGGTGGAGCAGGCCTTGCCGTGCATCTGCCGCGGCTTGACACTGCGCCGTCACACCCCAATGATGCTGATGTGACTATACCGTTCGGTAACATCTGGAGAGAATGTTAGTGACCGGTCAGTATCATTTCAAGCCAGTTGTGTAAGGAGGGTCCGATGTCTAGCCCAAGTGTTTCAGCCGAAAAGGAATTTGCCGCCAAAGCAGCGGCGGGCGCCGGCTGCGCCACGACCAAGGTCAGCGCCCGTGACCGCATTTTTGCGGCCGCCCGCGACCTGTTTTACCGCCAGGGCATCCGCGCGGTGGGCGTGGAGTCCATCGCGCAGGAAGCCGGCGCCACCAAGATGAGCCTGTACCGCGCCTTCCCCTCCAAGGACGAGTTGGTGGCCGAGTGCCTCAAGCAGTCGGAACGCGAGTTCTGGGTCTGGTGGGACGAAACCATCGCCCCGCACGCCAAAAATCCGGAAGCGGCGGTGCTGGCGCTGTTCAAGAGCATGAGCGCCAAGGCCAAGACCTGCGAGAAACGCGGCTGCGCAATCGGCAATGCCTCAGTGGAGCTGACCGAATCCGATCACCCCGGCCGGCATGTGGTCGAGGCCCACAGCCGCGAGAAGCGCCGCCGTCTGCGCGAGCTGTGCGTGGCAATGAATGCGCGCGACCCCGAGGGTCTGGCCGATGGCCTGCTGCTGCTGATGGACGGCGGCTATCTCAGCCGCCTCAGCCTGGGACCGGGCGGCCCCACCGCCAGCATGGCCAAGGCCGCGCAGGCGCTGATTCGCGCCCACACCGGCTGAGGCCGATCCCACCCACGGCGCGCTCCGCAATGCGGCTCGCACTGTGAGGTCGCGCTAAATCTTCAGCCGCTGCACCGGCTCGCCATTGGCGAGGTGGCGCTCGACGATCTCGTCGACGTCTTCGCGGTTCTGGTAGCGGTACCAGACGCCTTCCGGATACACCACCGCCACCGGTCCCAGCTCGCAGCGGTCCAGGCAGCCGGCCATGTTCACCCGCACCCGGCCGGTGCCGGCCAGGCCGCGCTTCTTCACCTGCTGCTTGCAGTAGTCGCGCAATTCCACCGCACCCTTGTCGGCGCAACATTCGCGACCGTCGTCGCGCTGGTTGCAGCAGAAGAAGATGTGGCGCTGGAAGTAAGGCTCGGGCGTGCTCATGGGGGCCTGCGGTCAGTGGCTATTTCTTGGCGCCAAAGCCGTAGCCCAGGCTCACCGAAGTCAGAGTATCGGTCTTGCGGGTGCCGGCCGGCACCTCGGAGTTAAAGCGCAGCTCGTAGCCCAGGCTGGCGAACAGATTGCCGGCGACGGTCAGCTTCAGCTCCGACACCGGGTTGACGTAGGTGGTGGTGCGCGAACGCTCCACCTTGAGTACCTGCGAAAGCTTGCTGGTGGCACTGATCTCCCAGACATATTTGGCGTTGAACAAGGCCACCGCCGAGCTCTCGCGGCCGGCCGGTTCGGCCAGCTTGATCTGGGTGGCACCGGCGCCGATCTCGGCATCGAGGCTGTGCTTTTCCAAGGTCAGCAACCGCCGGCCATAGCCCAGCGCCTCGGTGGTGCGCTCGGCGATGCCGGCGAAGCGGTCGTTGTCGTAGTCCAGCGTCAGGAAGACGTAGTTGTGGGCATCGAAATCGCGGCTGAGCTTGTAGCCCAGACTGTAGCGCTCGTCGGTGGTGAGATTGTCCTGCTGGGCGCTGACCGCCGCCGCCTTGCCCTCGTGACTCCAGCGGCCATCGTGATAGCCCAGCTGCAACTTGCCATTGGCGGAGCGGGTATCGGTATTGCCGGAGGTGCTGAGCACACCCAGAGAGGCCTCGCCGCTGTAGCCATCCGGCCCCGTCTCTGCGGCCCGCAGGCCGGGCGCGACAAGCGCAAACAATAGGGCGGTGGAGCAGATGCGGAGTGTCATCGCGGGTCCTCGGCGGATTTTGAAAGGGCGCGAGTATGCCAGCCGCAACCATCCACTCGCGATACGATGCCGCATGGATGCCGCAAACCTGCTCGCCGACGCAGACCGCTGCGTAAAGTGCGGTCTCTGCCTCCCCCATTGCCCCACTTATCGCCTCAGCCGCAACGAGGCCGAGAGCCCGCGTGGCCGCATCGCGCTGGCGCAGGGCCTGGTCGGCGGCCAGTTGCAGGCCTCGGCGACGCTCGCGGCGCACATCGACAGCTGCCTGTCCTGCCGCGCCTGCGAGGCGGTGTGCCCGGCCAAGGTGCCCTACGGCCGCATCGCCGACGCCACCCGCGCGCTGCTGGTCACACCCAGGCGCAGCCGCGCAACCCGCCTGCTGGCCGCGCTGCTGGACTGCGCTCCCGCCCGGGCGCTGCTGCGCACTGGCCTCTGGTTGTTGCAGAGCCTGCTGGGCGCACCGAGCGGCTCGCCGCGCCTGCCTCGCTGGCTGCGCTACCGCCCGGCGCCGCAGCGGTTGCGCGCGGTACCCGCGCCGGCTAGTGGCAAGGTCGGACTGCTGGTCGGCTGCGTCGGCGACGTGCTGGAGCGCTCGGTGCTGGCAGACGCCCTGCGCGTGCTGGAGTCGCTGGGCATCGAGGCGGCGGTGCCACCAAGCCAGGGCTGCTGCGGCGCGCTAAACCAGCATGCCGGCCTCGCCGCCGAAGCCAAACGCCAGGCGGCGCGCAACGCCCTGGCCTTTGCCGGCTGCGAGACCGTGCTGGCGCTCGCCAGCGGCTGCGGCGCCAGCCTGCGTGATCTCGGCGCCGCCGACGACGAGGCTCCCGCCTTGAGCCCGAAGGTGCGCGATCTGTGCGGCTTTCTTGCCGATCGTTTGGACGCCAGCCCGATACCGCTGCGCCCGCTACCGCTGCGGGTGGCGATCCACAGCGCCTGCACGCAGAGCAATGTGTTTGCGGCCGGCGGCGCGATTCGTCGGCTGCTGGCGCAGATCCCGCAACTGGAATTGCTGGATCTCGCCAGCGACAGCGGCTGCTGCGGCGCCGCCGGCACCGGCTTTCTCAGCGCGCCCGACCAGGCCGACCGCCTGCTGGCGCCGAAGCTGGACGCCGCCGCTGCGCTGAAACCGCAACTGATCGTGTCCGCCAATATTGGCTGCGCCCTGCACCTCGCCGCCGGCCTGCGTGGACGGGGGCTGGAGGTCGAAGTGCTACACCCGCTCAGCCTGCTGGCGCGGGCGCTGGCTCCAGCGGCACCACGTTAGCGGGCTCGGGCGGCATCTCGCGCAAGCCCACTTCCAGGCGCAGCAGCAGCAGTTCGGCCATCTCGCCCTGCAGAAACTCGCGCAACTGCGCCTCTTCGGCCTCCTTGGCGAGGATGCGGTTGGGCTGGAAGCTGTAGTCGCGCGAGGCCGACAGGGTGTCCGCCGGCAGCAACAGCTTGCCGGCGCGGCGCACCTCGTAGCGCACCGAGATCACCAGCCGGTATTCCAACGCCTTGCCATCGGGGCCCAGCGACAGGGTCTCGCGGCGCTCGACCAGATCCCAGAGCCGCAGCTGCGTCTCGGCCTGTTCGGCGCGGGTCGCGACGGTGGCGCCACGCTGGCTCAGCCGGGCACGCAGCGCGGTCTCCAGCGGCGGCTCGGAAACCCGGTAAGGCACTTCGACATCGACGTAGACACGGTCCAGCACCGCGGGCAGCGGCCGGCTGCCGGCGAACTGGAAGCCACAGCCGCTCAGCAGTGTTGTCAGCAACAGTCCCGCCAGTGCGATGCGCATGTTGGTCAGATCACGAAGTTGACGAGTTTTCCGGCCACCACGATCTCCTTCTTGATCGCGCTGCCGGCGAGGAACTTGACGACATTCTCCTCCGACTTGGCCGCCGCCAGTATGGCCTCGTTGGAACTGCCGACCGGCACCTCGATCTGGCCGCGCAGCTTGCCGTTGACCTGCACCACCAGCTTGATGGCGTCGCTGACCAGGGCGGCCGGATCGGCCTCCGGCCAAGCGGCGTCGATGACGGCACCGGCATTGCCCAGCGCGGTCCACAGGGTGTGGCTGATGTGCGGGGTGATCGGCGCCAGGCAGGCAGCCAGGGCGTTCAGCGCCTCCTGGCGCACCGCGCGATCCTGGTCCGTGCTGCCCTCGAACTTCTGCAGAGCGTTGACCAGCTCCATCGCCGCGGCGATGGCGGTGTTGAACTGGTAGCGACGGCCAACGTCGTCGCCGAACTTGGCGATGGTCTGGTGGGTCTTGCGGCGCAGGTCTTTCTGCACCGCGCTCAGCGGCGCCGCTTCCAGGGCCGGCGCCGGGCCACCGGCGACATGCTCGGAGACCATGCGCCACAGGCGCTTCAGGAAGCGCGCAGCGCCGTCGATGCCGGCATCGCTCCACTCCAGGCTCTGCTCCGGCGGCGAGGTGAACATCATGAACAGGCGCACGGCGTCGGCGCCGTGGCTGTTGATGATGGTCTCGGGATCGACGCCATTGTTCTTCGACTTCGACATCTTCTCGCGGCCGCCGATCAGCACCGGGCCGCCGTCGGCGCGCAGGGTGGCGCTCAGCGGTGCGCCGCGCTCGTCGTACTGCACGTCGACGTCGGCGGGGTTGATCCAGTCCTTCTTGCCGCCGGGCAGCTCGCGGTAATAGGTGCCGGCCACCACCATGCCCTGGCAGAGCAGGCGGGTGAAGGGCTCGTTGCCCGCCACAGGCAGGCCGGAGTCGCGCATCAGCTTGTGGAAGAAACGCGCGTAGAGCAGGTGCAGCACCGCGTGCTCGATGCCGCCCACGTACTGGTCGACCGGCAGCCAGTACTTGGCGCGCTCGTCGAGCATGCCGCCAGCGAAATCCGGGCAGGCATAGCGGGCGTAGTACCAGCTCGACTCGAAGAAGGTATCGAAGGTGTCGGTCTCGCGCCGCGACGGCTTGCCGCAACTGGGGCAGGCGCACTCGTAGAAACTGGGCGTGCGGGTCAGCGGGCTGGCGGCGCCATCGGGCCGCAGGTTTTCCGGCAGCACCACCGGCAGCTGGTCGTCCGGCACCGGCACCGCGCCGCAGTCGGCGCAGTAGATGATCGGGATCGGGCAACCCCAGTAGCGCTGGCGAGAAACGCCCCAGTCGCGCAGGCGGTAGTTGGTGCGGCGGCGGCCGGCGCTCTTCTGCTCCAAGGCGCTGGCGATGGACTCGAAGGCGGCGTCGAAATCCTTGCCTTCGAAAGCTCCGGAGTTCACCAGGCTGCCGTACTCGGTGTAGGCGGCGGCCGTGATGTCCGGCAGGCCCTGCGGGCCGGCGATGACGATCTTCTTAGGCAGCCCGTAGGCGCTGGCGAACTCCCAGTCGCGCTGGTCGTGCGCCGGCACCGCCATCACCGCACCGGTGCCGTAGCCCATCAGCACGAAGTTGGCGGCCCAGACCGGCACCTTCTCGCCGGTGAGCGGGTGGATCACGTCCACGCCCAGGGCCACGCCCTTCTTCTCCTGCGTGGCCAGCGCCGCTTCGGCGACGCTGGACTGCTTCGCTTCCTCGACGAAGGCGGCGACCTTGGCGTCCCGCTGCGCGGCGGCCAGCGCCAGCGGGTGCTGGGCGGCGACGCTCACGAAGCTGACGCCGAACAGGGTGTCCGGGCGGGTCGTGTAAACAGTCAGTTTCCCGCCGAAATCGGCGGGGGCCAGCTTCTCGCCGCTGCCGTCGGCAAGCGCGAAGTCGATCTCGACACCCTGACTGCGCCCGATCCAGTTGGCCTGCATGGTGCGGACCGCGTCCGGCCAGCCGTCCAGGGTCTGCAGGTCGTCAACCAGTTGGTCGGCGTAGTCGGTGATCTTCAAAAACCACTGCGCGATCTCGCGCTGCTCGACCAGGGCGCCGGAGCGCCAGCCGCGGCCGTCGATCACCTGCTCGTTGGCGAGCACGGTGTTGTCCACCGGGTCCCAGTTGACCACCGAGTTCTTCCGGTAGACCAGGCCCTTCTTGTAGAGCTGTAGGAACAGCCATTGCTCCCAGCGGTAGTACTCCGGCCGGCAGGTGGCGATCTCGCGCGACCAGTCAAAGGCGAAGCCCAACTGCGAGAGCTGGCGCTTCATGTAGCTCATGTTGGCGTAGGTCCACTCCGCCGGCGGCACGCCCGACTTGATCGCCGCGTTCTCGGCCGGCAGGCCGAAGGCATCGAAGCCCATCGGGTGCAGCACCGCCTTGCCGCGCATGCGCTGGTAGCGGGCGATGACGTCGCTGATGGTGTAGTTGCGCACATGCCCCATGTGCAGCCGGCCGCTCGGGTAGGGGAACATCGAGAGGCAGTAGAACTTCTCCCGACCGGCGTCCTCGCGGGCGCGGAAGGAATCCTGTTCACTCCAATAAGCCTGTGCAGCCGCCTCAACGGCCGCAGGCTGATAGGTTTCGGGCAACGTAGTCATCGTCGAAGGCCAATTTCAGGGGCGCAAGTTTAGGGCAAATGCCCAAGGCACCGGCGCCAATCTTCGCTTGATGCCGCGCCAGCGTGGGCAGGACGACATAGATGGGTTTCGTTACCAATCAGTCCAGGCAATGCGCAACACGAGACCAGTGCTACACTGGCCCAGTAAACCACTCACATGGAGATTCGCCATGTCGAACCTGACCATTGCGCTAGATAAAAATCTCCTGCGCCGCGCCCGCATCAGGGCTCTCCAAGAGGGCACCTCGGTGAACGCGCTGCTGCGCAAGAAGCTAGAGGAATATGCCGGCGAGCCCCAAGAGCCCGCGCACATCACCGCAACCAGGGAATTTCTTGCCCTGGCCGAAGCCACCCAGGGCAACAGCCAAGGCCAGCGCTGGAGCCGCGAGGATTTGAATGAGCGCTAGGGTGTTCATCGACACCAACGTGTTGATGTACTGCATGGACGCCAACGACGCCGCAAAGCGCGCCAAGGCGCTGGAACTCATCAGCAGACTCGGCGCTGCCAACCGGCTGGTGTTCAGCACGCAGGTATTTCAGGAAGCCTATAGCGCATTGACTCGCAAGCTGGGCGTTTCCGGCTCGGCCGCTGAGCGCCCCTTGCGCGCGCTCAGCGGCCACCCCATGGTTCGCACCGACCAGCCGTTGCTGTGGGCCGCAATGCAACGCCATCAAAAAGATGGCGTTCCTTGGTACGACGCCCTGATCGTGGAAGCAGCATTGGCCGGGAAGTGCCACATTCTTGCCAGCGAAGACTTTCAGCATCACCGGCAGTTTGGAACACTGCGGGTCATCAACCCCTTCACAGAAGATATCGTCTGAACACCGGCTCCACCCAGGTGACGCCGTTCGAATCCGCCCTGCGAGCCGCACATCAGCATCGTCGGCCCGATGGGAAACGACGCGCTTTCGGGCTGGGAAAGCCGTCATCGACTTCACCCTTGCGACATCACACGATCAGCCAAAACTGATAAAACCCGTCACAAGCTGACAATGATTCGTCCACTCCCGCCCCCTCCCCCCCCCGCACCAGCATGCAACTAGTCGGATTTATTGAAGCATGAGCTACGGCACGCCCCTTGCTCATGCATCCATACGCAGGGGCATCCCCGCGTGATTTGAACCAATCACCATGGAGATCCATATGAAGAAGCAACAGGGCTTTACGCTGATCGAACTGATGATCGTCGTTGCGATCATCGGCATTCTGGCCGCTATCGCGATTCCGGCCTATCAGGACTACATTGTTCGCGCGCGCGTCACTGAGGGCCTTAGCCTCGCGTCCGCGGCAAAGACCACCATCGCCGAAAACGCTGCCGCTGGCGCCACCAACCTTGCCGCCGGATGGGAAGCCCCGACCGCGACTGCAAATGTCACCAGCGTCGCCGTCGCCAGCACTACAGGCGTAATCACGGTCACCTATACCTCCGCGGCCAAAAACGTGGTCTTGACACTGACCCCCACTTACGGCACAGCCAACACTGCCTTGGCAGGAGGCACTGTGCCTACCGACGCAATTAAATGGACTTGCGCCACGACTACGGCGAGCAAGTACGTGCCCGCCAATTGCCGCTAGTTTGGATGCGCGTAAGACCGGCTCCCTAATCGGAGCCGGTTTTTTTATGCCCAAGATCCTTTTTCAACAACGACAGCTACTGCTTCTACTTGCCGTCGGCGCGAGCTGCTTTCTGACGGAGGTAGAACCGCAGCTTTATATTCTGGCGTTGTGTATGGCACTCCTACTCGGACTGCTCATACGGAGCGTAGTCGCCGCATCTTCACTGGGGACCCAACTCCGCCTCCCATGGGGCATCCCGGCGCTGCTTGCGACAGTGTTCGTCGCGCTATGCTTGGCTTCTACCTCAACTAGCGTCATGCCCACAACGAGTTGGTGGTTTGCCTGGATCTTGTCGGCCCAGATGATCGCCTTCCTCGTCTGGCGCTCTCTTGCCCACGGGTATGCGACATGGCGGACCATCGACAACGGCCTTAGCCTCATTTTGGCAACCCTCTCGATCTGGGCCATCGCCGAGTTTTTGGAAACCGCGTGGCGAGCGAATGGCCCATTTCTCGACTACAACGCTTTCGGCGCGTTGCTCTACCTGCTCATCGTTCCCCAGATCGCAACGATCATCGGCGAATCGAAAAACGAAAAGTCCGGCCTCGCTTGGTGTTCCTCCGCTCTCGGGATTCTCGCCCTATTCACGACACAGTCCCGCGGCGCCACCGCTGTTTTCCTGCTCGCGAGCCTCGTCTTGGCACTCGCCGCACTCCGCTCCAACACATTCAACAAGCGCGCTGCGCTCAAACTGGCAGCGCTGTCTGTTGCTGCATATACATTCTCCAAGCTTTATCCGGCGACACTTTCTTTTCGACCACTAGATCTCGCCTCCGACCCCTCGACTAGCTACCGCCTGATGATGTGGAAGTCAGCATGGCAAGCGTTTCTTGACCACCCTTGGACCGGCACCGGACTTGGGACATACAAGCTCGAATACCTGCATTACAGACTACCAACCGAAATCGGATCATCCGGAGACCTAGCCCACTGCGACTATATCCAGTTGCTAATGGAGGGAGGGCCCATCCTGTTAGCCGCTCTGCTGGCCTGGGGCATTTACGTCGCGGCCCTCGCCAAGCGCTTGTGGAACAAGCTCAATGAGCCAAACATTGATTCCGAAACCCGCCGCAAAAGCATTAGCGCATTCGCCTTGCTTATCGCGGTTCTAGGGCTTTTCCTTCATGCGGCCGTCAATTTTATTTTTTATGTTTTGCCGATTTCGATCATTGCCGGGCTCTACATCGCACAAGCACAAACCGCACTAAAAAATACACCGCCAAAAAAAATTGATCTCGGCATCCATCCCATCTTCGCCGCCGCCATCCCCAGCACGCTCGTCGCCCTATGTACGCTAGGAATGCTAATAGACTGGGGTGGCAGCATTTCCCTCAATAATGCCTACAAGTTCGATTTCATCGAGAAGCGCCTACAGGATCCAACGACCCGATATCGATTGGCCCGACTAATTCTCGCCGCGCGCCCAAACCATGTATCTGCACACGAGGTCGCGACCAAAGCAGCTACCGACCTCGCCCTTGAAAACGGCGGTGATGCTTTGGGCGTCGCCTGGGCCGAGATAGCCCTTGATGAAGCGAAAGACTGGCAAGCGTCAAGCCGGGGGAACCCTTTCGTACTATTCCACACGGGTCAACTGCTATGGCGCTATCCATCGCTCCAGTCTGCGATGAGCCCGGATTTTCCTGATCGCCCGGACTTGTTGTTTAAAGCCGCAATAGATCGGTATCACAATTTTGCGTCCGCCTACTTGGTGGCAGCTCGCTACTACGAAGACCAGAATGCCCCACAAGATGCATTCCAGGTTCTGGCCTCAGGCCTGCCATGGATGCGTCTGCCGGTGCCCAATGGAGAAACCGTTATTGAATGGCAAAAGCTCTTGCGGGAAGGGCGGCGGCTAGCGGAGCTCCTGAAGGAGGCCAAGCTCCCGCCCGAACTGAAAGCGGCGCAGGACGAGTTTCTGTCCTTGGATTTCAATGCAGGCCACTGATATGAGAACGGCTTCTCCTGCGCAAGGTTGGCCGACCTCGGAAGAGTTACTTTATGACCGGGTAGACTCCTGTCTACACCGTAGTCCAGAGCGGCGTTAGGGCCACAATCGGGTGAGGTCCGCGTTAGTATCCGGCAGGTTGGTCCTATCGACAGGGCCGGAGCCACGAGGGACTCCACGATGTCCACAGTCAATCCTGCGCAACCCGTCTCACAACCCTACCTTGGCGGTCTTGCCCGACGGCTACTCAATGACAAGTTGATCAGCGACGAGCTCGCCCGCGATCTGCAGCAGAAGGCGGTCAAGCAGAGCCGCTCGTTTGTCGAGCTGCTGGTGGAGAGCAAGCAGCTCACCGCCGTGCAGGTGGCGGATGTCGCCAGCGGCGAGTTTGGCTCGCCCTTGCTCGACCTGAGCGCCATCGAGCTGGACAGCCAGGCCGCCAAGGATGTCGGCGAAAAGCTGATGCGCAAGCACCGCGCGCTGCCGCTGTTCAAGCGCGGCAAGAAGCTGTTCGTGGCGATCTCCGACCCGATGAACGTCCAGGCGCTGGATGAGTTCAAGTTCGCCACCGGCTTCGTCACCGAGGCGATCCTGGTCGAGGACGATAAGTTGGCCAAGGCCATCGAGATCGCCGCCAGCGCCGCCGATACCTCGATGATGATGGGCAGCGAGGACAGCGACCTCGAAAACCTGGAGGTCGCCGACGAGGACGATGGCAAGGAGCCGGACATTTCCCGCTCCGACGCCGACGACGCCCCCATCGTCCGCTACGTGAACAAGATCCTGGTCGATGCCATCAGCCGCGGCGCCTCGGACATCCACTTCGAGCCCTACGAAAAGTTCTACCGCATCCGCTACCGTCAGGACGGCGAGCTGAAGACCATCGCCCAGCCGCCGGTGAGCCAGGGCAGCCGCATCGCCGCCCGCGTCAAGGTGATGAGCCGCATGGACCTGGCCGAACGCCGGGTGCCGCAGGACGGCCGCATCAAGCTCAACCTGTCCAAGTCGAAATCCATCGACTTCCGCGTCAACAGCTGCCCGACACTCTGGGGCGAGAAGATCTGCGCCCGTATCCTCGACGCCTCCAGCGCCATGCTGGGCATTGACGTGCTGGGCTACGAGGCGGAGCAGAAGGCCGCCTACATGAAGGCGCTGGAGCAGCCGCAGGGCATGATCCTGGTCACCGGCCCCACCGGCTCCGGCAAGACGGTGTCGCTCTACACCGGCTTGAACATCCTCAACACCGACGACATCAACATCTCCACTGCCGAGGACCCGGCGGAAATCAACCTGCCCGGCATCAACCAGGTCAACGTCAACCCGAAGACCGGACTGACCTTCGCGGCGGCGCTGAAAGCCTTCCTGCGACAGGATCCGGACGTGATCATGGTCGGCGAAATCCGCGACCTGGAAACGGCGGAAATCGCCATTAAGGCGGCGCAGACCGGCCACTTGGTGCTCTCCACCCTTCACACTAACGACGCGCCGCAGACCATCGTCCGCCTGATGAACATGGGCGTGCCGGGCTACAACATCGCCAGCACGCTGTCGCTGGTGATCGCCCAGCGCCTGGCGCGGCGGCTGTGCAAGAGCTGTAAGCGGCCGGCCAACATCCCGCGCGCCGAACTGATCCGCAACGGCTTCAAGCCCGAGCAGTTGGACGAGCCCGGAGCACAGATCATGGAAGCGGTGGGTTGCGACCAGTGCGACCGCGGCTACAAGGGCCGCACCGGCATCTACCAGGTCATGCCCTTCTCCGAAGCCATGGGGCGCATCGTGATGGAGGGCGGCAACGCCATGGACATCGCCGACCAGGCCCGCAAGGAAGGCATCAAGGACCTGCGCGAATCAGCCCTGAAGAAAGTGCTGGACGGCCACATCGATCTGCTCGAGGCCAACCGCTGCACGGTTTCGGAATAAGCTGTAGATACAGTCAGCACACCCCATACGGAACAGGCTCATGGCAACCGCAGCGAACTCCGCCAAGGCAGGCGTCAAGCCGGCCGTAAAGGACTACACCTTTACCTGGGAAGGCACCGACCGTAAGGGCAACAAGCTGAAGGGGCAAATGCTCGGCCCGAACGACGGCCATGTGCGCTTCCAGCTGCGCAAGCAGGGCATCAATCCGATCCGGGTCAACAAGAAGTTGGAACTGTTCGGCAGCGGCAAGAAGCCGATCACCGGCCAGGACATCGCCATCTTCAGCCGCCAGATGGCGACCATGATGAAGGCCGGTGTACCCCTGGTGCAGGCGCTGGAACTGGTCGGCCGCGGCAACGAGAACAAGTCGATGGCCGAGATGATCATGCAGATCAAGGCCGGCATCGAGGGCGGCCTGTCGCTATCGGAGAGTCTGGCCAAGTTCCCGGTCCACTTCGACGACTTGTTCGTCAACCTGGTCGAGGCCGGTGAAAAATCGGGCGCGCTGGAGTCGCTGCTCGACAAGATCGCCACCTACAAGGAAAAAACCGAGCAGATCAAGAAGAAGGTCAAGAAGGCGCTCACCTACCCGGCGGCGGTGGTGGTGGTGGCCTTCGTGGTGACCGGCATCCTGCTGTATTTCGTGATTCCGCAGTTCGAAGACCTGTTCAAGGGCTTCGGCGCCGATCTGCCGGCGTTCACCCAGATGGTGGTGCAGTTGTCGAAGTTCGTGCAGGCCTACTGGTGGGTGGTGATCGGCGTGGTCGCCGGCACTGTCTTCGCCTTCAAGCAGGCGCATCTGCGTTCGGAAAATTTCCGGCGCTTCCTAGATCGTGCCTTCCTGAAAGCCCCGCTGTTCGGCGACATCCTCTACAAGTCGGCGGTGGCCCGTTTCGCCCGCACGCTCTCGACCATGTTCGCCGCCGGCGTGCCGCTGGTCGATGCCATGGACTCGGTGGCCAAGGCCGCCGGCAACATCGTCTACACCGAGGGCATCCAGCGCATGAAGGACCAGGTGTCCACCGGCACCCAGCTACAACTGACCATGTCGCAGTCCAACCTGTTTCCGGCGATGGCGATCCAGATGATCGGCATTGGCGAGGAGTCGGGCTCGCTGGACGCGATGTGCTCCAAGGTCGCCGACTTCTACGAGGAGGAGGTCGACAACATGGTCGACAACCTCTCCAGCCTGATGGAACCGATGATCATGGCCTTCCTGGGCGTCATCGTCGGTGGTCTAGTGGTGGCCATGTACCTGCCCATCTTCAAACTCGGCCAGGCCATCTAGGAAGGGACGTTCTCCATGCTCGCAGTCCTGGCGGCCGAGCCGCTGCTGTTGATTGGCCTTTGCGCGGTGCTCGGCCTGCTGGTCGGCAGCTTCCTCAACGTGGTGATCTACCGCCTGCCGGTGATGATGGAGCGTCGCTGGCAGCGTGAGAGCCGAGAGATCCTCGGCCTGGAGCCTGGAACGGAGCTGCCCCCACTGGGTTTGGCCCGGCCAGGCTCCCGCTGCGGTGCCTGCGGCGCGCCGATCCGCGCCTGGCAGAACATCCCGGTGCTGTCCTGGCTGTTGCTGCGAGGCAAGGCCGCCTGCTGCGGCGCGCCAATCGCCCTGCGTTACCCGCTGGTGGAACTGCTCACCGGCCTGCTCAGCGGCATCTGCGCCTGGCATTTCGGTTACGGCGCCGCGCTGCCGGGCGCGCTACTGCTGAGCTGGGCGCTGATCACCCTCGCCTTCATCGACCTCGACACCCAACTGCTGCCGGACGACCTCACCCTGCCGCTGCTCTGGCTGGGCCTTCTGCTGGTCCTGGTCGGCGCGCCGGTCACCGGCATCGACCTGCCATCGGCGGTGATCGGCGCGATGGCCGGCTATATGGTGCTCTGGCTGGTGTTCTGGGCATTCAAGCTGGTCACCGGCAAGGAGGGCCTGGGCTACGGCGACTTCAAGCTGCTGGCCGCGCTGGGCGCCTGGCTGGGCTGGCAGGCGCTGCCGCAGATCATCCTGTTGTCCTCCCTGGTGGGCGCGGTCAGCGGAATCGCCATGATCGCCATCAAGCGCCAGCAGCGCGGTGCACCCATGCCCTTTGGCCCCTTCCTCGCCGCCGCCGGCTGGCTGGCGCTGGTCGGCGTTGACGTGCTGAGCCTATTCGCGCCATGAGTCTGGCCATCGGCCTGACCGGCGGGGTAGCCAGCGGCAAGAGTTACGTACAGGCTCTGTTCGCGGCACTCGGCGTACCGATCATCGAGGCCGACGATGTCGGCCGCGCGGTGGTGCAGCCGGGGGAACCTGCACTGGCGGAGATCGCCGCCCGTTTCGGCGCCGACATGCTGCTGAGCGATGGCAACCTGAACCGGTCTCGCATGCGTGAAAAGGTATTTCTGGACGCCGCCGCACTGCGCCAGCTCGAGGCGATCACCCATCCTCACATCCGCGCCCGCCTGCGTGCCTGGCGCGACGCCCAGACCGCACCCTATTGCCTGCTCTCGGCCGCCATTCTTCTGGAGAGTGGCATGTCCGCTCTGGTCTCGCGGGTGCTGGTGGTGGACGCACCCGAGCAGGACCAACTGAGCCGGCTGATACGCCGCGACGGCATTGCCGAGCCTCTGGCGCAGGCCATGCTGGCCCGACAGTGGACCCGCGCCGAACGCCTCGCCCGCGCCGACGACGTGATCGACAACCCGGAACCGGCCGGCGATCTCAAGCCGGCCGTGCTGGCGCTGCACCGGCGCTATCTGGATCTGGCGCGGTGAGCGCCGGAAAACTATCCGCGGCCAAGGCCGAAAAGCGGTTGGCGCGAGGACGCGCATCGTCCAGAATGCGAACTGGTTCTCAGTAGCCGCCGCGTGTCCGAGTTCACCGACGCCATCGTTTTCGAACAGCCCCTGAGCGAGCGGGTAAGGACATTGCTGCGCCTGGAATTCCTGTTCCAGCAGCGTCGCCACCATACCTTGGACTCCTCGCCCTGGAGTCTGCGTGCCAGTCTGCAGGCCTTGCTCGACATCATCGCGCTGACCGCTCGCTCCGACCTGAAGAGCGAAGTCATCAAGGAGATTCAGGAGCAACAGATCGCACTCAACCGCCTGCCCGGGGTGCTGGTCGGCCTGGAGGCCGCCAGTGCCCAGCAGCAGTTGCACGACGCCCTGCGCGGGGTGCAGCGGCTGTCCACGCATTTCGCCGGCTCGGTACTGCGCAGCCACGAGTTTCTCGACGCGGTCGCCAAGCGCAGCGCCATTCCCGGCGGCGCGGCGCCCTTCGATCTGCCGGCGGTACACCGCTGGCTGGCGGAGCCGCCGCTGCGCGTCCGTGACGACCTCGGCCGCTGGTTCGCGCACTTCGCGCCGTACGAGACCGCCATCGAGGTCTGCCTCAAGGTGCTGCGTCACTCCGGACGCACCCAGAATCTCACCGCCCAGGGCGGCGTGCATCTGCACATGCCACAGAGCGCCCACCAGCTCCTGCGAGTCTCGGTGGTCGCCGACGGCGCGCTATATCCGGAAATCAGCGCTGGCCGCCACCGCTACAGCCTGCGCTTCATGCAGCAGCGCGACGTCGATACCCGCGCTCAGCAGGCCAGCCGCGACGTACCCTTTCGCCTGCAGTGCTGCTCGCTGCTGATCCCATGAATCCGCCCCGCATCGGCGCCTGCCCGACCTGCCGCAAATCCTCCTCGTTGGAACCCAGCAATCCCTGGCGACCGTTCTGCAGCGAGCGCTGCAAGCTGATCGACCTCGGCGCCTGGGCCAGCGGCCGCTATTCGATCCCGGCGGTGGAAAACGATGAGGACGAACCGCGTCCGCCTCAGGACGACCAGTAGGCGCTGATTCCGGCAACCCCCTGGGCGTAATGCGCCTGTGCCTGTTCAAGCTCGGCCGGCCCCAGGCCGCCTAGCGCATAGACCGGGATCGGCACCAGCCCACGACGCTCGGCGAATCCGCTCCAGCCCAGCGCCGGGGCTCCAGGGTGACTGGCGGTGGCTTGCACCGACCCAAGGACCGCGGCATCAAAGCCCAGCGCCGCCGCGCGCTCCAGCTCGGCGGCGGCGTGCACCGAGGCGACGCACAGTTCCAGACCCGGCGGCCTGGCTTGCAGCTGCATCAGCGCACGGCTGTCGGCATGCCAGCCGGCAGCACCCAGCGCCACCGCCATGGCGGGATCGCGGTCCAGCAACAACTGCAAGCCGGAGCTGCGGGTGGCGGCGATCCACTCGGCGGCGTGACGGGCATAGTCACCATCGCTCAAACCCGGCCAGCGCAGACGCAGCAGCGCGCCGGCCGGCAGCCGCGCCAGCCGCGGCAGCAGCTGGCGCGGTTCGGTCGTCGGCGGCGTGAAGACGTAGTGCGGCGCCAGGCGCAACGCGCTGGCGATCGGCGCCACCGTCGGTAGCGCCGGCTCCTGCGCCGCCAGGTGCGCCGGCGGCAACCAGGCAAAGGCTTGCCGCTCGCGCGACTGCGGCTGCCCTTCGAACGCGGTGACCAGCCAGGTATCGAGCACTACCCGGCGATTGCTGTAGTCGTGGGCGAAGCGGATCAGCGGCCGCGCCGCGCGCAGCTCCACGCCCAGTTCCTCGTGCAACTCGCGCTTGAGCGCCTGCAAGGGGGTTTCCCCGTCCTCGATCTTGCCGCCCGGGAATTCCCACCAGCCGGCGGCGATCTTGCCTTCCGGCCGCTGCGCCATCAGCACCTGGCCATCCGGGCGGCAGAGCACCCCGCAGGCGACATGGATAGTAGGCCGGATAAGATCAGACACGGGAGCTTCAGTCGCCGTTGTGAGTGAAGGCAGGCGAGGTGAATAGCAGCGCAGCAACCGCAGCGTCGCAGCGCCGCGTGAGGGCGTTTGGCTTACGAGGGAGTGACATTAAGTCACTCCCCAGCCCGGCCAAACGCAGCAGCGCCTGAACCTCGCCTGCCGAGCGCAGCAGGCGAATGAGGCTCACGTACGGTACTCGGCGTTGATCTTCACATAGTCGTAGCTGAAGTCGCAGGTCCAGACCGTCGCACTGGCCTCGCCGCGCGCGAGACCAACGCGGATCAGGAACTCGTTCTGCGCCACCACCGCCGCGCCCTTGGCCTCGGCGTAATCGGGATGCGGTTGGCCGCCGACGATCACCGGCACCGCGTCGAGCGAAATATCGACGCGGCTGACATCCAGCCCTTCGACGCCCGCCTTGCCGATCGCCATGGCGATGCGCCCCCAGTTGGCGTCACTGGCGAACAGCGCGGTCTTCACCAGCGGCGAATGTGCGATCGACAGCGCGACAGCGCGCGCCTCGGCACGGTTGCGGGCGCCGCCCACTTCGATGCTCACGAACTTGGTGGCGCCCTCGCCGTCGCGGACGATGGCATGCGCCAGTTCCAGGCAGACCGCCTCGACGGCGGCGGCGATCAGCGGATAGTCGGGATGGCCGGCATCCACTTCCGCGCTACCCACCTGGGCAGTGGCGAACAGTACGCAGGCGTCGTTGGTGGAGGTATCGCCATCGACGGTCACGCAGTTGAAGCTGCGGTCGGCGACCTCGGCGATCAGCGCCTGGGTCGCGGCCGGGGTGAGGCGCGCGTCGGTGCCGATGTAGGCCAGCATGGTCGCCATGTTCGGGTGGATCATGCCCACGCCCTTGGCGATGCCGGTGACGGTCACCTCGCCCTGGCTGGTGGCGACGCGGCGGCTGGCGCCCTTGCCGACGGTGTCGGTGGTCATGATCGCCCGCATCGCGTCCAGCCAGCCGGCCTCGCGCATGTCGGCGACGGCGGCCGGCGCGGCGGCGACCATGCGCGCCACCGGCAGCTGCTGGCCAATGACCCCGGTGGAGAACGGCAGCACCTCCTCGGCGCTCAGGCCCAGTGCAGCGGCGACCGCCGCAGTGGTTTCGCGCGCCGACTGCAGGCCCTGCTCACCGGTCGCGGCATTGGCGTTGCCGCTGTTGACCAGCAGGGCGCGGATCGCGCCGGCGCCGAGGCGCTGGCGGCAGACCTGCACCGGGGCGGCGGCAAAGGCGTTCTGGGTGAACACGCCGCCGACGCGGCTACCCTCGGCCAGCGCAATCACCAGCAGATCCTTGCGCCCCGGCTTCTTGATCGCCGCCTCGGCCACCCCCAGGCGGACGCCGACAACCGGCAGCAGTTCGATGGGTTCGCGGTAGTTGACGGGCATGGGTGCGAAAGCGAAAGGAAGAAGGGGGCAGCAAAACCGAAGCCTTCTCGGGCCGAGTCGCCTCGGCCCTCAGGCGCTCATTCCAGCTTGCCGTGGCAGAGCTTGTACTTCTTGCCGGAACCGCAGGGGCATGGATCGTTGCGGCCGACCTTGGGCGCAGTACGCACCGGCGCCAGCCGGGCATCTGGTTGCGTGGTCCGCAACACGCCTGCGGCCGGCTCCGCCGGCGCAGCCGGCTCGGCACCGCCGTGGAGCATGTCCGGCGCGTTGGCGTGCTGGAACTGCATGCGCTGCTCGGCGGCCTCGGCGGCGGCGCGGCGCTCGGCCTCGACCCGCTCGACCTCGGCTTCGGTCTGGATCTGTACGCGCGCCAGGATGCTGATGACCTCGTGCTTGAAGCGCGCCAGCATGTCATTGAACATGTTGAAGGCCTCGCGCTTGTACTCCTGCTTGGGATCCTTCTGCGCGTAGCCACGCAGATGGATGCCCTGGCGCAGATAGTCCACCGCCGCCAGATGCTCGCGCCAGAACTGATCGATCACCTGCAGCAGGATGGCCTTCTCGAAATGCTCCAGCACCGCCGCGCCGACCTTGGCCTTCTTGTCCTGATAAGCCGCGACCAGCGCCGCCAGGATGCGGGCGCGCAGCCCCTTCTCGTCCAGGCTTGAATCTTCATCGAGCAGCTTCTTGACCGGGAAGTCGAGCGCGAAGTCCTTCTTCAGCGCCGCCTCCAGGCCGTCCGGATTCCACATCGACTCCACCGTCTGCGGCGGGATGTAGGCGTCGATCACCGCGTTGACCACGTCGGGGCGGATGTCCTCGACCATGCTGCTGACCTGGTCGGCGCCCATCAGCTCGTCGCGCAGCTCGTAGATCGCCTTGCGCTGGTCGTTGGCGACGTTGTCGTATTCGAGCAGGTTCTTGCGGATGTCGAAGTTGTGCGCCTCGACCTTGCGCTGCGCGGTCTCGATGGCGCGCGTCACCCAGCGGTGCTCGATGGCCTCGCCTTCCTCCATGCCCAGCTTCTGCAGCATCGCCCGCATGGTCGGCGGGGTGAAGATGCGCATCAGGGTGTCGTCGAGCGAGAGGTAGAAGCGGGTCGCGCCCGGATCGCCCTGGCGGCCGGAGCGGCCACGCAGCTGGTTGTCGATGCGCCGCGACTCGTGGCGCTCGCTGCCGATCACCAGCAGGCCGCCGGCCTCTTTCACCTGGGCGTGGCGCTTCTGCCAATCCGCGCGCGCGGCTTCGCGGGCGGCGAGGTCGTCTTCCGGAATCGCGTGCAGCTCGGCTTCCAGAGAGCCGCCGAGCACGATGTCGGTGCCGCGGCCGGCCATGTTGGTGGCGATGGTCACCTTGCCGGGGCGGCCGGCGTTGGCAACGATCTCGGCCTCGCGTTCGTGCTGCTTGGCGTTCAACACCTCGTGCGGGATGTTCCGCTGGGTCAGCAGGTTCGAGAGCAGCTCACTGGTCTCGATGCTGGCGGTACCGACCAGCACCGGCTGCTGCTTGCCGTTGGCCTCGACGATGTCCTTGATGACGGCGTTGAACTTGTCCTTGGCGTTCATGAACACCTGGTCGCCACGGTCCTGGCGGACCATCGGCCGGTTGGTGGGGATCACCACCACCTCCAGGTTGTAGATGTTCTGGAACTCGAAGGCCTCGGTGTCGGCGGTGCCGGTCATGCCGGCCAGCTTCTTGTAGAGGCGGAAGTAGTTCTGGAAGGTGATCGACGCCAGCGTCTGGTTTTCCTGCTGGATCTTCACCCCTTCCTTGGCTTCCACCGCCTGGTGCAGGCCGTCCGACCAGCGCCGGCCTGCCATCAGGCGGCCGGTGAACTCGTCGACGATGATCACCTGGCCATTGCGGACGATGTACTCGACGTCCTTCTTGTACAGATGGTGAGCGCGCAGCAGGGCGTTGAGGTGGTGCACCAGGATGATGTGGCTGGCGTCGTAGAGAGAGTCTTCCTCGCCCAAGAGACCGATCTCGCGCAGCAGGTCCTCGGCCTTTTCGTGGCCGGACTCCGAGAGGTGCACCTGCTTGCCCTTCTCATCGGCGAAGAAATCGCCCTCGCCTTCTTCTTCCTTCTGCGGCTTGAGCCGTGGGACGACGGTGTTGATCTTGCGCCACATCTCCGGATCGTCGTCGGCCGGACCGGAGATGATCAGCGGCGTACGCGCCTCGTCGATCAGAATCGAGTCCACCTCGTCGACGATGGCGTAATGCTGGCCACGCTGCACCTTGTCGGCGAGCGAGAAGGCCATGTTGTCGCGCAGGTAGTCGAAGCCGAATTCGTTGTTGGTGCCGTAGGTGATGTCGGCCTGGTAGGCGGCTCGCTTTTCTTCCTGGCTCTGGCCGGAGACCACCACACCCACCGACAGGCCCAGGAAGTTGTACAGCCGCCCCATCCACTCGGCGTCACGGCGCGCCAGGTAGTCGTTGACAGTGATGACGTGCACGCCCTTGCCTTCCAGGGCGTTCAGATAGGTCGGCAGGGTGGCGACCAGGGTCTTGCCCTCGCCGGTGCGCATTTCCGCGATCTTGCCGGCGTGCAGCACCGCGCCGCCGATCAACTGCACGTCGAAGTGGCGCATGTTCATCACTCGCTTGCCAGCCTCGCGGCAGACTGCGAAGGCGTCGGCGCGGATGGCGTCCAGGCTCTCGCCCTTGGCCAGTCGCTCGCGCAGCACGGTGGTTTGCGCGGTGAGCTCGACGTCGGAGAGCGCGGCGTACTTGGCTTCCAGCGCGTTGACGCTGTCGACCACCCCCTTGCGGAACGAGGTGACGAGACGCTGGTTGCGACTGCCAAAGACGGAGGTGAGCAGCTTGTTGATCATGGCCTGTGGGCTCTGATGCGAAAACGCCGCCCGATGGGTGGCGGCGCATCGTGTCAAAAATGGGTGTCCATTATGACTGATGGGGCGGCTGCGGCCCTATTTCAAGGACCGCGGCAAGGCAGTGGACCGTACCGCGCCGGCCTCAGCGTGCCGCCTGGATGTACTGCTGGGGATTGACCACCGAGCCGTTTAGCAGCACCTCGAAATGCACGTGCGGACCGGTAGAGCGGCCAGAGCTGCCCATCAGTGCCAGACGCTGGCCCTTGCGCACGGTTTCGCCCGGCTTCACCAGCACGCGCTGATTGTGACCGTAGCGGGTGACGTAGCCGTTGCCATGATTGACCTCGACTAGGGTGCCGTAACCGGCGCGCTCATCAGCGTAGCTGACGATGCCCGCCGCCACCGCCAGCACCGGCGAACCTTCGCGGCCCGCGAAATCGACGCCCTCGTGATAGGCGGCGCGGCCGCTGAAGGGATCGGTACGGTAGCCAAACAGCGAGCTGATAAAGCCGGAAGCCACCGGCCAGCCGGAGGGCCGCACTTCCTGCTGCAGACGGCTGGCGAGCAGAAGATCCTCCAGCACCCGCAACTGGCGTTCGCGGTCGCTGAGCTTGGCTTCGAAGCGGTCCAGGGCCTGGAGCAGGGGGTCGCCGGCGGTGGCGCTCTCGATCACTTCGGTTTCGGGGCCGCCGACGGCTGGCGGCTGGCTGAAATTGAACTCGTCCGCATCGAGGTCGGCAACTTTCACCATCCGTTCGCCGGCGGCGTCCAGACGCATCATCTGGGCGTTGAGCTGGGCGATGCGGCGTGCCAGGGCACGGGTGTTTTCCTCGGCGGCGTTGCGCGCGGCGGCAAGTTCGGTGCGCTGAGTCTGAATCTCATGACTCCAGCTCTTGGCCAGCGAGGTCGGCATCAGGCCGGTGTGGCCATTGGCCAGGTACCCGGCACCAAAACCCAGACCCAACAAAGCCAGGACCACCGCCAGCGCCGGCAGCCAGGAAAACACCTGGGTCAAACCCAGGCGGATCCGCCAAGTCCGGCCCCGTTTGTGACTGACTAGTATGATGTCCATCGACTACCGCAATCCTCGAAAACCTTCGTGAGCGCCGAGCGCCTAGACGCCCATCTACATCGTTCCGCCGTGCTGCAGCGGGGCTTGCTGGCCCGCGCCGCCCGGCTGGCGGACCTGGATCGCGCCTTCCGACAATGGCTGTCTCCGCTGGGCCCTTGGGCCCGGCACGTCCGTCTGGCCAACCTGGAGGGCGAGCGGGTGGCCTTGCTGGTCACATCCGCGGCTGCCCTGACACCTTTGCGCTACCGTCAGGCCGAACTGCTGGCTTGGTTTAGTGAACGCACCGGCTCCTCTTGCACCCGGCTGAACATCACCGTCCGATCATCAGCGATGCCCGGACGGGTCGGAGTGTAAAAGCAAATTTCAGGCCGTGGCAAGAAAATGACCGCTCGTCGGGCCGATAAATCAAGACTAATCGGTCACATTCCGGCAACCGGAGCCCTGCAAGTTTCAGGCCGCGAGGGCACGCATCGATGCAACGGCGGGCGCGGCGGTCGCCGCGTCTTCAAAGCTGACGAATTCCCAGGCCTCTTGGTCATTGAGCAGGGCGCAGGCCAACTGATTGTTTAGCGCATGGCCTGACTTGTAGGCGCTGTAGGCGCCCAGCAGCGGGTGCCCGGCGAGGTAGAGATCGCCCACGGCGTCTAGAATCTTGTGGCGCACGAACTCGTCGTCGTAGCGCAGGCCGTCGGGATTGACCACCCGGTAGTCGTCGAGCGCCACCGCATTGTCCAACGAAGCGCCCAGAGCCAGGTTGCGGGAGCGCATCAGCTCGAACTCGCGCATGAAGCCGAAGGTGCGCGCGCGCGAGACTTCCTTGATGTAGCTGGCGGTGGTGAATTCCAGCGTCGCGGTCTGCGCCGAGGTCTTGAACGCCGGATGCTTGAACTCGATGCCGAACGACAGGCGGAAGCCCTCGTAGGGCTCCAGGCGCGCGTACTTGTCACCCTCACCGACCTGCACCGGTTGCAGGATGCGGATGAATTTACGGGCGGCGTTCTGCTCCACCACGCCGGCCGATTGCAGCAGGTACATGAACGGCGCTGCGGAGCCGTCCATGATCGGGATTTCCGGGCTGGAGAGTTCCACCAGCACGTTGTCGATGCCCATGCCGGCCAAGGCCGACATGATGTGCTCGACGGTCGCCACCTTCACGCCATCGCGCACCAGGGTGCTGCACAGCGTGGTCTCGCCGATCAGCAGGGCGCTGGCGGGGATGTCCACCGCCGGCGAGAGATCGACACGCCGGAAGACGATGCCGTGATTGACCGGCGCCGGCAGGATCGAGATGTAGACCTTGCGTCCGCCGTGCAGGCCGATGCCGCTGGCACGTATCGGGGACTTGAGGCTGCGTTGACGGATCATAGGAGCTAGGTGCGAACGGCGTGCATTCATTCAAGAGTCGCGCGCCGTACGCAATCTGAATCGCGAGGATAGGAGCAGTTTATCACGCTGCTCCCAACGCTCCGCCGCTCCACGAGACTGGTGCGGCACAGGTCCGGGGCGAAGGCCGGCCACAGTCGGCGTCCAGGGCAAGACGCCGACGAAGCAACCTCGGGCGGGGGCTGCCTGCCACCCCGCCACGGACCCGCCACCGACTCAGTCCGCCTGCGCGCGCAGGAAGGCCGGAATATCGATCACGTCGTCGGACAGCTCCTGCAGCCAGTGCGCGCCGCTGGCGGCGCCCGCCGCGGCAGCGGCCGGACGGTTGTAGCTGCCCATCTCCGGCATCGGTCGCAGACCCGGCACCCGCGGCGGCAGATTCATCTGCGGCGACGCGTGGTGATTGGTCGGCGCGCCGTAGGAGCTGGCGGCGTAGGACGGCGTCGCCATCCGGCGCGGCTCGAAGCGCGCGACATGCGGCGGCAGCTCTTCCCGCTTGCTGCTGTTCAGGCCGGTGGCCACCACCGTCACCCGCAGCTCGCCGTTCAGGCTCGGGTCGATGGAGGTGCCGCACTTGATGTCGGCCTCCTCGCTCGCCACATCGCCGACGTGCTGCATGATGTAGTCGTGCTCGTCCAGGGTCAGCGACTCGTCGCAGGTGATGTTGACCAGGATGCCGCGGGCGCCGCGGATCTCGATGTCGTCGAGCAGCGGGCTGGACAGCGCCGCTTCCACCGCCTTCTTGGCGCGGTCTTCACCGGTGGCCTTGCCGATACCCATCATCGCCATGCCGCGCGCGCCCATGACCGTGCGCACGTCGGCGAAGTCGAGGTTGATCTCGCCCGGCCGGGTGATGAGGTCGCTGATGCCCAGCACCGCGTTCTGCAGCACATCGTTGGCGGCCTTGAAGGCGTTCATCAGGCTCACCGAGCCACCGAGCACGAGCTTGAGCTTTTCGTTGGGAATCACGATCAGCGAGTCGACGTGCTGCTGCAGCTGGGTGATGCCGTGCATGGCCTGCGCCATGCGCTTCTTGCCTTCGCTGGGGAAGGGCTTGGTCACCACCGCAACGGTGAGGATCTTCAGCTCCTTCGCCACCTCGGCGATCACCGGTGCCGCGCCGGTGCCGGTGCCGCCACCCATGCCGCTGGTGATGAACAGCAGATCGGTGCCTTCCAGCATTTCGGCGATGCGCTCGCGGTCCTCTTCCGCCGCCTGGCGGCCGATTTCCGGATTGCTGCCGGCGCCGAGGCCGCGCGTGATCTCCATGCCCAGCTGCAGCTGGTTGTTGGGGACGCACTTCTCCAGATGGTCGCGATCAGTATTGGCGCAGATGAACTCCACGCCGTTGATCCCGCTCTGGGACATCTGGTTGACGGTATTGCAGCCGCCACCGCCGACGCCCATGACGCGAATCACTGCCGTGGTTCGCAGCCCATCCACCAGTTCAAACGTTTCCTGCATTGCCCCTGCCATGACGACCTCCTCGTATTGCCCTACTGCTGTTCATGACGGCTTCGTGCCGTCGCCCTGAAACCAAACCCACAAACCAAAAACCTAGAAATTGCCCTTGAACCAGGCCTTCACCCGCGCCAGCACATCGCCGCCATCACCGGCGTGGCCGGCGGCGCCGCGCGCCAGTTCCGGCTTCATCCGCTTCGCGTAGAGCAGCAAACCCACGCCAGTGGCCAGCCCGGGGTCCCGGGACGCCGCCTCGATGCCTTCGACGCCGTGTGGCAGGCCCAAACGCACCGGCACTTCCAGCACTTCCTCCGCCAGCTCGACCACGCCCGGCATCTGCGCCGAGCCACCGGTGAGCACCACGCCGCCGGGAATGCGGCCGAACATGTCGGCCCGATGCAGCTCCTTGGCGACGTAGCGGAACAATTCCTCGTAGCGCGGCCGGATCACCTCGGCGAGCATGTGGCGCGAGAAGGCACGCGGTGGGTTCTCGCCGACGCTGGGAGCCTCGATGACTTCCTCGGCCTGCACCATCCAGGGCTGCGCGCAGCCGTAGTGGACCTTGATGTCCTCGGCGTTCTGGGTCGGGGTGCGGAAGGCCACGGCGATGTCGTTGGTGACCTGATCGCCGGCGATCGGCAGGACCGCGGTGTGACGGATCGCGCCGCCCTGGTAGACCGCGATATCACTGGTGCCGCCACCGATGTCGATGCAGCAGATGCCGAGATCCTTTTCGTCCTCGGTAAGCACCGCGTCGGCGCTGGCGAGATGGCTGATGACCAGCTTCTCCACCGCCAGCCCGCATTTCTCCACGCACTTTTGCAGGTTCTGCGCCGCAGACACCGAGCCGGTGACGATGTGCACGTTGACGTCCAACCGCACCGCCGACATGCCGACCGGGTCCTGGATGCCCTCCTGGCCGTCGACGATGAACTCCTGCGGCAGCACGTGCAGGATCTGCTGGTCAGCCGGCACCGGCACCGCCGAGCCGTTCTCGATCACCGAATCGACATCCTTGTGGCTGACTTCGCGATGCTTGATCGCCACCACGCCGGACTTGGTCTGGCTTTTGATGTGAGCGCCGGTGATCGCCACGTGCGCCATGCGCGCGCGGCAGTTGGCCATGTGCTCGGCGTTTTCCACCGCGCGCTGGATCGCCTGCACGGTGGCGTCGATATTGGTGACCACGCCCTTCTTCAGGCCACGCGCCGCCTGCTGGCCGATGCCGACCACCTGCAGCTTGCCTTCGGGGCTCACCTCGCCCACCAGGGCGGCCACCTTGGAGGTGCCGACATCCAACGCGAAGAGATAACTGGGTTCGGGACGGCGACTCATGGTGAAACTCCGGGGACGGCAGTAGCGGCGGGCGGGGCGCCGACCGTGGACTTCGCCTGATCGGCGCCGGGCGCGGGGCGCCAGCTCACCGCGAAGCCATTGAGATAGCGGAGATCCACGGTGTGGACCTCGTTGAGCCGGCTGGCCAGGGCCGGCAGTACGGTGGCCTTCAGGCGCTCGACCGAATCCAGCGGCGAGGCGCGCCCGAAGCGCAGATGGATGTCGCCGTGGCTAACGGCGACCCAATCGCCACGGGCGTCCTGGCTGAGCGAGGCGAGCGCGAACGGTGTTTCCGCCAGACGGTCGGCGAGCTGGCGGTACATCGCCATCACCTCGCGCTCGCGGCCCGGCGCGCCGGACAGACGCGGCAGGCTCTCGGGCAAGGTCTCGCCTCCGGGCGCGAAGACGATACCCTCGGTGGACAGCGCCTCGGTCTCGCCCCAGCGGGCAAAGGGCACGCGCTCCCAGATGCGCACCACCAGCCGCGCCGGCCACTGGCGATCAACCCGGGCATGGGCAACCCAGGGCAAGCGCTCGACCGCTAGGCGCACAGCTTCGAGATCGACCTCGAACAACTGACCATCGATGGCGCTGGCGGCGGCGGCACGCACCTCGTCGGCGCGCACGTGCTGCAACGGCCCCTGCACCGCCAGCTCGCGGGCCGGCGCATCGACCTTTGCCAGCAGCAGTCGGCCCGCGCCCAGGGTCGCGGCCAGCGCGCCCAGACTCAGCAGGGCGTTGCGCAGCAGCGGCGGCAGGCCGGCGCTGTTGCCCTGACTGGGATCGAGGCGCTTGGTATAGGGAGCGGACATGGGCAGGGCGAGCGCGCTCACAACGTCGCTTCCAATAGCCGCCAGCACAGCTCGGCGTAGTCGATGCCCACCGCCTTGGCGGCCATCGGCACCAGCGAGTGCGAGGTCATGCCCGGCAGGGTGTTGAGCTCCAAGAGCTGCGGCCGGCCGTCCTCGCCCATCAGGAAGTCGACGCGGCCCCAGTGCCGGCACCCGGCGAGCGCGAAGGCCTTGAGGCAGAGCGCCTGCACTTGCGCCTCGAAGCCGGCTTCCAGTCCCGAGGGGCAGTGATAGCGGGTGTCGTTGCTGATGTACTTGGCGTTGTAGTCATAGAACTCGCCGTCCGGCTCGATGCGGATCACCGGCAGCGCGCGTCCGAGCAGGATCGGGCAGGTGAACTCGTCGTTCTTGCCTGCACGGCCGATGAACTGCTCGGCCATCACCACGCGGTCGGCCTCGCCCAGTGCCAGCGCGTACGCGGCGTCGATCTGCTCCGCCGTCTTGACCTTGCTGACGCCGACGCTGGAGCCGTCCGCCGCCGGCTTGATGATGAAGGGATAGCCGAAGGCTTCCGCTGCCGCGTGCGCCTCGGCCTGCGAAGCGAGCACGCGGAAGTCCGGCGTCGGCAAGCCTTCGGCCTTCCAGACCCGCTTGGTGGTGAGCTTGTCCATCGCCAGCGCCGAAGCCAGCACGCCCGAGCCCGGATACGGCAGGCCCAGCAGGTCAAGGATGGCCTGCACCGTGCCGTCCTCGCCGCCGGTGCCGTGGAGGATGTTGAACACCCGCGCATAGCCCTCGGCCTTGAGCATGAACAACTGCTCGGGCGAGGAGACGTCCACGCCATGGGCATCGACGCCGCGCGACTGCAAGGCCTTGACGATGCCCTCGCCGCTCCATAGCGAGACCTGGCGCTCGGCGCTCCAGCCGCCCATCAGCACGGCGACTTTCCCGAAATCGGCGGGACGGGTCGTGGTGCTCATGCGGGTTCTCCAACAACCCGGACTTCGGGATGCAGTTCGATGCCGGTCCTGGCCTTGACGGTGCTGCGGATGTGGGCGATCAGCGCCTCGACATCGGCAGCGTTGGCGCCGTCTTCGGTGATCAGGAAGTTGGCGTGCAGCTGCGACACGTAGGCGCCGCCGACGCGATGGCCCTTGAGGCCGCAGGACTCGATCAGCCGCGCGGCGTGATCGCCCGGCGGGTTGCGGAAGGTGCTGCCGGCCGAGGGCTTGCCGACCGGCTGGCTGGCCTTGCGCTTGGCGAGGCTGTCCTTGGTCGCGCGGGCATAGCTGCCGTCGGCGTCTTCGCCCACCACGAAACGCGCGGCGAGATAGCCAAGCACCTGCTCCGGGGCCTCGACGTGGCGATAACCGGTGACGAAGGCCTGCGGCGTCAACCAGTGAGTCGTGCCGTCACGCAGGACAACTTCCACCTCTTGGACCACGGGCCAAGTCTCGCCGCCCCAGGCGCCGGCATTCATCGCCAGCGCTCCGCCGACGGTGCCGGGGATGCCGGCCATGAATCCCAGGCCGGCCTTCTGCTGCGCGGTTGCGAACTTGGCGAGTCGCGCACAGTGGGTGCCGGCCTCGGCATAGACCCGATCCTCGGCTTCCAGGCGGATCGCATCGAGCGCGCCGTGCAGGCAGATCACCGTGCCGCGGAAGCCGCCGTCACGCACCAGCAGGTTGCTGCCCAGGCCGATCCACAGCACCGGCTCTTCGGCCGGCAGGGCGCGGATGAAGCGGAGCAGATCCTCGCGGTCGGCCGGCTCGAAATAGGTGTCGGCCGGGCCACCGACGCGCCAGCTGGTACGCGACGCCAGACGCTCCTGGTGGCGCAGCAGGCCACGCACGGCGGGCAGCTTCAGCGCGGCGCTCACGGCGCGCTCCCGAAGGTCTGGAGCATCAGCGCCGGCGCCGTGCCGATGTCGCCGGCCCCCACCGTCAGCAGCACATCGCCGTCCTGCACCAGGCCGCGCAGAGCCTCCGGCAGCTCGGCGACCGCCTTGACGTACACCGGCTCGACGCGCCCCCGAGCACGGATGCCGCGCGCCAGCGCCTTGCCGTCGTAGCCGGCGATGGCGGTCTCACCGGCGGCATAGACCTCCAGCAGCAGCAGGGCATCGCAGTGCGAAAGCACCTCGCAGAATTCGTCAAACAGATCCCGCGTGCGGCTATAGCGGTGCGGCTGGAAGGCCACCACGACGCGCCGGCCGGGATGCGCAGTGCGCACCGCCTCGAAAGTCGCGGCCAGCTCGCGCGGGTGATGGCCGTAGTCGTCGATCAGCTTCAGGCGCCTGCCCTCGACCAGCACCTCGCCGTGTGACTCGCAGCGGCGGCCGACGCCGGCGAACTCGGCGAAGGCCTTGCGGATGGCGTCGAAGGACACCCCCAGCTCGCGGGCGATCGCCACCGCCACCAGCGCGTTCTGCACGTTGTGGCGGCCCGGCAGGTTCAGGTGCAGCTCTTCGCGAGCCAAGCCGATCTGCACGGTGAAGCGGCTGCCGCCACGCTCCGGCACCACATCCACGGCGCGCACGTCGGCGTCTTCGGCAAAGCCATAGGTCAGCAGCGGCCGGCCGACCGCGGGCAGGATCTCGCGCACCACCGGATCGTCGGCGCAGAGCACGGCCAGGCCGTAGAACGGCAGCCGGTGCAGGAACTCGACGAAGGTGCGCTTGAGCACCTGGAAATCGCCGCCGTAGGTTTCCAGATGGTCGGCGTCGATATTGGTGACCGCCGCCATCATCGGCGACAGGTGCAGGAAGCTGGCGTCGGACTCGTCGGCCTCGGCGACCAGATACTGGCCAGCGCCGAGCCGGGCATTGGCATCCGCGCCCTTCACCTTGCCACCGACCACGAAGGTCGGGTCCAGCCCGCCTTCGGCGAGCACGCTGGCAACCAGGCTGGTGGTGGTGGTCTTGCCATGGGTGCCGGCGATGGCGAGGCCGTACCGGAAGCGCATCAGCTCGGCCAGCATCTCGGCGCGGCGCACTACCGGAATGCGGTGCGCCTGTGCGTAGACCAGCTCCGGATTGTCGGCCTTCACCGCCGTCGACACCACGATGGCGTCGGCACCCTGGGCGTTTTCGGCCTGGTGGCCGAAGTAGAGCTTGGTGCCGAGCTGCTCCAGGCGCTGGGTCGCCGCCGAAGGCTTGAGATCGGTGCCGCTCACCTGGTAGCCGAGGTTGATCAGCACCTCGGCGATGCCGGACATGCCGGAGCCGCCGATGCCCAGCATGTGGATGCGGCGCACGCGGTGCATGGGCGCCCTGGCCATTTCGCCGGGATTCATCATGAGCGCGCTCCTGCGGCGAGCAGGCGCTCGACGATGTCTTCGGTGGCGCGCGGATGCGCGGCGGCGCGCGCCTTTTCGGCACGGGCCAGGCAGTCGGCGCGGGTGGCACCGCTCAGCACCGCGGCCAGGCGCTCGGCGCTGAGTTCGCGCTCCTGGATCAGCTCGGCGGCGCCGACCTTCACCAGCGCGCCGGCATTGGCGGTCTGGTGGTCGTCCACCGCGTGGGGGAAGGGCACCAGCAGGCTGGCGACACCGGCGGTCGCGAGTTCGGCGACGGTGGAGGCGCCGGCGCGGCAGACCACCAGATCGGCCCAGGCGTAGGCGCCGGCCATGTCCTGGATGAAAGTCGTCACCTCGGCCTGCACGCCGTGCCGGGCGTAGGCGGCCTGAGCCACCTCGACGGTACGGCCACCCTGGTGGCGGACGTTCGGGCGCTCGGCGGCAGGGATCAGCGCCAGCGCCGCCGGCAGCTTCTCGTTGAGCGCCTTCGCACCCTGGCTGCCGCCGACCACCAGCAGATTCAGCGCGCCGTGGCGCGCGGCGTAGCGCTGCGCCGGCGGCGGTAGCGCGGCGACTTCCGCCCGCACCGGATTGCCGACGGTGATGCCGCCGGCCAGTGCGCCGTCGAAGCCCTGCAGGGCCTGCCGCGCCAGCTTCGCAAGCTGGCGGTTGGTGAAGCCGGCGGTGGCGTTCTGCTCGTGCACGAACAGCGGGATGCGCTTCAGCCAAGCGGCGACGCCACCCGGGCCGGCGGCGAAGCCGCCCATGCCCAGCACGGCGTCCGGCCGCACCCGTGACAGCACGCCCAGCGCCTGGCGGATCGCCCGCAGGATCAGCAGCGGCGCCGTCAGCAGCTTGAGCAGGCCCTTGCCGCGCAGGCCGCTGACCTGCACGTATTCCATGGCGATGCCCTGCGCCGGCACCGTGCGCGACTCGAAACTCTCCGGCGCGCCCAGCCAGACCACCTCGTGGCCACGCGCGCGCAGCGCATGGGCGACAGCGAGACCGGGGTAGACGTGGCCGCCAGTGCCTCCGGCCATCACTAAGATCTTCATGCGCCCGCTCTCCCCGCACCCAGGCTGCGGCGCAGGCCGGCCAGCCAGTCGCGCAGGCCCAGCGGCGCGGTCTGAACCGCCTTGCCGGACAGGGTGCGGCCGCGCGGCTTGGGCAGCATCGCCAGCGCCGCGCGGTTCTCGTAGTCGACGCGCAGGATCAGGCCCAGCATCAGGCTCACCGTCACCAGCGAGCTGCCGCCGTAGCTGATCAGCGGCAGGGTCAGGCCCTTGGTCGGCAGGGCGCCCATGTTCACCGCCATGTTGATGAGTGCCTGCAAACCCAGCCAGCCGGCGAGGCCGTAGCAGAGATAGGCGGCGAAGCGGCGGTCGAGCTGCTCGGCCTGCTGGCCGATCTTGAAGCCGCGCCAGACCACCACGCCGAACAGGGCGATCAGGCTCAGCACGCCAAGCAGACCAAACTCCTCGGCGAGAATCGCGAAGATGAAGTCGGTGTGCATTTCCGGCAGGTACATGAGCTTCTGCACGCTGTTGC
The DNA here is from genome assembly GCA_004297005.1 of Nevskiaceae bacterium. GTDB lineage: Bacteria > Pseudomonadota > Gammaproteobacteria > Nevskiales > Nevskiaceae > Stagnimonas. Next base: position 65,426 of record SCVA01000013.1, read on the forward strand.
CCAGGCCGACGCCGAACCACTCGCCACGGCCGACGGCGATCAGCGACTGGGTGAGCTGAAAGCCCGAGCCCAGTGCGTCTTCCCAGGGATTGGTGAACGACAGCACCCGCTTCATGCGATAGCTGACCGTCATCACCAGCACGCTCAGCACGCCAGCGGCGAGCAGGCCCAGACCGCCGACGTAAAGCAGGCGGGCGCCGCCCAGGAACAGCATCAGGAAGGTGACGGTGAGCAGGATCACCGTGGCGCCCAAATCGGGTTCGAGCAGGAACAAGGCCAGGATCGGCAGCAGGAACACCAGCGGATTGAGGAAACCGGCCAGCGAGGTCTGCAATTCCAGTTGCCGCTTCACGATGTAGCCAGCCAGCCAGACGATGAAGGCCAGGCGCACCGGCTCGGAAGCCTGCAGGCGGAAGAAGCCGGCGATGTCCAGCCAGCGCTTGGCGCCGTTCACCCGCACGCCGGCGAGCAGCACGGTCAGCAGCAGCAGCATCGCGCCCAGCAGCAACCACCAGCGCTGGCGCTCCCAGAATCCGGTGGGCACGCAGAACATGCCCCAGCAGGCGACCAGGCCGACGCCGATGAACACCAGCTGGCGCCAGAAGAAATACATCGGGGAGCCACCCAGCTTCTCGCCCACGGCAACGCTGGCCGAGGCCACCATCACTAGGCCCCAGGCCAGCAGCGCCGCGACGGCGCCACAGAACAGGCCATCGAGGCCGTACTTGGGGTTGGGCAGTTCGAGGTTCATTGCCCGGCCATTTCCTTCACCGCCGCCTCGAACTGCTGGCCGCGGTCCACATAGCTCTTGAACTGATCGAAGCTGGCGCAGGCCGGCGACAGCAGCACCGAGGCACCGGGCACGGTCAGCGAGCCGGCGCGGCGGAGCGCGGCCTGGAGATTGGCTTCGCGGTACACCGGCAGGGCGCCGTCGATGGCAGCCTCGATCTTGTCGGCGTCTTCGCCGAACAGGACGGCGGCACTGCCCTTGGCGGCGAGCGCGCCGGCCAGCGGCGAGAAATCCTGACCCTTGCCCTGCCCACCACCCAGCCAGATCAGCGGCGAAGGCAGGCCGCGCACCGCTGCCAGCGTCGAGCCGACGTTGGTGCCCTTGCTGTCGTTGTAGTAGCGGGCGCCGGCGATCTCGGCGACGAAGGCACAGCGATGCGGCAGGCCGCGGAAGTCCTGCAAGGCACGCAGCACCGTGGCGCGCGGAATGTCGGCGGCCTCTACCAATGCCAACGCCGCCAGTGCGTTGGCGGCGTTGTGCAGGCCGGCGATCTTCAAGGCCGATAGCGGCAGGATGCGGTCGCGGGCGGTGGCCAACCAGAGTTCGCCACGCTGCTCGATCAGACCGTACTCGCCGGGTGCGCGCGGCGCGTCCAGGCCGAAACTGAGGCGGCGACGGGCGGCGTCGCTGTTGAGCCGGGTGGCGACATCGTCGCGGTTGACCACCGCAACCTGGCAGCCGTTGAAGATGCGTGCCTTGGCGGCGCCGTAAGCGGCCATCGAGCCATGGCGGTCCAGATGGTCTTCCGACAGGTTCAGCACCGCGGCCGCGCGGCAGCGCAGGGTGTGCGTGGTCTCCAACTGAAAGCTCGACAGCTCCAGCACGTAGAGCTGGGCGCTGTCGGAGAGCAGGTCCAGCGCCGGCGGCGCCAGATTGCCGCCGACGCCGACCTTGAGGCCGGCCGCCTTCGCCATCTCGCCGACCAGGGTAGTCACGGTGGACTTGCCGTTGCTGCCGGTGATGCCGATCACCGGTGCCTTGGCGTGGCGCGCGAACAGCTCGACGTCGCCGATGATCGGCACCCCGGCGGCGCGCAAGGCCTGCACGAAGGGTTCATTCAACGACACGCCGGGCGAGACCACGGCCTCGCAGAACTGGCTCAGCGGTTCCGGTGCGCCGAACCCACCCAGGCGGAACTCGAAGCGGCCGAACTCGGCGGTAAGCTGCTGATGCCCCGCCGGCTCGGCGCGGGAATCGGTGACGACCAGGTCCGCGTCCTCGCGCGCGAGGTAGCGCAGCGCCGAGACTCCGGAGAGTCCCAGCCCCACCACCAGCATGCGCTTGCCCGAGTAGCGGCCCATGTTCGCCTTACCGAATCTTGAGGGTGGAAAGGCCGACCAGCACCAGGATCAGGGTGATGATCCAGAAGCGGACGATGATCTTGGGCTCGGCCCAGCCCTTGAGTTCGTAGTGGTGGTGCAGAGGCGCCATGCGGAAGATGCGCTTGCCGCCCGAGTACTTGAAGTAGCCCACCTGCAGCGCCACCGACACGGTTTCGGCGACGAACACGCCGCCCATGATCGCCAGCACCAGCTCCTGCCGGACCAGTACCGCGACCACGCCCAGGGCCGCGCCCAGGGCCAGGGCGCCGACATCACCCATGAACACCTGCGCCGGGTAGGCGTTGAACCACAGGAAGCCCAGACCAGCGCCGGCAATCGCGGTGCAGAACACCGCCAGCTCGCCGACCCCGGCGATGTAGGGAATGCCCAGGTAGGTGGCGAACTTGACGTTGCCCGTGCAGTAGGCGAACACCGCCAGTGCCGAAGCAACCAGCACGGTTGGCATGATCGCCAGGCCGTCGAGTCCGTCGGTGAGGTTGACGGCGTTGGAGCTGCCGACGATCACCAGATAGGTCCAGACCACGAAGAACACCCCGAGCGGGATCGACACGTCCTTCAGGAAGGGCACGATCAGTGCGGTCTCGGCCGGGGTCCTCGCCGTGAGGTAGATCGCCAGCGATACCGAGAACCCGGTCAGGGACAGCCAGAAGTACTTCTTGCGCGCAACCAGGCCCTTGGGATTCTTGTGCTTGATCTTGATGTAGTCATCGGCGAAGCCCACCGCCCCGAAAGCGAGCGTGACCACCAGGGCGAACCAGACGAACTTGCTGGTGAGGTTGGCCCAGAGCAGGGTCGCCACCGCGATCGCCGCGAGTATCAGCAGGCCACCCATGGTCGGCGTGCCGGTCTTCTTCAGGTGCGAGGCCGGGCCATCGTCGCGGATCGGCTGGCCGAACTTGAACTGGTAAAGCCGCTCGATCAACAGCGGCCCGAACACGAAGCTGAAGATCAGCGCGGTGAGGATGCCCAGCACCGCCCGCACGGTGAGGTAATTGAACAGGCGCAGGAAGGAGTAGTCCGCCTGCAGCCATTGCGCGAGGTGATAAAGCATTAGGACATGCTCCAGGCAATCCGGTCGCTGCGGCGGAGGTCGTTTCCGCGCAGTGCAAGGAAGAGAGAGCGTGGCTTGGTGGACCCAAGTGCGCGACCGATGACGCCGCAATGCGCGGAAACGGCCCCGCCCCGAAGGGCTGCGGCCCCCATTGCGCCATGCGTCGTTGCCAGCCCTTGCCGCGGAACCACCACGGCGACGGTCTTGCGCCTAGCCTGGCGCAATGGGGACTCGCAGCGCAGCGATCGTATTGCCTGGATCATGTCCTTTGCGTCTCCGCGGCGTTCTTGGCGCCGCTGTTGTCTTGTTCCAAGAGGGCGGCGACCACCCGCTCCATGCGGGCCGAGCGGGAGCCTTTGACCAGGGCGGTGCTGCCGGCGCCGAGCCGGCCGCGCAGCGCGGCGATGAGAGCGTCGAGGTCGTCGTAGGCCTGCGCGCCGGTGCCATAGGCCTTGGCCGCCTCGGCCGACAGCGGCCCCAGCGTCAGCAGGCCGTCCAGGCCCAGCGCGCGGGCGCGGCGACCCGCCTCGGCATGCAGGCGCGCGGCCTCCGGGCCCAGCTCGGCCATGTCGCCCAGCACCAGCAGGCGCTCGCCGGGCTCGCGCGCCAGCAGTTCCATCGCCGCGTTCAGCGAGGTGGGGTTGGCGTTGTAGGTGTCGTCGATCAGCCGGGCGCCACTGGCGTGGCGCTTGATCACCACCCGGCCCTTCGGCGCCTCGACCCCGGCCAGCCCGGCGGCGATGACCGCGGGCTCGAGGCCCAGCGCATAGCCGGCGGCAGCGGCGGCCAATGCGTTGGCGACGTTGTGGCGACCGGGCAAGGGCAGCGTCACCGGCGCCGCGCCGGCGGGCGTCAGCAGGGTGAAGCGGCTGCCTTCGGGGCCGGCGGCCAGATCTTCGGCGCGCACATCGGCGTGGCCGGCAAAGCCGAAGCTGACGATGCGGTTGTCGCCCGCCATCCGGCCCCAGAGCTGGGCGTAGGCATCGTCGGCGTTGATGATGGCGATGCCGGCATTGAGCGCGGCGAACATCTCGCCCTTGGCGCGCGCCACCCCCTCGCGGGAGCCAAAGCCTTCCAGATGGGCGTCGCCGGCCTGGGTGACGATGCCGACGCCAGGACGCGCGAGCTTGGCCAGCGCGGCGATCTCGCCGGCGTGGTTGGCGCCCATCTCGATCACCGCCGTGCGGTGCTCGCGGCGCAGCCGGCACAGCGTCAGCGGCACGCCGATGTGGTTGTTGAGATTGCCCTCGGTGTAAAGCACCGGGCCGCGTGCCGCGAACACCGCCGCCAGCAGCTGCTTGGTGGTGGTCTTGCCGTTGCTGCCGGTGACGCCGATCACCGGCCCACCGAAGTGCCGCCGCCAGCTCGCTGCATAGCGCTGCAGCGCGGCCAGGGTGTCGGGCACCAGCAGTTGCGCGATAGGCACATCGACCGGCCGCGACACCAACGCGCCGACCGCGCCCTTGGCGGCGGCTTCGGCGAGGAAGTCATGGGCATCGTGATGTTCGCCGACCAGGGCCACAAACAGATCGCCCGGCTTGAGCGCGCGGGTATCGGTGACCACGCGGGAGAACAGCGCGTCTTCGCCCTGCAAAGGCACGCCAAGGCGGCGGGCGGCGTCGGAGAGGCGCTCCATGCTCACGGCGCCACCCCGACAAGTTGCGCGACGAAGGCGCGGTCGCTGAACACACGCACGTCCCGGCCGTAGGTCTGGGTGGTCTCGTGGCCCTTGCCGGCGATCACCACCACGTCGTCGGCACCGGCGTCGGCGACGGCGGCACGGACGGCCTCGGCGCGATCATGGATGACCACCCTGAGACGGGAGGCATTGGGCGTGAGCCGGATGCCGGCCTGGATGTCCTCCGCGATCGCGGCCGGGTCTTCGCTGCGTGGGTTGTCGTCGGTAACGATCACCGCGTCGGCCAGGCTTACCGCCACGCGTCCCATCAGCGGACGCTTGCCGCGATCACGGTCGCCGCCGCAGCCGAACACGCAGATCAGCCGGCCGGCGGTGTGGGCGCGCACGGCCTTGAGGATCTGTTCCAGCGCTTCCGGCGTGTGGGCGTAGTCGACCACCACCAGCGGCTTCGCTGCCGGCCCACGGTAACCCTCGATGCGGCCCGGCACCGTGCGCACGCTGGACAGCGCGCGGAGTGCCTCGGCCAGGCCGGCGCCACGTTGCAGCAGAGCCGCGAGAGCGGCGAGCAGGTTGTAGGCGTTGAAGCGGCCAAGCAGGCGCGTTTCCAGTCGGCCCTGGCCCCAACTGCTGTCGATCTCCATCGCCAGGCCCTGGCTGGAGAGCTGGAGCCGGCGGCCGAGCAGATAGCGCCCGGCCTTGGGCGCCTCGCCTTCCAGGCCGTAGACCGTCACCGCGCGACCCTCGGCGAGCAGCTCCGCCGCCCAGGCGGCGCCTCGCACGTCGTCGCGATTGAGCACGGCCATGCCGCGGCAGTACTCGCTGAACAGCCGGCGCTTGGCCTCGGCGTAGGCCTCGACCGTGCCGTGGTAGTCGAGATGGTCGCGGGTGACATTGGTGAGGATGGCAACGTCGTAGCCGATGCCAGAGACCCGCGCCTGATGCAGCGCATGGCTGGACACTTCCATCGCGCAGGCCTGGACGCCTTCGGCGACGAAGCCGGCCAGCAGTTCCTGCAAGCGGATCGGGTCGGGTGTGGTATGGCTGGCCTCGCGCAGCGCGCCCAGGCGGCCAAAACCAATCGTGCCCAGATAGGCGCAGCTGTCACCCAGGGCTTCCAGACCCTGCGCGACCAGATAGGCGCTGGAGGTCTTGCCGTCGGTGCCGGTGACGCCGACGGTAAACAGCCGGCGTGCAGGCTCGTGATGGAAGCGCGCGGCGATCTCGCCAACGCGGCGCGACAGGCCGGGCACTGCCACCTGCGGCACCGGCAGCTCGTCCGGCTCGGCGATGCCGGGCGCCGGCTCCCAGACCACCGCCGTGGCGCCGCGCGCCAGCGCGGTCTCGACATGCGCCAGACCATGGCCGGCCACGCCCTTCACCGCCAGGAAGGCGTCGCCCGGCTCGACACGACGGGAGTCGGTCTCGACGCCAGTGACCTCCAGCTCGGGGTTGTCGCTGGGCGCCGGTGCCAGGCCGACCAGCAGGTCCTTCAGCAGGCGGCTCATGCGCGCGGCTCCAGGCCCGCCGGCGAGGCCGGCAGCGAGACGGTCTGTGGCGCTGCTTCGTCCACCGGCTGGTCCTGCGGAATCTGCAGCAGGCGGGCGGCGCCGCCCATCACCGCCGAGAACACCGGCGCGGCCACCTTGCCGCCGTAGTACTGCCCGGCTGTCGGTTCGTCGACGAACACTAGCCCGACCAGACGCGGGGACTGCGCCGGCAACATTCCGACGAAGGCCGACCAGTGCCGGCGGTCTTCGTAGCCGCCGCTGGCCTTGAGCTTGCGCACGGTGCCGGTCTTGCCGGCGACGCTGTAGCCCGGAACCGCCGCCTTGATGGCGGTGCCGTCGATACTGACCACGCCGCGCAGCATCGCCAGCACCTGATCGGCGCTGCGGGCACTGACCGCCCGGCGCGGCGGCGGCAGGTGATCGCGCTTGAGCAGCGAGAGCTGCGGCATCAGGCCGCCATTGGCGAGGCCGGCGTAGGCCCGCACCAGATGCAGGGCGCTCATCGACACGCCGTAGCCATAGGCGGCGGCGGCGGTGTCGGACTGCCGCCACTTCTGCGGCATGCGCAGGGTGCCGGTGACCTCGCCGGGGAAGCCGAGCTGAATCGGCTCGCCGATGCCGAAGTTCTGGTAGCCGGTCCACAGCGCCTCCGGCCCCATCTTCAGACCCATGATCGCGGCGCCGACATTGCTGGACTTGGCGAGCAGCTTGGCGAGATCGACCACGCCCTCGGCGTGCACGTCGTGTACGGTCCAGGGGCCGACCGCCAGTTCGCCGTTGCCGGTGTCGATCAGGCTGCTGGCGGTGTAGGCGCCGGTCTCCAGCGCCTGCGCCACCATCAGTGGCTTGATGGTGGAGCCCGGCTCCAGGCGGTCGGTGATCGCGCGGTTGCGCAGGCCGACCTTGCGGTCTTCCGGATTGTTGGGGTTGTAGGCCGGCTGGGCGGCGACCGCCAGGATGTCGCCGGTCTGCACGTCGGCGACCACGATCATGCCGCCGCTGGCCTTGTTGCGCTCCACCGCCGCCGCCAGCTCGCGGTAGGCGAGGTATTGCAGGCGCAGGTCGAGGGTCAGTTGCAGATCAGCACCGGCGCGCGCGGCCTTTTCGCTGCCGCCGTCCTCGACGATGCGACCGTCGCGCGAGCGGATCACCCGACGGAAGCCCTTTTCGCCTTCCAGCATGCCGTCGTGGGCCTTCTCCAGACCTTCCAGGCCGTGCCCCTCGGTGCCGCAGAAGCCGACCACCTGGCCCACGACCTCGCCTGCGGGGTAATAGCGCGAATAGCCGCGCTCGGCGAACACGCCCGGCGCCTTGATCTTCAGCAGGCGCGCGATCACTTCCGGATTCTGGTTCTTGAGCAGGTAGACGAACTTCTTTTCGCCCTGCGCCTTGAGGAAGCGCTCGAAGTCCTTGGGCTTGCGCTCCAGCAACTGCGCCAGGGCCTCTCGGTAGGGCGCGGCCTCGGGCGTGAGCAACTCCGAAGGCACCGCCCACAGCGAGTCCACCGGCGCCGACAGCGCCAGTGGCTGGCCATTTCGGTCGAGGATGGCGCCGCGATGGCCGATCAGCTCGACCGTGCGGATGTGACGCTTGTCGCCCTCGGTGACCAGGAACTCGCGGTCCAGCACCTGCAGATAGAAGGCGCGGCCGACCACCGCCAGCGAGGCGACAGCGAGCAGGCCGAGTATTGCCTGGCGCCGCCAGGGCGCAACCGGCTGCACTCCGGGCGGAGTGGGGCGACGGCTGGCGGTGGTGCTCACGGCGCCACTCCGCCCGCCGAAGCGCGCGCCGGCACCATCACCGTCTCGCGCGGCTCGATCATCTTCAACTGCTCGCGGGCAATCTGCTCGATGCGCGCGTGGCTGCTGTGCGCGGCCTCTTCCAACTGCAACTGCGACCACTCCACTTCCAGGCGGTCGACCTCGTCACGCAGGCGGCTCTGCTCGGTGGTGAGCGCACGGTTTCCGTGCTTGATCTGGACTACCCAAACCGCCGATACCAGGGCGGCGATGGTCAGCAGCAGCGGCAGCATCAGGCCGCCCCCGGCCGGGGCATTGCGCGGCGGCAGCCGCCGGGTCATCGGCGCACTCATACCGCCGCCTCGGTGCGCTCGGCCAGGCGCAGCACGGCGCTGCGCGCGCGCGGGTTGCTGGCGCATTCGGCCGTACTCGGGAACACCCGCTCAAGCTCGCGCAGCGGTGCGCTGGAGGCGGCGGGCACTTCCTTGAGGTGCGCGTACTTGTCACGCGCCTGGCGCGGGCCGGCGTGGTCACGGATGAACTGCTTGACGATGCGGTCTTCCAGCGAGTGGAAGCTGATCACCGCCAGTCGGCCGCCGGGCGCCAGCACCGCGAGGCTGGCCTGCAGCACCTGCTGCAGCACTTCCAGCTCGCCGTTGATGTAGATGCGGATAGCCTGGAAGCTGCGCGTCGCCGGATTGATCTTGTGGCTGCGCGGGCCCGGCACCGAGGCGATCAGGCCGGCGAGCTGGGCGGTGCGGGTGATCGGCGTCTCGGCGCGGGTCTCCACCAGCTTCTTGGCGATGCGCCGGCTATTGCGCTCCTCTCCGTAGAGAAACAGTACGTCGGCGATCTCCTCTTCCTTGGCGCGCGCCAGCCATTCCGCAGCCGACAGTCCGGCGCGCGGATTCATGCGCATGTCCAGCGGGCCGTCGTGGGAAAACGAGAAGCCGCGCTCGGCATCGTCGAACTGCGGACTGGAGACGCCCAGGTCAAGCAGGATGCCGTCGACCTTGCCAAGAAAACCTTCCGCCGCCGCAACCTCGGCCAGGGCGGAAAAATTACGGGCATGGAAATGAAAGCCGGGACGCGCTGCGAAGTCGGCACGCGCGCAGGCCTCGGCCTCCGGATCCTGGTCGAAGGCATGCAGGCTGCCGCCGCGCAGCGCATCGAGGATGGCGCCGGAATGGCCGCCGCGGCCGAAGGTGCCGTCCACATACAGGCCTTGCGGACGCGCAGCGACGCCGAGGCCGGTGAGCGCCTCGTCGAGCATCACCGGCCGGTGCGCGTACATATCGCTATTGGCCCCCGGCGTGGTGGTGCGGGGAAAGTGGGCTCCGTCCATGGCGCGCGAGCATCAGATGTCGAGCGCCGCGAACGCGGCGGAGTAATCGTCGGCGATCGCGCTCTTGCGCGCCGCCCAGTCGGCTTCGCTGTAGAGCGCGAAGTAATCGACCTGACCCACCAGCACCACCGAAGAGCCAAGCTCGGCGCGGTACTGCGCCGGCACCAGCACGCGCCCCTGGGCATCCAGCTCGACCGCCATCGCTTCGCCGACGAACTGCAGGCGCAGGGCGGCGCGCTGCTTCAGGTCGGGATGGACAGGGATGACGTTCTTGGCGATGTGCTCGAACACCGGCTGCGGGTACAGCCGCAGGCCTTCGGGGGTGCGCGTCAGGCTGAGCTGGCCCTGCGCCTCGGACTGCAGCGAGGCACGAAAACGAGCCGGGACGGCCATGCGCCCCTTGTCGTCGATCGTCACCGCGTGGTTGCCCGAAAACATCGTCATCGCCCCGGCAGAGAGTGGAGCCCCGGTAGCTCCATTTCACTCCCTTTCATGGGCGATTATCCCACTTTCAACCACTTCCGCAAGCGATTTACAGCAAAAATTTGTTTGTCGGCAATGACTTAGCTCAAGTTCATTGATTGTTTTTTGTAGTCCTTAAAAATCAATATGTTGCAAAACATTTTTAATGTTGATTATTAAAAATAAATCGAAACCTGAACGCCCGCTGAGCGGAGTTAGTTTGGATTTTGGCCCCCGGCAGTCATCGGCGAGGCCCCCACCCCGACCAGACCCCGCAGCCGGCCAGGAGATGGCTGATTCTTGCCCAAACGGACCGCCGCCCGCCCCGACCTTCAACCAGGTCGGGGCGGGAACGCCATCGAAAAGTGGGAGCCGGCCTGTAAGCCGGGTTCTGTCATAACCGCCGCCGCTTGCGCGACGACGGCCGGGACAACCATTCCTCTAGACCCACCGTCACCGGTGGGTTCCAGCAGCCTACCCGGAAGGGACGTGGGCCACGCCTGCTGCCTTGCGGCAGCTCCTTCCCTATTTGGCCTTGCTCCGTGTGGGGTTTGCCGTGCCGGTCTGTTGCCAGACTCGCGGTGCGCTCTTACCGCACCGTTTCACCCTTGCCTGATCCCCTTGCGGGGCCATCGGCGGTTTGCTCTCTGTTGCACTTTCCGTCGGCTCGCGCCGCCCAGCCGTTAACTGGCACACTGCCCTGCGGAGCCCGGACTTTCCTCCCCCGTGTACATCACGGCGGCGGTTGTCTGACCGGCTCCCGCAAGCATTATCGCCCATTGGCGCAGACCAAGGGCCGACAACGATCCGGAGGAGATCCACATGGGGCAGAAGAAATCCCAGCGCAGCCTGCGCTTCAGCCGTCAATTCTCGGCGCCGCGCAGCAAGGTGTTCGCGCTGTTCGCCAGCCACGAACGCTTCGGCGCCGCGCTTGGCGGCCCGGCTGGCGTCAAGCTCGGCGCCCTGCGCCGCATCAAGACCAGCGAGGAAGCAGGCAATCCGGATGGTCTCGGCTCGGTGCGTCGCATCGGCTTCGGCCCCAGCGCCTTCGAGGAAACCATCGTCGGCTTCGAGCCCGGCAAGCGGATCGAATACCGCATCAGCCGCGGCAGCCCGCTGAAGAACCACCTCGGCCAGATCGAGTTCCGCGACGTGCCGGGCGGCACCCAGGTGGACTACTCCATCCGCTTCGAACCGCGCATCCCCGGCACCGGCGGCGCCCTCGCCCTGCTGCTGCACAGCCTGATCTCCGGCGGCCTCAACCGCATCGAGAACGAGTTCGGCGCGCTCTGAACGCTGTCGTGCGGATCGTCTCGCACACCTGCTCGAACACCGAGATCGTCTGCGCCCTGGGCGCGGCGGAACTGCTGGTGGGCGTCGATGCCGACTCCGACCATCCCAGCGAAGTGGTCGCCGACTTGCCGAAGCTGGGTCGCGACCTGTCGCTGGACATCGCCGCGGTCGCCGCCCTGAAACCGGATCTGGTACTGACCTCGCGCACCCTCCCGGGCCACGATGCCCTGGTCCTCGCCCTGGAGGCCGCCGGGCTACGCACCCTGGTCTGCGAGCCCCTGCGCCTGGCCGATGTCTATGCCGACATCGGCCGCATCGCCGAGGCTATCGGCCGCGCCGACGACGGCCGCCGCTTGGTGGCACGTATGCGCGAGGAGCTGAAGCCCCACCCGCCGCGCGGCCGCCGCCCGCGCGTGCTGCTGGAATGGTGGCCGAAGCCGGTGATCGCGCCAACGCGTGACTCCTGGGCGACCGAGCTGATCGAACTCGCCGGCGGTGACAATCCCTGGGGCCAGCGCCCCGGCAAGAGCAGCCCGCTGAGCGAGGCGGAAATCCTCGAGGCGGCGCCAGAGCTGGTGGTGATGAGCTGGTGCGGCGTGAAGGTGGAGAACTATCGCGCCGAGCTGGTGCGGCGACGCCCGGGCTGGCAGGCCGTGCCGGCGGTGCGCGACGGACAGATCCACGCCATCAGCGAGGAATTCCTCGGCCGCCCCGGGCCGCGGCTCGTCCAGGGCTACCAGGCGCTGCGCCGCCTGATTGAGCAATACATCCAGTAACTCCCGAAATCATGACTATTCCCAAACACCCTGGGACCGGCTTCGCGTCCATGGCTTCGCACCTGCGCTGGCATCGGCATCTGGGTCCGCTGCTGCTGGCCTCCAGCCTCTGGCTGGTCTCCTGCGACTCCGGCAGCGGCACCGCCGCTGGCGAGGGCACCGCCGAACTCGCCGAACGCGCGGAGCCGACGCTGGAAACCCGCGTTCCCGGCGTCCGCACCGTCCCCGATCCGCTCTGCCTGGAGGAATACGCCGGCACCACCGGCCTACTGACGCCCTCGCTGCTCGACGCCGGGCAGTACAGCCCGCTCGAAGGCGGTGCCGAAGCCACGCCGGAAGTCGCCCGCGAACTGCCCGAGCTGGTGCATCTGCGCGGCCGCCAGCAGTCCTACGACGGCGAGCACTACTACGCCGTGCACGAAGGCCGCATCTATCTCAAGGCCAACCGCGAGACCACCGGCATCAGCGAACCCTGGCGGGCCTTGCTGCTACCGCGCTGCCTGGACGGCCAGGTGAGCGAGATCTCCGCCGACGGCAGCGTGCTGCTGGCGCTGAATCAGGCGCGGCAGATCTACACCCTCGACTACGCCAATGGCGCCATCGGCGCCGGTGGCTGGACCCGGCGCTGGGGACCGTTCTTCTGGACCGATCTCGGCGGCTGGATCTTTGACGACGTACGCGACTGGGCCACCAGCCATTTCACCGGCAGCGACGAGTACTTCATCGACGGCGGCGGTTACCAGCAGGCGCCGGCCGGCATCCTCAACGTCTTCCTGCTGCGCGGCGATGGACTCCGCATCACCTATCTCGACCCCTGGCTGCCGATGGACGAAAGCCGCGAGGTCTGCGGCCCCGAGCGCGGCACCACGGTGATGGCGGGCCTGAGCGGCAGCGGTTCGACCGCGATGGTGGTGGGCGCCGACGGCGAGATCTATACCCGCCTCTACGAGTTCGACGTTTCCGGCGGTAACGCCGTCTTCCTCGACTACAGTTGGCAGGATCAGCGCGAGCTGGCGCAGCCGAAGATCCAGTTGCCGCCACCGGACTGGGTACGGCATCCGCGGGTGCCGGGGCGCATCACCGACCGCATCAGCCTGCGCAAGCTGCCGCCCGGCAGCGAACACCGCCTGATGCGCGTCGAAGGCCTGGATGCCGCCGGCAACAGCGGCTACTGGGAGAAGGACCAGGCCGACACCGAAGCCCGCGCCTGGCACTTCGTCGCCACTGGCGAACCTCTGCAAGGGCGCCTGCTGCCCCTGCCGCAACCGCATCGCGGCGAGGCCGAGGACTATCAGTATCAGGGCGGGCTCGACGGCTATTCCGCCGAACTGCTCGACTTCAACCCCTATTGCTCACCGGCCAGACTGCGCGTGGATGTCGCCGGCGAGGCGGTGGAACTGGAACTGCACAGCACCGACGGCCTGCGCCAGGAACGCCGGGCGCGCGGCCTGGACCTCTACCCACGCTATTACCGCGCGGCGGTGAAAGTCCCCGAGCCGCTCTGGCAGACCCGCGGCCAGCGCTCGGCGGCGGTGCAGGCCTTCCTGAGCAAGCACTTCGCCGAGCGGCCGGTGCTGGAAACCGAGCTCTACGCGACGCTGGGGCAAGTCCGCATCGCCCAGGCCTGCTGGACGCTGTCGCGCGAAGTGGGAGATCTGCTGGGCGCACTCACCCAGCCACCGCTGGTCGACCCGGGCACCGTGCTGGCGATCCTGCTGGCGCAGCAGGAAGACGGCCGTCAGCCGCCGCTCTGTCTGCTCTAGGATCTAGCCGCGGTCGCGGGCGCTGGCGGCGTGCGCCTGCAGGCCCTCGGCATCGGCGAGCGCGCCAGCGATGCGCGCCAGCGGCTTGGCACCCGCGGGCGTGCAGCGGATCAGGCTGGCGCGCTTCTGGAACTCGTAGACGCCCAGCGGATTGGAAAAGCGCGCGGCGCGGCTGGTTGGCAGCACGTGGTTGGGGCCGGCGCAGTAATCGCCGAAGGCTTCCGGCGTGTGCCGGCCCAGGAAGATCGCGCCAGCGTGGCGTATCAGCGGCAGCAGCGCCTCCGGCTCGGCCACCGAGAGCTCCAGATGCTCGGCGGCGACGCGGTTGGCCAGCGCGGCCGCCTCGGCGAGATCGCGCACCCGCACCAGGGCGCCGCGCTCGCGCAGGGCGGCGCGGGCAATCTCGGCGCGCGGCAACTCGGCGATGCGCGCGTCCAGCGCCACCTGCACGGCGTCGAGGAAGGCGGCGTCCGGCGACAGCAGGATGGACTGCGCGTCCTCGTCGTGCTCGGCCTGGCTGAACAGGTCCATGGCGATCCAGGCCGGATCGGTCGCCCCGTCGCAGATCACCAGGATCTCCGAGGGCCCGGCGATGGCGTCGATGCCGACGCGGCCGAACACCAGACGCTTGGCGGCGGCGACATAGGCGTTACCGGGGCCAAAGATCTTGTCCACCGCCGGCACCGTCGCGGTGCCGTAGGCCAGGGCGGCCACGGCCTGCGCGCCGCCGATGGTGAAGACGCGGTCCACGCCGGCGAGATGCGCCGCCGCCAGCACCGTGGCATTGGCTTCGCCACCCGGCGTGGGGGTGACCATCACCAGCTCGCCGACGCCGGCGACCTTGGCCGGGATGGCGTTCATCAGCACGCTGGAGGGATAGGCCGCCTTGCCGCCCGGCACGTAGAGCCCGGCGCGGTCCAGCGCGGTGACCCGCTGGCCGAGGGTATTGCCGTGCTCGTCCTCGAAGCTCCACTCGGCGATCTTCTGCCGCTCGGCATAGGCGCGGATGCGCGCGGCAGCGGCTTCCAGCGCCTGCTTCAACTCCGGCGCCAGGCCCTCCCAGGCCGCCTGCAGCGCCGCCTTCGGCAGCTCCAGCTCGGCGGCGCCGGCCAGCGCGCGGCGGTCAAAGCGGGCGGTGTATTCCACCAGTGCGGCGTCACCACGCAGGCGGATCGCCTCGACGATCTCGGCCGTGCGCGCAGCGACTTCCGGCGCAGACTCGGGCGCGCGGTCGAGCAGCGCCGTGAACGCCGCCTCGAAGCCCGCCTCGGCGCTGTCGAGCCGGCGGATGGCGACCGCTTCAGCCACGAATCGTCGCCTCGAACTGCGCCAGCAGCTCGCGGATGCGCGCGTGCTTCATCTTCATCGAGGCCTTGTTGACCACCAGCCGCGAGGTCACCGGGCCGATCTGCTCGATCTCGACCAGACCGTTGGCGAGCAGGGTCTTGCCGGTGGCGACCAGATCGACGATCACGTCCGACAGGCCCACCAGCGGCGCCAGCTCCATGGAGCCGTAGAGCTTGATGATCTCCACCTGCTCGCCGCGCGCGGCGTAGTGGCGTTTGGTGATTTCCGGGTACTTGGTCGCCACTCGCAGGCGCTTGCCCGGCTGCGGCGCATAGCCCTTGGGCGCGGCCACGGAGAGCCGGCAGCGGGCGATGTTGAGGTCCAGCGGCTCGTAGAGCGCGGCGCCGCCGTGCTCCATCAGGATGTCCTTGCCGACGATGCCCATGTCGGCCGCGCCGTATTCCACATAGGTGGGGACGTCAGTGGGGCGGATGATCAGGAACTGCACGTCCGCCGCCTTGCTCGGCACCCGCAGCAGGCGGTCGATGTCGCCGGCCGGCTCCAGGCCCAGGGCTGACAGCAGCGGCAGCGATTCCTCGAGGATGCGACCCTTGGAGAGGGCGATGGTGACGACGTTGGCGGAGTTCATGGCGCGCGCATTCTAGGGTGTGTTGGCAATAAATACGTCGTTGCGGCGGAAGGCTGTTTTGGGGCAGTGCAAGGAAGGCAGTGTGCGCAATAGCGGGCCTATTGAAACACTGGCTGACGCGGCAATGCCCCAAAACCGTCCCGCCCCGAAGGGTTGCTGACCAAAATTGCGTCATGCGGCGTTGCCCGCCTAGCGAAGGCAACCGGCCTTCGCGTCGGCAGGCGCCTTGCCTGACGCAATTTTGACCGGCAACGCAACGACGTATTTATTGCCAACACACCCTAGGTAGCTGGCCCCGGAAAGTCTCATCACCCTGCGACGTCGCCGTCATAAACTCCGCCTATAAACCCTCGGCACGGCCCTTGCGGTCCTTACACTGAGGCCACGGCAGAGTCTGGAGTCCGGCATGAAACTGGTGATCGGCAACAAGAACTACTCGTCCTGGTCGCTGCGCCCCTGGCTGCTGATGCGGGCGCTGGATCTCCCCTTCGAGGAGGAGCTGGTCCCGCTCTACCGGGAAGACTCCAAATCCCGGCTGCTGCAGCACGCGCCCTCCGGCCGGGTGCCGGTGCTGCACGACGGCGAGCTGGTGGTATGGGACTCCCTGGCGATCATCGAATACCTCGCCGAGCAGTACCCGGGGGTCGCGGTCTGGCCGCGAGACACCGAGGCGCGCGCGCATGCGCGCAGCGTCTGCGCCGAAATGCACTCCGGCTTCACCGCCCTGCGCAGCCACATGCCGATGAACTGCCGCGCCTCGCATCCCGGCAAGGGCCAGACGCCAGCGGTGCTCGCCGACATCGCCCGCATCGATGAAATCTGGGAGGACTGCCGCCGGCGCCATGGGCTGGAAGGCCCGTATCTGTTCGGCGAGTTCAGCGCCGCCGACGCCTTTTTTGCGCCGGTGGTGACGCGCTTTGTCACCTACCAGGTGCCGCTCTCCGAAGTCAGCGACGAGTACGTGGAAACCATGCGCAGCCTGCCGGCCTTGCAGGAGTGGTACACCGCCGCGCTGCAGGAAACCGAGCGCATCGAGGCCAGCGAACCCTACGCCTGAGGTGCGGCCGGCGCAGGGAATGGTGCCATCCAGGGCAGGCTATCGCCATTGCGTGTTATATCTTCTGATGCGCAATATTGCACTCTGCAAGCCGGGCATCTAAAGTGCACCTGCCATGACCGCGCTATCCCCATCCAGTCCAGCTGCGACCCTCGCTGCCGACACCAGCCGACGCGATTCCAACGGCCTGCGCGCGGTGCTGGCCATCCTCGACAGCTGGCAGCTCAGCGCCAGCCAGGCCAGCACCCTGCTTGGAGCCAAGGAGCGCACCTACTATCACTGGCGCAAGCAGGTCAGCGGCGGCGGCCAGTTGTCGGCGCCACTGCCACGCGACACGCTGGAGCGGCTGTCATATCTGCTGGGCATCTGGAAAGCGCTGCACATCCTGCTGCCCGATGAAGCCGCCGCAGGCGCCTGGGTAAGGCGGGCAAACACCGCGCCCGGCTTCGGAGGGAATACGGCCCTGGCCCGCATGCTTGCGGGAAATGTTGCCGATCTCGCATTTGTGCGAAATTACCTCGACGGCCAGCGGGGCCACTGAGCCATGCCCCTGATGCCGGCCATGGCGCCCTGGCTGCCGGACGCCCGTCGCCTACACCGCATCATCCCCTCGCGCTTCCCGCCCGTGGGTGTGTTCGATGCCATCGCCTCCACCGAGGCCCTGGCCGATCTTTACGAGATCGAGGCGCTTACCAATGACCGGCTGCGCTCGGAACTGGGCCAGCTGCACCTGCTGCCGCCCAAGGACTGGCTAAGCGGCCCAGGCACCACGCCGATCATGGCCGCCTTCACTCATCCCTCTCCCGGCCGCTTCGGCGACGGCAGTTACGGCGTGCTCTACGCGGCCCGCGACGAGAACACCGCTATCCGCGAAACCGTCTACCACCGCGAGCGCTTCCTGGCCGCCACCCAGGAACCACCGATCCGCCTGGATATGCGCCGCTACGTCGTCGACCTCGCCCAGCCCTTGCTGGACGGCCGCGCAGCCTTACGCGGCACCGCGGCCATGAACCCGGTCGATTACGCCGCCGGACAAGCGCTCGGCCGTGAACTACAGGCCCAAGGTGCCTGGGGCCTATTTTTCCCCAGCATCCGCCTGCCTGGCGGCGAGTGCGCGGCGATCTTCCGCGCCCCGGCGCTGCAGCCTCCCATGCTGCAAGCCAGTCATTACCACTATCACTGGGATGGTCGACGCATCCATTTCGTCGAGCGCGCGGAGCAGGTGATGTAGAAAGACCGGCCGCTACCCGGAGTCCGGCCGCCCTCTACCCCACCCGCACCGCCAGCATGCTGATCGAGCCCATCTCGACGCCATCGACGACGATCTCCGCCGTCTCGCAGGGGCGCTGTGCGCCCAGCACCGGCAGCAGCGGCCAGTAGTGCTCGGTGGTGGGCACCGATAGCCGGCCGGCCTCGCCCTGACTGCGCCAGTCGATCAGCGCCGGGTGGTCCCCTGAGACGATCCCTGCCCGCGCCCAGTCGTTGAACTGCGCGGCCCAGCCGTAGGCCGCACCGCCCTGCCAGTTGAGCGTGCGCAGGTTGTGCACGACGTTGCCGCTGCCAAGGATCAGCACGCCTTCTTCGCGCAGCGCAGCCAGCTTCTGGCCCAGCGCGTAGTGGAAGGCTTCCGGCTGGCTGGCGTCGAGGCTCAGTTGCAGCACTGGCACCTCGGCATCCGGGAACAGGTGCACCAGTACCGACCAGGCGCCGTGGTCCAGTCCCCAGGACTGATCCTGCGCCACGGGCAGCGGTGCCAGCAGTTCGGCCACGCGGGCCGCCAGTGCCGGCGCGCCCGGTGCCGGGTACTGCACCGCGAACAACTCGCGCGGGAAGCCGCCGAAGTCGTGGATGGTGCGCGGCTGCGGCATGGCGGTGACCGCCAGCCCTCGGGTCAGCCAATGGGCGGAAATGCACAGCACCGCCTTCGGTCGCGGCAGCGATTCGCCCAGCGCCCGCCAGGCTTCGGTGTAGGCATTGCGCTCCAGGGCATTCATCGGCGAACCGTGGCCGATGAACAGCGCGGGCATGAGGGCGGCGGACTGGGACATAAGGCTTCCTCGGGATCGGACTAACCCAAGCTGGGGGCGCGCGCTCAGTTTTCAGCGGCCGGCTTGCGCTCGCTATGACCCAGATCGCGTTCCGGCGCGATGCGGTCGCGCAGGCGCTGCTTGAGCACCGCCAGATCAGGGAAACCGCCATCGGCCTTGCGGTCGCAAAGCAGCTCGCCATCCAGCTTGACGCAGAACACCCCGCCCTGCCCGGGTTTCAGCGCCACCTCGCCCAGTTCCTCGGCGAAGGTGGTCAGCAGCTCCTGCGCGACCCAGCCGGCGCGCAGCAGCCAGCGGCACTGGGTGCAGTACTCGATCTCGACACGAGGGCGGGGCTGGGCGAGGTCGGACATGGCCCGCTCGGCAGCCTAGAACTGCTTGCCGACCCGCTTGATCTTGGCGCCCAGGGCGCTGAACTTGCCCTCGATGTCCTCGTAGCCGCGGTCCATGTGGTAAACGCGGTCGATCACGGTTTCACCGTCGGCCATCATCGCGGCGATGACCAGCGCCGCCGAGGCACGCAGGTCGGTGGCCATGATCGGCGCGGCGGCGAGACGGTCCTTGCCGGTGGTGATCGCGGTGTGCCCGTCAATGCGGATCTCGGCGCCGAGGCGGATCAGCTCCTGCGCGTGCATGAAGCGGTTCTCGAAGATGGTTTCCTTGATCACGCCGACGCCTTCGGCCAGGCAGTTGAGCGCCATGAACTGCGCCTGCATGTCGGTGGGAAAGCCCGGGTGCGGCATGGTGTGGATGTTGACCGCCTGCGGACGCCGCCCCTGCATGTCGACCTCGATGAAGTCGGTGCCGGTGCGCACCACGGCACCGGCCTGCTGCAGCTTGACCAGCACCGCGTCGAGCAGGCCCGGATCGGTCTTCGTCACCCGCACCTTGCCGCGCGTCGCCGCGCCGGCGACCAGGAAGGTGCCGGTCTCGATGCGGTCGGGCAGCACCGCGTGACTCGCTTCGTGCAGCGCCTTCACGCCCTGGATGCGGATGGTGGTGGTGCCCTCGCCCTTGATCTTCGCGCCCATGGCGCGCAGGCACTTGGCGAGATCGACCACTTCCGGCTCGCGGGCGGCGTTCTCCAGCACCGTCTCGCCGTCGGCGAGGGTGGCGGCCATCATCAGGTTCTCGGTGCCGGTGACGGTCACCGTATCGAAGACGATGCGTGCGCCCTTGAGCTTCGCCGCCTTGGCGTGCACGAAGCCGCCTTCCAGGGTGATCTCGGCGCCCATGGCCTTCAAGCCCATCAGGTGCAGATCCACCGGCCGCGCGCCGATGGCGCAGCCGCCGGGCAGCGAGACATGCGCCTCGCCGCGCGCCGCCACCAGCGGGCCGAGCACCAGGATCGAGGCACGCATGGTGCGCACCAGTTCGTAGGGCGCGATGTGGGTGGTGATCGGCTTGGCGTCGAGGCTGATCTCGTGCTCGCCGGTCTGTTCCACTTTCACCCCCATCTGCGACAGCAGCTTCTTGGTGGTGTTGATGTCCCAGAGCTTGGGCACGTTGCTCAAGTGCAGCGGCGCGTCCGACAGCAGGGCCGCGCAGAGGATGGGCAGGGCGGCGTTCTTGGCGCCGCTGGCGGCAACTTCACCCATCAAGGGGCCGTTGCCGGCAACAATGAACTTGTCCATCAGGGCGTCCGGGTCTTGAGCTTGAGGGCGTGGATCTCGCGACCCATCTTGTCGCCGAGCGCGGCGTAGACCAGGCGGTGCTGCGCCACCGGCATCTTGCCGGCGAACTGGGCAGAGACCACCTCGGCCTCGAAGTGCTGGCCGTCGTCGCCGCTCACCGTCACCTGCGCGTCCGGCAGGCCGGCCTGGATCAGGGCCTGGATTTGTTCTTTGGTCATCATGGTTGGTTAGGGCTCCCGGCGAACTCTCAGCGACGCATCTTGTAGCCGGTCACCAGCATCCACAACGCCACCGCGGACACCGCCACGAAGGCGCCGGCGATCCACAGCAGGCTCTGGAAGATGGGCACGTCGGCCTGGCCGAAGAAGCCGTAGCGGAAGCCGTCGATCATGTAGAAAAAGGGATTGAAATGGCTGGCCGTGAACCAGAACGGCGGCAGCGAATGCACCGAGTAGAACACGCCGGAGAGGAAGGACAGCGGCGTGATGAAGAAATTGGTGAAGGCGGCGATGTGGTCGAACTTCTGCGCCAGGATGCCGGCGATCAGGCCCAGCGCCGCCAGGGTGGCGGCGGACAGCGTGAACACCGCCAGCAGCGCGCCCGGCTCGCGCACCGGCAGGGGCACGAAGAACCAGGTCACCGCCAGCATCGCCAGCGCCACCAGCACCGAGCGCACCAGCGCGGCGATCACGTAGGCGCCGAACCAGTCCAGCGGCCCCAGCGGCGCCATCAGGGTGAACACGATGTTGCCCATCACCTTGCTCTGGATCAGCGAGGACGAGGTGTTGGCGAAGGCGTTCTGGATCACCGTCATCATCACCAGGCCGGGCACCAGAAATTCGGTGTAGCTCAGGCCGTCGTAGCCGTTGACGCTGCGCCCCTGCAGCGCCTGCGCGAACACCAGCAGGTAGAGCAGCGCGGTGATTACCGGCGCGGTGACGGTCTGCGCCAGCACCGCCCAGAAGCGCATGATTTCCTTCTTCAGCAGGGTGCTGAAGCCACGCTGGTCAGGGCTCACCTGGTCGGCTCCAGCGACGCGTCACCACGCGTCAGTTCGATGAAGATGTCTTCCAGATCCGGCTCGCGGGTGTGCACATCCTCGATGGCGAGGCCGGCATTGCGCAGGGCATCGAACACGCCGCCGATGGGGTTGGCCTTCACGTCCAGCTTCAGCTCGACCACACCCTCGGCCTCGCTGGCGACGAGACCACGCAGGCTCTCCGGCAGCAGGCCACCGTTGGCGAGCTTGAGCCTTAGGAAGCGGAAGGGATGGCGCGCCAGCAACTGCGCGGTGGGCTCCAGCGCCTTGACCTCGCCCTTGTCGAGGATGGCGATGCGGCTGCACATCTCCTGCGCCTCTTCGAGATAGTGGGTGGTCAGCACCACGGTCGTGCCCTGCGAGTGCAGGTCGCGCATGAAGCTCCACAGGGTACGGCGCAGTTCGACATCGACGCCGGCGGTGGGCTCGTCGAGGATCACCACCGGCGGCTTGTGCACCAGTGCCTGGGCGATCAGCACGCGGCGCTTCATGCCACCGGACAGCGCGCGCATCGAGGCGCCGCGCTTGGCCTTGAGGTCGAGCCGCTCCAGCATCTCGTCGATCCAGGGCCAGACCTCCTCGCCGCAGCCGTAGTAGCCGGCCTGGATGCGCAGCATGTCGACGACGTTGAAGAAGGGGTCGAACACCAGCTCCTGCGGCACCACGCCAAGCTGCCGGCGGGCGGTGCGGAAGTCCGCCACGGTGTCGTGGCCCAGCACCGCCACCCGACCGGAGCTGGCGCGGGTGAGGCCGGCGATGATGCTGATGAGGGTGGACTTGCCGGCGCCGTTGGGGCCGAGTAGGCCGAAGAACTCGCCGCGCCGGATGCTGAAGCTGACGCCCTTGAGCGCCTGCAGCGAACCATAGGATTTGCGGACCTCGTCGATGACGAGCGCGTCCGGGGAGGGGGTATTCATTTCGGCGCGGATTATACGGGGCCGGGGTCCAGGACTCGCGGCGCATCCAGACCTTTTAAGCTTGCGTAGACCGTCCCTATGACCACCCCCGATACCGCCATCGTCTGGCTGCGCCGCGACCTGCGGCTGGCCGACCAGCCCGCCCTCCACGCCGCCACCCAGCGCCACGCCCGGGTGCTGCCGCTGTATCTGCACGCCCCGGAGGAGGAGGCGCCCTGGGCACCCGGCGCGGCCAGCCGCTGGTGGCTGCACCACTCCCTGAGCTGCCTGGGCGAGCGGCTGGCGGCGCTGGGCAGCCCGCTGCTGATCCGCCGCGGACCCAGCCTGGAGGCGCTGCGGACGCTGGTCCGCGAAACCGGCGCCGGGGCGGTGTACTGGACCCGCCTCTACGAGCCCGCCGCCCTCGCCCGCGACCGGGCGGTGAAGGAGGCCCTGCGCGCCGACGGCCTGCTGGCCGAGAGCTTCAACGCCGCGCTGCTGCACGAACCCTGGGAACTGAAGACCGGCGCCGGCGAGCCCTATCGCGTGTTCACGCCGTTCTGGCGCAATGCCGAGGCCCGGCTGGACCACCTGCCTGCTCCGCTGCCGGCGCCCGAGCACCTGCGCCCGCCGGCAACCAGCCTGCGCGGCCTGGCGCTCGCCGAGCTGGAGCTGCTGCCGCGCATCCCCTGGGACCAGGGCTTCCACCCGCTCTGGACGCCAGGCGAGCCCGACGCCCGGCGACGCCTGGAGCAGTTCACCGCCGACGCCATCGGCCGCTACACGACGCAGCGCGACCAGCCGGCCGCAAGCGCCACCTCGGGTCTGTCTCCGCACCTGCACTTCGGCGAACTGAGCCCGCGCAGCGCCCTGGTGGCGGCCCGCGAAGCCGCCCGCGCCGCCAGCCCCGGCTGGCTAGCCAGCGCTGAGCACTTTGTCCGCGAACTAGGCTGGCGGGAGTTCTCGCACCACCTCCTGTTCCACTATCCGCACACCACGGACGCGCCGATGCACGAGCGTTTCGCCGCCTTCCCCTGGCGCGCGCCGGAGGACTACGCGGCCGATCTCGCCGCCTGGCAGCGCGGCCGTACCGGCATCCCCATCGTCGATGCCGGCCTGCGTGAGCTCTGGGACACCGGCTGGATGCACAACCGCGTGCGGATGATCTGCGCCAGCCTGCTGACCAAGAACCTGCTGATCCCCTGGCAGGAGGGCGCGCGCTGGTTCTGGGACACCTTGGTCGATGCCTCGCTGCCACAGAACAGCCTGGGCTGGCAGTGGACCGCCGGCTGCGGCGCCGACGCCGCGCCCTACTTCCGCATCTTCAACCCGGTATTGCAGGGCGAGAAGTTCGATCCAGAGGGCAACTACACCCGGCACTGGCTGCCGGAGCTTGCCAAGCTGCCCGACAAGTTCCTACATCGCCCCTGGGAGGCTCCCTCCGAGATTCGCCGCGCCGCCGGCATCGGTCTCGACAGCGTCTACGCGAAGCCGATCGTCGACCTCGGCCGCTCACGCGACCGGGCGCTGGCCGCCTACGCGCGCATCAAGGCGGTGAACTGAGCCAGGCCAGCCTGCAACCTTCAGCCCGCGCCAGGCTCCTGGCTCGCTACCCGCTGCCGGTCGATGCGGCTGAGGCTACGACGACGTCCAACGCGCCGGTCCTCTCCGGCATCGTCGCCAAGGTCCCGACCATCACAAGCCACCAGTGCCCGAACTGCGGCTACGTCTACGACGAAGCGGTCGGCTGCGAGCACGAGGGCTTTCCCGCCGGCGCCCGCTGGGCGCAACTCCCCCGAAAGCGGGCAGTGCCCGCAGTGCGCGGTGAGGGAGAAGCCGGATTTCAGGGCGCTGGGGTAAAACGCGGTTCGGTCAGATGACCGGCCCTTCGGAGGTCGCCCGTGGCTCAGCAACGGGCGGCTTTCTGCTTACTGCGAGAAAAGAATTCGCTCGAACCGCGTCGACCAAGGGCGAAAATGTGCCAGGAGCGGCCGTTCGTGCCCGGATTCAATATTGCTTCCCCTACGTAGTCGAGGCAGCATCATCGCAAGGCGTTTGAATCGCCCGGACAAACAATCAAAAGAGGATGGATTCAAACCAAATCCAACATGCTGAAGCGCGACAAAGTGATAACCCTGCTTAACCTCGGCGGATGGTCCTCGCTGGCGCTTTACGCAGTGTGCATGCTCATTTACCCGTGGATCGACGGCGGCTTTAGCTGGGTTCATCTTCAGGATGTGTGGGACCGCTGGCAGGGCTTGAACGTTGGAATGTTGGCGTTCCTCTCTAGCGCCATCGCCTTCAATATTTCGCGCTTTAACGCAGAGAAACAGCGGGAAAGAGATTTTCTAGCCTCTCAAGCATTCCTTCCCGCGGCGTTGAGTGAATTGGTCTCGTACTTCAAGGGAAGCGCTTCCATTTTCTTGAAAGGATGGAAAGCCGAGCCCGGCCGACGACCAGACTTCGTTGTTCCTCAAGCGCCCCAGGAATACAAAGCCGTGTTTCAAGAATGTATTCGTCATGCGACGCCGGTCGTGGGCGACTTCCTTTCACGAATACTCGTGGCGATGCAGATACATGAGGCTCGCCTTCGAGGTTACCTCTCTCAAGACAGCGACCACTTCACGCCTCAGAGGCACAACCTCATTACCTATCTATACCGCTTAGGGGAGCTTCAGGCACTTGTAAACAAGCTGTTCCCATTCGCGAGAAACATGGAAGAGTTCGACGCGGCACCGCTGGTATGGGATGACTTCGATACTGCCTATGGGAACTTGGATATTTGGGAGGACGAGATCCGGATTGACGGAGAGCTAGACCTCGTGGGGTTCACCCAGCGAGCAATCGAGAGAAATCGGCATAAAGACACATAGCTATGTAATCAAGCCGACGCATCCGCACTGCGTGCAAATGCGCAGCTGAAAACGGCGTTCGCCACGGTCTGCTCTGGGCTGAATCCGAAAAGCCCTGCAGCTATCTAGCTCGAAAACTGCAACCCCGGCGTCGACTTCGACAGCGCCAGTTCGTCGGGCGTCATATCCACCGCCACCTCCGCGAACAGCGGCGTGCTGAGGTAGCGTTCGCCGGTATCCGGCAGCATGCAGAGAATGTTCGCGCCCTTAGCAGCCTCGGCGGCTACGCGCAGCGCGCCGACAAACGTCGCGCCGCCGCTGATGCCGGTGAAGATGCCTTCCTTCTGCGCCAGCTCCTGCGAGGCCTTGATGGCTTCCGGGCCGGGGATGGCCAGCACGCGGTCGATGCGTCCGGTGGCCATGACTTCGGCGGTGATCTTGGGGATGAAGTCCGGCGTCCAGCCCTGGATGGGATGCGGCTTGAAGGCGCCGTGCGGTGAGGACGGCGAACCATCCGCATTGCGGGCCTGCTCCTGGCCGCTGGCCAGCAGCGGCGCGTCCGCGGGCTCGCAGACGACGATGCGGGTCTCGGGCTTTTCGCGGGCCAGCACGCGGGAAACACCATTGAGCGTGCCGCCGGTGCCGTAGCCGGTCACCCAGTAGTCGAGCTTTTCGCCAGCGAAGTCGGCGAGGATTTCGCGCGCCGTGGTGCGCTCGTGCATGGCCGGGTTGGCTTCGTTTTCAAACTGGCGCGTCAGGAACCAGCCGTGCGCCTCGGCCAGCTCGATGGCCTTCTGCACCATGCCGTAGCCACGGCCGGCAGCGGGCGTGAGCACGACCTTGGCGCCCAAGAAGCGCATCAGCCGCCGACGCTCGACGCTGAACTGCTCGGCCATCGTCACCACCAGCGGGTAGCCCTTGGCGGCGCAGACCATGGCGAGGCCAATGCCGGTGTTGCCGCTGGTGGCCTCGATCACGGTCTGGCCGGGCTTGAGCGCGCCGGATTTCTCGGCGGCCTCAATCACGCCCAGCGCCAGA
Source organism: Nevskiaceae bacterium (assembly GCA_004297005.1). Classification (GTDB taxonomy): domain Bacteria; phylum Pseudomonadota; class Gammaproteobacteria; order Nevskiales; family Nevskiaceae; genus Stagnimonas. Next base: position 91,635 of record SCVA01000013.1, read on the forward strand.
CGATCCTTGACCGAGCCCAGGGGGTTGAAGGCTTCGAGCTTCGCGTACAGGTTCACGCCTTCCGGCGCGAGGCGGTTGATGCGCACGACCGGCGTGTTGCCGATCGTCTCCAGGATGTTGTTGTAGCGAGCCATGGCAAGCACCGGTGGAGAAGGGGTGGGCAGAGCATAGCCGGATGGGAACTGCCTGCTAGCGCAGCCCCATCAGCGTAGCCAGCATGTCCTTGCGTGCCGCGCCGATCTCGGCGCTGATCCGCTCGCCGGCGGCCTTGTCGCTGCCGTCGTCCCAGGCCTCGAAGTCGGCCTTCCAGCGCACCTGCAAGCGCTCCGCCGCGCCGTGGGCGGGCTCGGGCAGCAGGCTGGCGAGGTCGTGGATCAGCAGCACGCGCGCCCAGCCGGTGACGTAGTCACTCTCGCCGGCACCGTACTGGTGGCGGTCCACCAGCACCTGGAGCTGGCCCAGTTCCTCCAGCCCGCGAAAGGCGGCGTAGCGAGTGTTGCGCTGCTGCTCGCTGGTTTCGTTGCGCCAGGTGGCGTAGCCGAGGCTACCGAGCGAGACGACGAGGCTGACCAGGGCGACGCCGTATTGACGGAGGAGGTTCATGGGGCGGAGGGCGCGTTGGCGGCTGTGGCAGCGGTGAGCGGAAAGAGTGCGGGCATGGCCTCGCTGGCCCGCATCCGCACTTGGCGGGCGTACAGCGGCGAGGCCTCGTTGTCCTCTGGGTTGATCTCGACCATGTCGGCGCCGCTCCGACGCGCCAACTGGGCGAAGCCGGCCGCCGGCCAGACCGCGCCGGAAGTCCCGACCGAGACGAATAGATCGGCGCGGCGCACCCAGTCCGCCACCCGCTCGAAACAGGCGGCGTCCACCGCGTCTTCGAACCAGGTGATGTCCGGCCGCAGCCATTGCCCGCAATCGGCGCAACGCCGTTGCGGGTACTCGGCCGGCGCGGGAGCCTCCCGCGCCCCGCAGGCGCAGCGCAGCCGCCAGAGCGAGCCGTGCAGTTCGGCATCGACACGGATGCCGGCGCGTTGCAGCAGGCCATCGATGTTCTGGGTCACCACCCGCAGCGCCGGCCAGGCCGACTGCAATCGGGCCAGATGCTGATGACCGGCGTGCGGCTGGCAGGCCAGCACCGTCGCCCGCCGCAACTGGTGAAAGTCCAGCACCTTTTCCGGATCGCGCTCGAAAGCCCGCTGGCAGGCGTAGTCCTGGTAGTCGTACTGCTCCCAGATACCGCCGCGCCCCCGGTAGGTGGGCACGCCGGACTCGGCGCTCATGCCGGCGCCAAGGAAGAACAAGGGCGCGCGGCAGGCGGACAGATTGATGGCGTCCATGGCAATTCAGGGCTTGAGTCCTGCGGACCAGCTTGGCCCGCCCTTTAGACTGTGGCAATGACCGAATCCCCCAAGCCTCGCCGCGCCCACGTCGCCCGTGCCCGCGCGGCGCTGGAAAGCATCGCCGCCGGCAGCCGGCCGGCCGACCAGATCCTCGACGCCCTGTTCCGCAGCCACCGCGAGATGGGCAAGCGCGACCGCGCCCAGGTCAGCGCGCTGGTCTATGGCGTGCTGCGCGATGTGCTGCGCCTGCAGGCCCTGGCCGGCGCCGAGCCCGCCGCCTGGCTGGCGCGCCACCTTGCCGACCTCGGCGCCGATCCGGCCGACTATGAGCTGCCGCCGGCCGCCGCGCTGGCGCCGGTCTCCGCCGCCGCCGAGGCCAATCTGCCGGAGGCCATCTACGCCGCGTTGAGCGCGCAGTACGGCGAGGCCGAAACCCTAGAGCTGGCCCGCGCGCTCAATCAGGAGGCGCCCGCCGACCTGCGCGCCAACAGCCTGAAGATCGGCCGCGACGCCCTACTCGCCCAGCTAGCCGAAGACAGCATCGCCGCCAGTGCCACGCCCTATTCGCCTTGGGGCATCCGCCTGGGCAAGCGCATCGCCAGCGGCGCGCGCGCCTTTGCCGAAGGCTTGGCCGAGCCGCAGGACGAGGGCAGCCAGTTGCTGGCCCTGCTGGTGGCCGCGCAGCCGGGCGAGACGGTGATCGACTTCTGCGCCGGCGCCGGCGGCAAGACCCTGGCGCTGGCGGCGACGATGCGCGACCGCGGCCGGCTGATCGCCGCCGACAGCTCCGCCGGCCGGCTGGCGCGGCTTGCACCCCGGCTGGAACGGGCCGGCGTCAGTTGCGTCGAAGCCCGGCCACTGGTAGCCGACGACCCGGAGCCCTTCCCCGATCTGGTCGGGCAGGCCGACGCGGTACTGGTCGATGCACCCTGCTCGGGCACCGGCACCTGGCGGCGCAATCCGGAGCTGCGCCTGCGGCCGGTCGATACGGCGGCGCTCGCCGTCCAGCAACTGGCCATCCTCGAACGCGCGGCGCGGCTGGTCCGCCCCGGCGGGCGACTGGTCTATGCCACCTGCAGCCTGCTGGCCGCCGAGAACGAGGCGGTGGTCGATGCCTTTCTCGCCCGGCACCCCGACTACGCAGCCGACCCCGCCGCCGGCCAGCACTGGCCGCCGCTCGCCAAGCTGCTCGGCCCCGACCTCCGGCTGCGGCTGCTGCCCCAGCGCCACGGCAGCGACGGTTTCTTCGCCGCACCGCTGCGGCGCCGGGCCGACTAGGTCGGCCTGGGCGAGCGCCTACAATAGCCATCCCATGAACTCAGAAACCCTATTTGCCAGCGCCCGCCGGACGCTGGAGATCGAACGCGACGCCGTCGCCGCCCTCGCCCCCCGCATCGGCGAGGATTTCGCCCGCGCCTGCGCCGCCGTCCTCGCCTGCAAGGGCCGGGTGGTGGTGACCGGCATGGGCAAGAGCGGCCATATCGGCGGCAAGATCGCCGCCACCCTGGCCTCCACCGGCACGCCCAGCTTCTTCGTGCATCCCGGCGAGGCCAGCCACGGCGATCTCGGCATGATCACCCGCCAGGACGTGGTGATCGCGATCAGCAACTCCGGCGAGACCGCCGAGGTGCTGACCATCCTGCCCATCATCAAGCGCCTGGGCGTGCCGCTGGTGGCCATGACCGGCCGTCCCGGCTCCACCCTGGCCAAGGCCGGTGACGCGCATCTGGATGTCTCGGTGGCGCAGGAAGCCTGCCCGCTCAATCTCGCCCCCACTGCCAGCACCACCGCCACCCTGGCGATGGGCGATGCCCTGGCAGTAGCCCTGCTGGAGGCGCGCGGCTTCACCCCCGAGGACTTCGCCTTTTCGCACCCCGGCGGCGCACTCGGCCGGCGCCTGCTGCTGACGGTGGAAAACCTCATGCAGAAGGGCGAGCGCCTGCCGCAGGTGAGCCGCGACGTGCCGCTCACCGCCGCCCTGCTGGAGATGACCCGCAAGGGTCTGGGCATGACCGCGGTGATCGACGCCGACGGCGTGGTCCAGGGCGTGTTCACCGACGGCGATCTGCGCCGGGTGCTGGACAGTGGCGTGGACGTGCGCACCGTGCCCATCGCCCGGGTGATGACGCCGGGCGGCAAGCGCATCGCCGCCGAGGCCCTGGCGGCCGAGGCGGTGCAGAAGATGGAGGCCGCGAAGATCACCTCACTGATGGTCACCGACGCGGCCGGCAAGCTGATCGGCGTGATCCATCTGCAGGACCTGCTGCGCGCCGGGGTGGTCTGATGAGCACCACCGCACTGCCACCGAGCGCCGAGGAGCGCGCGCGCCAGATCCGTTGCGTGATCTTCGACATCGACGGGGTGATGACCGACTGCAAGCTCTATCTCACGCATGACGGCGAGGAGATCAAGGCGGTCAACGTCCGCGACGGTCTCGGCATTAAGCTGCTCATGAAGAACGGCATCGAGGTGGCGGTGATCTCCGGGCGGCCCAGCCTGGCCATGCAGAAGCGCCTGGAATTCCTCGGCGTGAAGCACATCTGGCTCAACACCGAAGACAAGCTGCCGGCCTACCGCAAGTTGCTCGACACCCTGGGCATCAGCGATGCCCAGTGCGCCCACATGGGCGACGACGTGCCCGACCTGCCGCTGTTCCTGCGCGTCGGCCTGGCACTGGCGCCGGGCGATGCCCACCCCAAGGCCAAGGCGGCGGCGCACTGGGTGAGCCAGGCGCGCGGCGGCGATGGCGCGATCCGCGAGGCGGTGGATTTCATCCTCGCCTCGCAGGGCAAGGACTAGTCCGGCGTGCTTTCGCGCCTGCTGCTGGGCCTGCTGGCGGTCGCGCTGGCGGCCTGGCTGCTGTTCGGCGAGTTCCACGCGCCGGTCGATCCGGTGGCCGAGGCCGCCCAGGGCTTTGCCCCGCGCTACAGCCTGGACGGACTGGACCTGCTGCGCACCGACGAACAGGGCCGGCCGACACTGGCGGTGCGCGCCAGTCATGCCGACTATTTCGACGACGGCTCGGCGGAGCTCAAGACCATCGTCGCCCTGGGCCTGAGCGGGATGGCGGCCCCCTGGCAACTGCAATCGCCGCGCGGTCTGGTGCCGGTGGGTGAGCAGCGCCTGCAATTGCTGGCGCCGGTGACCGGCCTGGGCCGCTGGCCGGACGGCGAGCCGCTGCGGCTGACTGCCGCCGAGGTCTGGATCGACGATCAACACAAGCGCATTGAATCGGCGCAACCGATCGCCATAGAAAGCGAGTCGCGGTCGGCCAAGGCGCAGAGCTTCAGCGCCCCCTTCGATGCCGCCACACTGCAACTGAACTCGGTGGAGATGCGCTATGCGCTACGCGATTAGTTTCCTGCTGCTGGCGCTCGCCGCCGGCCTGGCGCAGGCCCAGAGCCCGGCCCGGCCCAGCGGCCCGATCACCATCACCGCCAAGAGCGGCGAATGGCAGGACGGGGTGATGATCTACAGCGGCGATGTGCTGATGAAGTCCAAGACCCTGGAACTGCGCGGCGCGCGCCTGGAACTGCGCCAGCCCGGCGGCAACCGCGCGCCCTACGAGATCACCCTCACCGGCGAGCCGGCGACCCTGATGCACGCCGGCGAAACCCCGGCCGAACTGCCGGTGGAGGCGCGTGCCAGCCGCATCGTCTACCGCTCGGCCAGCCAGGACGTGGAGCTGTCCGGCAGCGCCCGGCTGCTGCGCGGCAAGGACGAGATCAATGGCGAGAAGGTGCGCTACAACGTGCCCAGCCGGCGCGTGCAGGCCGATGGCGGTGATGGCGGCCAGGTACGCATCGTCATTGATGTGCCCGAGGAGGGCGCGGTGCTGGCGCCGCCCGCGCAGCAACCTGCCCCTGAGCCGTCACCGGCACCTCAGCCATGAATGCTCCCGCCCCCGCCCGCCTGATCGCGCGCAACCTGGTCAAGCAGTACAAGAAGCGCACGGTGGTGCGCGACGTCTCGCTGGAGGTCTCGGCCGGGGAGATCGTCGGCCTGCTCGGCCCCAACGGCGCCGGTAAGACCACCTCGTTTTACATGGTGGTGGGCCTGGTTCCAGCCGACGCCGGCAGTGTGCAACTGGACGGCGAGGACATCACCCACCTGCCCATGCACGCCCGCGCCAAGCGCGGCATCGGCTACCTGCCGCAGGAGGCCAGCGTATTCCGCAAGCTGTCCACGGCGGACAACATCCTGGCGATCCTAGAGACCCGGCCGGACCTCGACGCCCAGGGCCGCCAGCGCGAGCTGGAGCGCCTGCTCGGCGAGCTGCACATCGAGCACATCCGCGACGGCCTGGGCATGAGCCTGTCCGGCGGCGAGCGGCGGCGGGTGGAAATTGCCCGCGCGTTGGCGGCGAATCCGCGCTTCATCCTGCTCGACGAACCCTTCGCTGGCGTCGATCCGATCGCCGTGCACGACATCCAGGCCATCGTCCACCACCTGAAGGCGCGCGGCATCGGCGTGCTGATCACCGATCACAATGTGCGGGAAACCCTGTCGCTCTGCGAGCGCGCCTACATCCTCGCGGAAGGCCGGGTGATCGCCGGCGGGTCGCCGGCCGAGCTTCTGGAAGACGCCACCGTCCGGCGGGTCTACCTGGGCGAAAGCTTCAAGCTGTAGCAGCCTGGGATCGTGCCCACAGAGCTTGACATGCAAAACCTGTACCGCCGCTACAATGCGGCCATGAAGATGGACAGGGACACCCCATGAGGCAGGCGCTAGGGCTGCGCACCGGTCAGGCGCTGACGATGACGCCGGCTTTGCAGCAGGCGATCCGCATGCTGCAGCTCTCGACGCTGGATCTGAAGCAGGAGATCCAGCAGGCCATCGAGTCCAACGTGATGCTGGAACTGGACGAGGACGCGGCTGGCGAGTCGCCGGACGACCTCGCGCCGGAGATGCAGTCGCAGGACAGCGACGGCGAGGAGCACGACTCCGGTGAAGTCTCCGACCTTCGGGTCGGCGAGGACCACATCCCCGAGGAAATGCCGGTCGACGCCGACTGGAGCGACATCTACGACACCGCCCCCAGCCGCGAGAGCGGCGGCGAGGACGAGGAAGACCTGGCCGAATTCCGCCGTGCCAACCTGCGCGAGAGCGAGAGCCTGCAGGAACACCTGCGCTGGCAGGCCCGGTTGGCGCCGTTCAGCGAATGGGAGGCCGAGGTCGCCGCCTACCTGATCGACGCCGTCAACGAGGACGGCTACCTGGAAGGCTGGGACGAGGCCTGCATGCACTTCCGCGAGACCATGGGCCTGGACCCGCGCCGGATCGAGAAGGTGCTGCGGGTGGTGCAGGACTTCGATCCGCCGGGCGTGGCCGCCCGCGATCTCGGCGAGTGCCTGACGCTGCAGCTCAATCTGCTGCCGGCCAACACGCCGGGGCGGGCCGCGGCGCTGGCCCTGGTCGCCAAGCACCTGATGCTGATCGCCCGCCGCGACCTCGGCGCCCTGCGCCGCGCCTCCGGCTACGACGAGAACGAGCTGAAAGTGGCGCTAGCCTTGATCCGCAGCCTGCAACCGCACCCGGGACGGCCGTACGCGGCGCACGAGAGCGACTACATCGAGCCGGACGTGTTCGTCGCCAAGCATCAGGGGCGCTGGAAAGTGAGCCTCAACCGCGAGGCCTCGCCCTCGGTGCGGATCAACCCGCACTACCTGGCGATGGTCAAGCGCGCCGACAGCTCGCGCGACCAGGTGACGCTGAAAACCCATCTGCAGGAGGCCCGCTACTTCCTGCACAGCCTGCAATCCCGTAACGATACGCTACTTCGGGTCGCCCAGTGCATAGTTGAAGAACAGCGCGCTTTTCTGGAATATGGGCACGAAGCCATGCGCCCGCTGGTCTTGCGGGATGTGGCCAGTCAGCTGGGGATACACGAATCAACCGTATCGCGCGCCACTGCCAACAAGTACCTGCTCACGCCCCGTGGGCTGTTCGAGCTCAAGCATTTTTTCTCCAGCCATGTGCAGACGGTCGGCGGCGGCGTGGCCTCGGCCACCGCGATCCAGGCCATGCTCAAGCGGCTGATCTCCGGCGAGCAGCCGAATCAGCCACTCTCCGACGCCACCCTGGCCGAACTCTTGCAGAAAGAGGGCATACAGGTGGCCCGGCGTACCGTCGCCAAATACCGGGAAGCCCTCGGCATCCCGCCCTCGCACGAAAGGAGGCCGCTATAGCGGAATAGGCAGAACCGGTTCGTGAGCCGCTGTAACAGCGGCGACTGACGAACCGCTTTTGCGCCAAGCGCAGGAACCGTCAGGGGCTCCGGTTTGTAGGGCACCCACCTGAAGGAGTGAACGATGAATCTCACCATCTCCGGCCACCATCTCGACCTGACCGCGCCGATCCGCGCGTACACCAAGGAAAAGATGAAACGACTCGAACGCCACTTCGATCACTTCATAGACGCGCAAGTGATTCTCTCGGTGGAGAAAGAGCGGCAGAAGGCGGAGGCGACGGTTCGTTGTTCCGGAGCGACCCTGCATGCGGAGGCCATCCACAATGACCTCTACGCGGCCATCGACCTGTTGGCCGACAAGCTCGACCAGCAGACCCGCAAGCACAAGGACAAGCGCCGCGACCACCACGCCAGCGAAGTAGATCACCACCAGGCCAGCCTCTAGGCCCAGCGCTTAGACCAAGGACGGGACGCTCAGGCGTCCCGTTTTTGTTGGCGGCACCGCTATCATGTGCGCCTGAGCCAATAGAGCCCTGCCACAAGCCTTTCTGGAAGAACCAAGATGAAACTCGCCGAAATCCTCTCCGCCAGCCGCGTTGTCGCTGGCGTCACCGTCACCAGCAAGAAGCGCGCGCTGGAAGAAATGAGCAAGCTGCTGGCCAAGGGCGCCGGCACCGTCACCGACGCTGAGATCTTCACCAGCCTCACCTCCCGCGAGAAGCTGGGCTCCACCGGCCTCGGTCATGGCGTGGCCATCCCGCACGGCCGCATGAGCGGCGTCGAGAACAGCATCGGCGCCCTGATCCGCCTCAAGCACCCGGTGGACTACGACGCCCACGACGGCCAGACCGTTGATCTGCTGTTTGGTCTGGTGGTGCCGCAGCAGGCCACCGAAACCCATCTCAAGCATCTGGCCGCCATCGCCGAGCTGTTCTCCGACGAGGCCTTCTGCAAGCAGGCGCGGGCGGCGACCGACGACGCCGCGCTGTATGCCCTGGTCGCCGGCCGCGGCTGAGCCCAGCCGACCATGACGGCTGCGCAGGCGGCCGTCGGCCTTTTTGATCCGGTACACCCCGCCCGCTGCCTGGTCCTGGGCGAGGCAGCGGCTGCCTGGTGGCGCAAGGCCGACGCCCGGACCCTGGCCGCCCTGCCGGCCCGCTTGGCCGCTGCCGGCGTCCGCGAGCTGATCTGCGGCCGCGGCGCGCCGGCGCTTGACCCTGCCGCCTGGCAACAGGCCGGCATCGCCCTCGGCGAAGACCGCGCTACCGCCGCCCACGCGCGGTTGGCCCGACTGCGCGCCGGGCTGGCCGCAGCGACTCCGAGCACAACCCTGCACGGCGTTTTCCTCAGCGTGCTTGGGCTGGGCGTGCTGATCATGGGCCCTTCCGGCGTCGGCAAGAGCGAGCTGGCGCTGGACCTGATCTCGCGCGGCCATCCGCTGGTCGCCGACGACGCGGTGGAGCTGCACCGCCTCGCCGATGGCGTGCTGGTCGGCAGCAGCAGCCCGCTGCTGGCGGGCTTCATGGAAGCCCGTGGCCTGGGCGTGCTCGACATCGGCCGCTGCCATGGCCCGCAGGCGGTCCAGGACCGCGAGCGGCTGGACCTCATCATCCGCCTCGACAACTCACCACGACCACGCTTTTCCGGCGAGGAGCGGCTGCGCGGCCGCCGCGATCAGCTCCGCCTGCTGGAGGTCGCGGTGCCGGAAATCTTCCTGGCGCGCGGCCTCGGGCATAATCTGGCCCCGATGGTGGAAACCGCCTGCCGCGACCATTGGCTGCGACTCACCGGATACCACGCCGCCGACGCCTTCGAGGCCCGGCAACAACTGCAGATCCTCGAACCGCCCCCGCCATGAGCGAGACGCCCGCGCGCATGAAGCTCACCATCGTCAGCGGCCTGTCCGGGGCCGGCAAGACGGTGGCGCTTCGGCAATACGAAGATCTCGGCTGGTTCTGCATCGACAACATCCCGCTGGGGCTGATCGAGCCCTTGCTGGTGCACGCCCTGCACAGCGGCGACGCCCGCTACAACCGGGTGGCCATCGGCGTCGATGCCCGCGCCGCGCCGGCCGAGATCGAAGACTTTCCGCGCAGCGTCGAAGAGCTGCGCGGCCGCGACATCGACGTCGACGTGCTGTTCCTGCAATGCGACGAACAGGTGCTGCTGAAGCGCTACAACGAGACCCGCCGCAAGCATCCGCTGTCCGACGCCGAGACTTCGCTGGTCGAGGCCCTGCAACGCGAGCGGCGGCTGCTCAAGCCGGTGTCCGACGCCGCCGACAGCGTGCTCGACACCACCGGCCTCAACCTGCACGAGCTGCGGGAAGCCATCCACCGCCGCCTGCCGGAAGCGCGCGGCGGCCGGCTGTCGGTGCTATTCCTGTCGTTCGGCTTCAAGAACGGCGTGCCGGATGGCGTCGACTTCGTGTTCGACGCCCGCTGTCTGCCCAACCCGCACTGGGATTCAGCATTGCGGCCGCTCAGCGGCCGCGACCGGCCAGTCGCCGACTGGCTGGGCCAGCATCCCGAGGTGGCGCGGTTCGAGCAGGACCTGCAGACCTTCCTCGCCAACTGGCTGCCCCGCTTCCAGGAGCAGGATCGCGCCTACGTCACCATCGCCGTCGGCTGCACCGGCGGCCAGCACCGCAGCGTCTATCTGGTCGAAGCGCTGGGACAAGCGTTCCGCGAACGCTTCGATCAGGTCATCGTCAAACACCGGGATCTGGGCTGATGGCCGCCGGCATCCTCCTGGTCACCCACGGCAAGCTCGGGCATTTCCTGCTCGACACCTTGCGCGACATGATGGGCGAGCTGCCGAGCAAGGCCGACGTGCTGGAAGTCCGCCGGGTGCAGTCGCACGAAGCCCTGCTGCTGCAGGGTCAACGCATGTTCGACAACCTGGACAGTGGCGACGGAGTGCTGCTGCTCACCGACGCTTACGGCTCCACCCCCAGCAACATTGCCAACAAGCTCGGCGCCCTGCGCGGTGAGCGCAGCCTGGTGGTGGCCGGCGTCAACCTGCCGATGCTGATGAAGGTCTTCAACTACCCGCAACTGCCGCTGGACAAACTCGCCACCGCCGCCATCGAAGGCGGCCAACGCGGGGTCACCCTCTGCCCGCGTCCCAGCGCCCCTTAAGGAGAATCTCCCCATGTCCGCCCTCGAACGCACGGTCGAAATCGTCAACCGCCTCGGCCTGCACGCCCGCGCTTCGGCCAAGCTGGTGACGCTGGCCAGCAAGTTCACCGCCGACGTGCGCCTGCGCAAGGACGGCCGCGAGGTGTCCGCGAAGTCGATCATGGGCGTGATGATGCTAGCCGCCGCCAAGGGCAGCTTCGTCACCCTGATCGCCGAAGGCGAGGACGCCCAGCAAGCGCTGGACGAACTCGCGCAACTGATCGCCGAGCGGTTTGGCGAGGAGGCCTGAGGTGAAGCAATTTCGGATTGCGGACTGCGGATTGCGGATTGACTGGCGACTGCGCGCGCCCGCCTTCCGGTCCGCAATCCGCAATCCGCAATCCGCCATCGTCTGCCGGAGACGGACATGAGCCTCTGGCTCAACGGCATCGGCGTCTCGCGCGGCGTCGCCATCGGCCGCGTGCAGCGGCTGCATGCCAACGATCTCGAGATCTCCGAACGCAAGCTGGCCCCCGGCGACATCGAGCACGAGATCACTCGCTTCTATGGCGCCCAGCGCCGCGCCCGCGACGAACTGCGGGCGGTGCGCGAGCAGATTCCGCTCGGCACGCCGGGCGACATCGCCGCCTTCATCGACACCCACCTGCTGATGATGGACGACCGCTCCATCGTCGATACCACCGTCGCCAACATCCGCGGACACCAGATCAACGCCGAAGCGGCGCTCCGGAAGAGCCGCGACACGCTGGTGGCGGTGTTCGAGCAGATGGACGATCCCTATCTGAAGACCCGCAAGGACGATGTCGAACACGTCGTCGCGCGTATCCAGCGGGTGCTGATGAAGCTCAGCACCCCGAGCGCGCCGGTCGAGGGCGCGCCGAAGTTCGACATCGCCGAGCCGACCGTGATCGTCGCCGACGACATCACCCCGGCCGACATCATCCTGCTCAGCCAGCAGCAGGTGGTGGCCTTCATCACCGAGTTCGGCGGCCCGCTCTCGCACACCGCCATTCTCGCCCGCAGCCTGGGCATACCCGCCATCGTCGGCCTGCGCGACGCGCGACGCTGGTTGCGCGAGGGCGAAACGGTCATCGTCGATGGCGAGCAGGGCCATGCCCTCGCCGATCCCGACGAACAGGCGCTCAGCTTCTTCCGCGCCAAACAGCAACGACTGGCCGCCGACCGCGCGCTGCTGGATCTGATCCGCGACCAGCCGCCGGTATCGCGCGACGGCACCCGTATCCACCTGCTCGCCAACATCGAGTTGCCGGAAGACGCCGCCCACGCCGCTGGCATGGGCGCCGAAGGTGTAGGGCTGTACCGCACCGAATTCCTGTACATGAACCGCAAGGACCTGCCTGGCGAGGAGGAGCAGTACGACGCCTACGCCAAGGTGGTCAGCGCGGTGCAGGGCCCGATCACCATCCGCACGCTGGATCTCGGCGCCGACAAGCAGGTCGATTCCGGCGCGCGCATCGGCCCCACCCCCAACAACCCGGCGCTGGGCCTGCGCGCGATCCGCCTCTGCCTGCGCGAACCGGAGCTGTTCCGCACCCAGGTGCGCGCGCTGCTACGCGCCAGCCGCTTCGGGCAGATGAAGATCATGCTGCCGATGATCTCCAGCGTCGGCGAGTTCCGGCAGGCGCTGGCGGTGATCGAGTCGGCGCGCGAGCAGTTGCTGCGCGAGGGCCAGGTGCTGGCCGACGACGTGCCGGTAGGCGCGATGATCGAGGTGCCGGCCGCCGCTCTCGCTGCGCCAATGCTGGCCCGGGTGGCGCGCTTCTTCTCGATCGGCACCAACGACCTGATCCAGTACACCCTCGCCATCGACCGCGTCGACGACGAGGTGAACTACCTCTACGACCCCCTGCATCCGGCGGTGCTGCAACTGATCCACCGCACCATCGACGCCGGGTTGCACGCCGGCATCCCGGTGACCATGTGCGGCGAAATGGCCGGCGATGTGCGCTACACCCGGCTGCTGCTGGGCCTGGGCCTGCAGGAGTTCTCCATGCATCCGGCCAATGTGCTGGAAGTGAAGCGCGCGGTGCTCGACGCCGATCTGGGCGATCTGCGCGCCAAGGCCCTGCGCATGCTGGCCTCGGCGGATGTCGAGGAACAGCAGTCGCTGATCGAGGCGATCGGGCGCTAATTTGCTGCGCTGTTTAGCCGCTCGCGAGCGGAAGCATGCACACGGCGGTCAAGTGCCGGCGATGGTCATCCCTTCGACCAGCAGGCTGCCCACCCGCACGCCGCCGCGGCTGTCCACGTCACTGCCCACCGCCGCGATCCGCCGGTACATGTCCAGCAGATTGCCGGCCACCGTCACCTCGTCCACCGGGTACTGGATCTCGCCGCCTTCCACCCAGTAGCCCTCGGCGCCGCGCGAGTAGTCGCCTGTGACCGGATTGACGCCCTGGCCCATCAGTCCGGTGACCAGCAGGCCGGTGCGCATTTCCTTGAGCAGCGCCTCGAAGCCGAGCGGGCCGGGCGGCACCAGCACGTTGTAGGCGCCGCTGGCGTTACCGGTGCTGGTGAGGCCGAGCTTGCGGGCGGCATAGCTGCCCAGCAGCCAGCCGCGCAACACGCCATCCTCGGCCAGACTGCGCTCGCGGGCGGCGACGCCCTCGCCGTCGAAGCGCGCCGAGCCGGCGCCGCGCGGGATGAATGGGCGTTGCAATAGGTTCACCGCCGGCGAGAACACCGGGCTATCGAGCTTGCCGAGCAGGAAGCTGGTCTTGCGGTACAAGGCGCCGCCGCTCATGGCGCTGAGCGCGTGGCCGATCAGTCCGCGCGCCATCTCCGGCGCGAACAGCACCGGCGCCGTGCGGGTGGACAGGGGCCGCGCGCCCAGGCGGGCGGCGGCACGGCGGCCAGCTTCGGCACCGATCACGTCCGGGCTCCAGAGATCGCCAGGCGCGCGGGCGCTGCTGTAGTGATGGCCGGTCTGCATGTCCTCGCCGGCGCGGGCGATCACGCCGCAGGAGAGCGAGTGGTCGCTGGAGCGGCGGTGGCCGACGAAGCCGTGGCTGTTGGCGTAGACGCCGACGCCTTCGCGGCTGTCGACACCGGCGCCCTCGCTCTGGCTGACGCGCGGGTCGGCGGCGAAGGCGGCCGCCTCGCAGCGCAGCGCCAGTTCGCTGGCCTGCTCCGGGCTCAGCGCCCAGGGGTGGTAGAGGTCGAGCTCCGGCAGGCTGGCGGGATCGGCCATCAGCTCGGCGTCGGCCAGGCCCAGACAGGGGTCCTCGCCGGCGGCGCGGGCGATGTCGCAAGCGGCTTGCACGCTGTCGCGCAGGCCGGCGTCGGAAAGATCGGCGGTGCTGGCCGCGCCCATGCGGTGACCGAAGTAGACGGTTAGGTGCAGGTCGCGGTCGCGCTGGAACTCCACCGACTCCAGTTCGCGCATGCGCACGTTGACGGTGAGCGCGCGGCTGGTGGAAACACTCACTTCCGCCTGCGTGGCGCCGGCCCGGCGGGCGGCTTCCAGGGCGCGGACGGCCCAGGCTTCAAGTTCGGTGGCAGCGGGTAGCGACATGGGGGTCTCGCAAAGGCAGGCCGCGATCATGCCGCAATCCGCCCCAAAAAAAAGGGCCGGCAAAGCCGGCCCGAAGTACAGCGCTCACCTCACTTCAACTGGATTGCGATGCCGCGGATGGCTTCGTCGCCGGCGGTGGCGATGTCGCCGATGCTGGTGGCGGTGCCGGCGCTCAGGCTCAGCCGGTACAGGCCGGAAACGCCGCCGGCGGTCGGCTGCAGGGCCGCCAGGGCGAAACCGTTGTGGCCACCGGCGAGGTCGAGATCACCGACGGCACTCACGTCCACGCCCAGGCCGGCGCCAACCGTGGTCAGCGTGCCGTCGTTGGGGGCGGTGGTGGTCTGCAGGGTGTCAGTGCTGCCGCCCTCAGCCAGGTAGTACAGCTTGGTGGCGGCGGCGCTGCCGAAGCTGTTGCTGTAGCCGGCGCCGAACACGTTGGCGGTGCTCAGGTTGCCGTCGACGGTGGTAGCGCCGGTCTCCAGGTTGATGCGCAGATTCTGCTGGCTGGTGTTGACAACCCGCAGGCGGTCCGGCAGCGGATTGAAGTCGACACCGTGCTCGCCGGTGCCGGCGAAGCTCAGGCCGGTGCCGCTTAGCGTGGACACCGCGGTCGCCGCCGCCGTGCTGGTGTTCACTGTGTAGAGCTTGCCGGCGCTGGTCAGTGCCCACAGCTCGTTGTTGCGCGGGCCGACGCTGGGGCGGAAGTCGATGCCCAGCACGGACTCGCCGGCCGGTACGCCGATGGTGCCGATAGCGACCACCGTGCCCGGCGCCGAGGGCGCGAAGCTGACCAGCTTGTTGCCGGTGGTGACGCCGTACACGGTCGCGGTCTGCGCGCCGCTGGCCGACAGCGCCAGCACCGGCGCGGTGAAGCTGCCGGCCGAGCTCAGCACGCCGTCAGTCAGGCTCAGGCTGTAGAGCGCGCTGCCGGAGGTGACCAAGGCACCACCGGTGCTGCCGATGATCTCGAAGGCATTGCTGGCGGCGAGGTCGAAGGCCGCGCCGCCGCTGGTCAGCGCCGCCACCGGCGCGACCACGCCGCTATTCGGGTTGCCCGGATCGCCGGCGAGGCCGTTGGCGGGATCGTTGCCGACGCGCACCAGGGCGTCGCTGCTGCTGTCGAGCGCGTACAGCGTGGTGGCCAGCGAGGCCACGTTACCGCCCGCCAGGCTGTTGGTGTAGGCCGCGGCACTGATGCCGCTGCGGCCATCGACACCGCCAGCGGTGGTCAGGCCGGTGTCGGTAGTGGTGGCGCCGGTATCGACATTGATGCGCAGGTTCTGGCCGCTGTCGGAGACCACGCGCAGGCGGTCGGGCACCGGATTGAAGTCGACGCCGAAGTTGCTGCCTTCGAGGCCGGCGTAGGCGGCGGTGGTATCGGCGGCGTCGGCGGTGAGGGTGGCGACCACGGTGGCGGCGCCGCTGCTGGCGAGGCTGTAGAGCTTGCCGGTGCTGCCGGTCTGGGTCAGCAGGTAGAGCTGGCCGTTGGCCGGGCGGGTGTCGCCGCCGACGATGGTCTCGCCGGCGCCGATGCCGGTGACCGCCACCGAGCTGCAGACCTTGGCCGGCGAGCCGCTGGGCGCGCGGTTGAAGCTGACCAGGCTGGGCGCGGCGCCGCCGAGCACCGCCAGGGTGTTGCCGGGCTGGAGCGCGGGCGTAGCACCGGTGGCCGGCAGCTTGGCGACCAGGCCGACCACGGCGCTACCGGTCGGCACCGCGAGGCTGCCACGGCTGGTAGCGGCGCCGGTCGCGGGATCGATCTCGTAATAGCCGTAGGCGCCGCCCACCTTTAGGGCGGCGACCAGGCTGTTGCCACTGGCGCTGGTGCGCACATCGAAGCCGCTGTCGGCATCGGCGGCGACACCCAGGCTGCCGACCACGCGCGGCGTCGCGGCATTGGTCGCCAGGCCATTGGGGGCGGCGGACAGGAACAACTGGCTGCCGCTCAGATAGTAGAGATCGGTCTGGCAGGCGGTGGTGAAGCTGTTGGTGTAGGCCGCCTCGGCGAGGCCGCCGGAGATCGCGCCGTCGACGATGGTGTTGCTGGCGGCGGCAGTGACGTTGATGCGCAGGTTCTGGCCGGTGTCGGAAACCACCCGCAGGCGGTCGGCGACCGGGTTGAAATCGACACCGAACTTGACGCCGCTCAGTTCGATGGCGGCGCCGCCGGTGGCATTGCTCAGGCTGGCGGCGGTAGCGGCGGTGAGCGCGCCGGTGCCGGTGTCGACGGTGTAGAGCTTGCCCGCCGTGCCGGCCTTGGTCAGCACATAGAGCAGGCCGTCGGCGGGGCGGAAGTCACCGCCGAGCAGGGTTTCGCCGGCCGGGACCTGCAGCGTCACGCGGTTCTGGCGGCTGGGGTCGGCGGCGGCGAAGCCGAGCAGCTGGTTACCGCTGGTCAGTACATAGGTGTCGGCAGCCACCGGCGCCAGCGCGGGGCTGTCGTCATTGCTGCAGGCGGCTAGGCCGGCGACCAGCGCCATGGCGGCCAGGGGGAACGGCAGAATCTTGAAGTTCATGAATGCTCCTCATCGGTGGGGTGGCCGAGGAGCGCCGCCGGGGTGGGCGATTGCCCACAGATAGCGCCACTCGCCGCTCGCGCGCTCTAGGGCACGCTTCCCCGGTACGTTCCGGATCGGCGCTCCGGATGCAGGAATTCACGAAAATTTTTTGATTTGCCACGCGGCCTCGTCCCGACGCGTCAACCGCCGTCGGGAACCGGACGCTTCCAATCGAGGCTCAGCTACGCGCTTCGAGCGCACTCAGCAGGCGGCCGTGGACGCCTCCGAAATCGCCATTGCTCATCACCAGCACCTGATCGCCAGGCCGCGCCTCGGCGACGACGGCGGCGACCAGGGCGGCCAGGTCGGCATGCACCGCCAGCCGCGAGCCGACCGGCGCCAGCGCGGCGGCGGCGTCCCACTTCAGGCTGGGCGGCGCGTAGACGTGACAGCGGTCGGCGCCTTCCAGGCTGTGCGCCAGCTCGTCCTTGTGGGTGCCGAGCCGCATGGTGTTGGAGCGGGGCTCCAGCACCGCCAGGATGCGCGCCCCCGGCGCCCGCTCGCGCAGGGCGGCGAGGGTCACCGCGATGGCGGTGGGATGGTGCGCGAAGTCGTCGTAGACGGTGACGCCACGCGCCTCGCCGAACACTTCCAGACGGCGCTTGATGCCCTTGAAGCTGGCCAGTGCCGCCATCGCCAGCTTGGGATCGACGCCGACATGTTCGGCGGCGGCGATCGCCGCCAGGGCATTGGCGCGGTTGTGGGCCCCGGGCATCGCCAGCGTCGCCACGCCCAGCGAGACCCCGGCGCGATAGACCTCGAAGGCGCCGGGCGCGATCGCCGGGCGCGGCTCGGCCTGCCAGCCGTCCGGCGTGCCGAAGCGCTGCACCGTGCTCCAGCAGCCCATCTCCAGCACCCGCGCTAGGTTCGCGTCGCCGCCGTTCACCACCAGGCGGCCTTCACCGGGCACGGTGCGGATCAGGTGGTGGAACTGCTTCTCGATGGCGGCGAGGTTCTCGAAGATGTCGGCGTGGTCGTACTCGAGGTTGTTGAGGATCGCCGTGCGCGGCCGGTAGTGGACGAACTTGCTGCGCTTGTCGAAGAACGCGGTGTCGTACTCGTCGGCCTCGATCACGAAGTACTTCGACTCGCCCAGCCGCGCCGAGATGCCGAAGTTGGCCGGCACGCCGCCAATCAGAAAGCCCGGCTTCAAGCCCGCGTAGTCGAGGATCCAGGCCAGCATCGAGGTGGTGGTGGTCTTGCCGTGGGTGCCGGCCACCGCCAGCACGTGGCGGCCGCGCAGCACGTTTTCGGCCAGCCACTGCGGGCCTGAGACATAGGGCAGGCCCTGGTTGAGCGCGTATTCCATGGCCGGGAACTTCGCGCCGCGGGTCACCACATTACCGACCACCACCACGTCCGGCGCCGGCTGCAGATGCTCGGCGGCGTAACCGGACTGCAGGGCGATACCGAGCTGCTCCAGCTGGGTGGACATCGGCGGCCAGGCATTGGCGTCGCTGCCGCTGACCCGATGGCCCGCCTCGCGGGCAATGGCAGCGATGCCGCCCATGAAGGTGCCGCAGATGCCGAGGATGTGCAGGTGCATGGGCTGTTAGACCGGAGGCGTGGCGGCGGGCACGGTGGCCGGCAGGGCACCGAAGATCGCCAGCAGCGGCATCGCCAGCAGCTGGGCGAACACCACGAAACTGAGCATCACGAACAGGCCGACCAGGGTCAGCAGCACGCTGGCGGTCATCGACAGGTCGGCGGCCAGACGGTTGATGCGCACGCTCACCGCGATGCTCCAGAAGAACAGCAGGTCGGACAGCAGGGCGGCCCAGGCCGGGGCCTCCACCGCCGGCGGCGTGCCCTGACTGAGCTTGGCCATCGCGTCCGGGTCCTGCATCAGCGCCAGGAACGAGGGCGCCATCGCCTGGAACGGCAGCCACATCGCCAGCGCGAACAGGCTGCCGGCCAGGTATTGGGCCCCGAGGGTCTGCGCCAGGCGGTTTTCCATGCCGCGTGCGCGCAGCAGGCTGCGGGTGAAGAAGGCCAGACCGCCGGCGCCACCGAGCGCGGCGGCCAGGGCCATGGGCAGTGGCGCCAGCGGCGCCATCAGCAGCAGACTGCTGGCTACCGCGATGGCGGCGGCAGCACGGCTCATGGGCACGGAATAGGGGAAGTCCTGCGGCCCGCCGCGGAACAGCGCCAGGGCCAGCGTCACGCGAAGGGCGTGGGCAAACATCGATCAAAAGCCGGTGAATGGGTGGCGCGATGCTACCGTATTGGTCTACGCCCGACAGCAAGACCATGAGCCAAACCCACTGGATCGACACCCCCGCCGGCCTCGCCGCCGCCATCGCCCGCTGGCAGGGCCGCGCCTGGCTGACCGTCGATACCGAATTTCTGCGCATCGACACCTACCGACCCAAGCTCTGCCTGGTGCAGATCGGCGACGGCCAGGACGCCTGGGTGATCGACGCCATCGCCATCACCGACTTAAGCCCGCTGTTCGAGCGGCTCAACGATCCCTCGACGGTCAAGGTGTTCCACGCCGCCTCGCAGGATCTGGAGATCTTCAGCCAGCTCACCGGCCGCTGCCCGGCGCCGGTCTACGACACCCAGCTCGCGGCCTCGCTGCTGGGCCTGGGTGACCAGCTCGGCTACGCGGCGCTGGTGGAAAAGCGACTGGGCATCGTCATCGACAAGAGCCTGTCGCGCACCGACTGGTCGCGGCGGCCCTTGAGCCAGCCGGAAATCGACTACGCCGCCGCCGATGTCACCCATCTGGCGACGCTCTACCCGCCCTTGCACGAGGCGCTGGTCGTTGCCGGCCGCGAGGCCTGGTTGCTGGAAGACGCCCGCCGCATGGAAGACCCGGCCACGTACGAAACCCGCCCGGAGGACGCCTGGAAGCGCCTGCGCGGCCTGGCCCGGCTGGCTCCGGTCGGCCAGCAACTGGCGGCGCGCCTGGCGGGCTGGCGGGAAACCGAGGCACAGCAGCGCAATCGCCCGCGCGGCTGGATCCTCGACGACGAGGCGCTATACCGCCTGGCCGAACGCCTGCCGCGCAGCCTGGAGGCGATGGCGGCCCTGAAAGTGCTGCCTCCCAAAACTCTGGAGCGCCACGGCAGCCGTCTGCTCGCCCTGCTCGCCGAACCGCTACCCGAACCGGTGCCGGTATTGGCGCAGGATGAGCGCCTGGCGCCCGAGCAGAAACGCCGTCTGCAACGTCTGCAGGATGCCTGCCGCCAGGCCGCCGAATCCCTGGGCCTCCCGCCCGGCCTGCTGGCGCCGCGCGCCGAGCTGGAGGCGCTGCTATTCCAGGGCGCCGCCGCGCCGGTGCGGGTCTTGAGTGGCTGGCGGCGCTCGGTACTAGGGGAAGCGCTGCTGCGGGCCCTGGACGAACCCAAGCCGGCTGCACCGCTGGTCATGTGACGAAAGGCGGTTGCCGCTCCCTGGCCCCCGGCGTACAAGGGTTTTGCAGCCCCACTTCAACGGGGACGCAAGGAGCAGCAGATGGCCGAATGGTTGCGCGAGGTGTCCGTCGGCGACTGGTATGCGTCGGGCGGCGAGCGTTTCGAGATCGTCGGGGTCGATACCAAGGCCGAGATCGTGCTGGTGCAGTACTACGACGGCGCGCTCGACGAATACGACTTTGACAGCTGGGCCGAGTTGGAAGCCCGCCCCTGCGCCCCGCCGGAAGACCTGAGCGGCGCGCTCGACGCCCAGCGCGAGGATTTTGGCCTGGAGGAACGGGTATCCGCCTCCGGCGAATCCAGCGACCCGGTCGGCTGGCTGGAATCGCACGGCCTTTAGAGGCTGCTGCTGGTCCACGGCCCACAAAAAAAGCCCGCAACCAGCGGGCTTTTTTCTACCGACGCGGCAGGGAGAGGTCTAGAGCACGCCGAGAATGCGGCTGAAGATGTCTTCCAGCGAGCCCACGCCTTCCACCGTCACCAGCTTGCCCTGCTTGCCGTAGAAATCGAGCAGCGGCTTGGTCTCGGCGTTGTAGACGCCGATGCGGTGGCGGATCACGTCTTCCTTGTCGTCGGCGCGGCCTTCCTTCTCGGCGCGCAGCAGCAGGCGCTTGACGATCTCCTCGTCATCGACGTGCAGGTGCACGGCCTTGCTGATGCCGTCCTTGCCCAGGCGCTTCAAGATGCCTTCCAGCACCTCGGCCTGCGCGGTATTGCGCGGAAAGCCGTCGAGGATGAAGCCCTTCTGGGCGTCGGGCTGGGCCAGACGCTCCTCGACGATGCCGATCACGATCTCGTTGGCAACCAGCTGGCCGGCGTCCATGGTCGCCTTGGCCTTCTTGCCCAGCTCGGTGCCGGCGGCCACCGCGGCGCGCAGGGCGTCACCGGTGGAAATCTTCGGGATGCCCAGGTGCGCAACCAGCTTTTCGCCTTGCGTGCCTTTACCGGAGCCGGGCGCGCCTAGCAGAACGATTCTCATGATCTCTCAAGCCTTCTCGAATGGGGGCCAGCGGCTGGCGGCGTGAACTGCCGATCCGTCTGGCCTGTAACAGTACCGTCCGGCGGCAGAGAGCGTCAACGAAAGCGGACAGCTCCTTTCGTATAATCCCGGCCCCGAACCTGCTGCTCCACCCACTAAAGAGAGAACACTGCAATGGGATTTGAAGCCCTTGGCCCCGGCGAAAAAGCGCCGAACGAGTTTTACGTCGTCATCGAAATCCCCGCCTACGGCCCGCCGGTGAAGTACGAGGTGGACAAGGAAACCGGCCTGCTGATGGTCGACCGTTTCATGAACGTGGCGATGAGCTACCCGGCCAACTACGGCTACATCCCCAAGACCCTGGCCGGCGACGGCGATCCGGTCGACGTGCTGGTGATCACTCCGCATCCGGTGGTGGCGGGTTCGGTGATCAAGTGCCGCGCGGTCGCCGTGCTCGACACCGAAGACGAGAAGGGCACCGACGCCAAGCTGCTGGCGGTGCCGGTGGACAAGGTCAGCAACGGCGCCTACCCGCATCTGCAGGACCTCGCCGACGTGCCGGAGCGGGTCAAGAACGAGATCCACCACTTCTACAGCTCCTACAAGGCGCTGGAGAAGGGCAAGTGGGTGAAGATCACCGGCTGGCGCGACGCCGCCGGCGCCCGCGGCGAGATCGAGGCCGGCATCAAGGCCTACAAGGGCTAAGACCCGCGCTGTTGCCGCTCTCGAAAAGCCCGCCCGCAAGGCGGGCTTTTTTGTAGCCGGCGGCCGGCCCGGACGATGCCCGTAAAATAGCCGGCCTTCCTTCCTGTTGAAGCCCGACGAATCCCCATGAAAGTCCTGGTCATCGGCTCCGGCGGCCGCGAACACGCGCTCGCCTACAAGCTCGCCGCCTCCCCGAAAGTGAGCAAGGTGCTGGTGGCGCCGGGCAATGCCGGTACCGCCCGCGAGGCCGGTTGCCGCAACGTGCCGGTGGCGGCCGACGACATCGCCGGGCTGCTTCGGCTGGCGGCCGACGAGGGTGTCGGCTTCACGGTGGTCGGCCCTGAGCTGCCGCTGTCGCTGGGTGTGGTCGACGCCTTCGAGGCCGCCGGCCGGCGCATCTTCGGCCCTAGCAAGGCGGCGGCGCAGCTGGAGGCCAGCAAGGCCTTCACCAAGAGTTTTCTGGAGCGTCACCGCATCCCCACCGCCCAGTACCGGGTGTTTGCCGAGGCCGACGCCGCCTGCGCCTATGTGCGCGAGCGCGGCGCCCCCATCGTCATCAAGGCCGACGGCCTCGCCGCCGGCAAGGGCGTGGTGGTGGCGATGACGCTGGCCGAGGCCGAGACCGCGATCCGCGACATGCTCAGCGGCGAGATGCTCGGCAAGGCCGGCGCGCGGGTGGTGATCGAGGACTTCCTCGAAGGCGAGGAGGCCAGCTTCATCGTCGTCGCCGGCAAGAACGGCGAGTACGCGGTGATGGCCTCGGCGCAGGACCACAAGCGGGTCGGCGATGGCGACACCGGCCCCAACACCGGCGGCATGGGCGCCTATTCGCCGGCGCCGGTGGTAACGCCCGAGGTGCATGCCCGCGCCTGCCGCGAGGTGATCGAGCCGACCCTGGCCGGCATGGCCGCCGAGGGCACGCCGTTCAGCGGCTTTCTCTACGCCGGCCTGATGATCGACCAGTCCGGCGCGCCCTACGTGATCGAATTCAATGTGCGCATGGGCGATCCGGAAACCCAGCCGATCCTGATGCGCCTGGACTCCGACCTGCTGGAACTGCTGGAAGCCTCCATCGACAACCGCCTGAGTGAGCATCCGCCGGTGTGGGCGGCCGACGCCACCCTGGGCGTGGTGATGGCCGCCGAGGGCTACCCCGGCCCCATCGCCAAGGGCGATGCGATCCTGGGACTGGATGCCGACTTCGGCGCCCACGCCAAGGTGTTCCATGCCGGCACCAGCGAGAAGGACGGCGCGGTGGTGAGCACCGGCGGCCGCGTGCTCTGCGTGGTCGGCCGTGGTGCCGACATCGGCGCCGCGCAGACGGCGGCCTATGCGGCGGTGGCGAAGATTTCCTGGCGCGGCGAGTTCCACCGCAATGACATCGGCTGGCGCGCGCTGGCGCGCAAGGGCTAAGCCAGACGCCATGAAAATCGCCACCTGGAATGTCAACTCGCTCAACGTGCGCCTGCCGCACCTGCTCGGCTGGCTCGCGGAGGCGCAGCCCGATGTCGTGGCACTCCAGGAGCTCAAGCTGGTCGACGAGGTGTTCCCTCACGAGGCGCTGGCGCAAGCCGGCTATCAGGCGGTGAGCAATGGCCAGAAGACCTACAACGGCGTCGCCCTGCTGGCACGCGCGCCGCTGGCGCTGGAAGACGTCAGCCGCGACCTGCCGGGCTTCGACGACCCGCAGAAGCGGGTGATCGCCGCCACCATCGGCGGCGTGCGGGTGGTCTCGGTCTATGTGGTCAACGGGCAGGCGGTGGGTTCGGAGAAGTACGAGTACAAGCTGCGCTTCCTCGCCGCCCTGCGCGACTACCTGCAAGGCGAGCTGGCCGCGCATCCGCAGTTGGCAGTTCTGGGCGACTACAACATCGCGCCGACGCCGGAAGACAGCCACGACCCGGCAACCTGGGAGGGCAACATCCTCTGCTCACCACCGGAACGCGCCGCCTTGCAAGCCCTGCTCGACCTGGGCCTGGCCGACGCATACACCCAGACCTTCCTGCCGGACGGCCGCTTCACCTGGTGGGACTACCGCGCCGCCGGCTTCCGCCGCAACCTCGGCCTGCGCATCGACCATCTGCTGCTGTCCGCGCCGCTGAGCGCCCGTAGCTGGAAGGTCGATACCGCGCCGCGCCGGCTGGAGCGCCCCTCGGATCACGCGCCGGTCCTGGTCGAGTTGTGATGCCGGTCATGCCGGCGGCTATCGCTGCTGGCATCTGCGCCCTACCATCGGCCTAGGCAACCCAACCCGCAAGGAGGGGTGGTGCGACGCCGCAACCACTACGACGTAACCAATCGCGTCGAGATCGCCCGCCCCGATGCGGTGCATGACGCCGTTGCCAGCTTGTTGTCCGCGCTCTACCCCGGCGCCGATCTTGGCCCCGTGCAGCAGGCCTTCCGGGTGTTCGGCCAGCTCTACGCCGGCAGCCTGCGCGGCTATGCCGGCTGCGACACCTGGTATCACGATGCCCAGCATTCGCTGGATTGCGCACTGGCCTTCGCCCGCCTGCTGGAAGGCCATGAACGCAGCGCCGCCAGCGATGAGCGCCTGGGCGCGCGACGCGGCCTACTGGGGGTGATTGCCGCGCTGTTCCACGATGCCGGCTACATCCGCCATCAGGGCGACAGTGCCAGCAATGGCGCCGAATTCACTTTCGTGCACGTGCAGCGCAGTGCCAACTTTCTCGGCGACTTCCTGCCCAAGAGCGGCTACGACCGCGAGGCCGAGATGGCGCGGCAACTGGTGCACTTCACCGGCTACGAGCTGGCGCTCGACGCCATCCAGGTGCACGACTCCAAGGACCGCGAGCTGGGGTTCATCCTGGGCACCGCCGACGTGCTGGCGCAGACCGCCGACCGCTGCTACCTGGAGAAATGCCGGGATTATCTCTACCGAGAGTTCACTTACTGCGGCCTCGCCGGTCCAGAGGGCAGCAGCTACCACTCTCCGGAAGAGCTGCTGCGCGGCACCGCCGAATTCAACCGCAAGATGTGGGCGGAGCGGCTGGACGGCTATTTCGGCGGCATGCACCGCTACATGGGCGCGCACTTCGACGGCCGCGATCTCTACAGCGAGCGCATCCGCGAACACCTGCAGCGGGTGCAGGCCCTGGCCGAGGCCGATGCCCTGGACGAGTTGCGGCTCAAGCCCAAGGCGATCCGCGCCGCCGAGATGCGCGAGATCGTTGCAGGCTAGCCAGCCGCGCGCGAGCGCACCGTCAGCAGGCGCACCTCGCCCACCCCGGCGCCGCGCAGCACAGCCAGCACCCGCAGCACCCGTTCGGCCGGCGCCTCGGCGCCACTGCGCAGGTCCACCGGCAGGCCCTGCCAGGCGGCGATGCGTGCCGCCAGCTCGGTCTCGGCAAAGCGCTCGGCGCCGATCTGCAGGCGCCCGTCGGGCAGCAGTTCGAGGCGCTGCGGTGCGGCACTGAGCACCGGCCCGCGCGCGCCCTGGCTGGTCGGCGCCTGTTCCGGCGCCAGGCTACCGCCCAGGCGGCCGACAAACAGGAAGAACACCATCAGCAGAAACACGATGTTGATCAGCGGCAGCAAGGCGTCGTCGAGGCTGCGCAAGCGCCGGCCACGCGGCAGGCGGATGCCCGGCTCGCCGCTCAACCTCATGGCGCGCTGGTCCCCAGCTTGGCGGCGATGCCCTCGGCGCGCAGCTGTTGCCAGGCCGCCAGCAGGGCTTGCAGGGACAGGCCCGGCGCCGGAGTCAGGCGCAGCTCGGTATCCGCCGGCAGGGCGCGCAACTGCGGCAGCAGCTCCGACAGCGGGCGCACCTCACCACCGTAACGCAGCAGGCCCTGCTCCAGCACCACCGCCACCGCCGCCTCGTCGCCGCCGCCACTGCCGGGGCGGCCGCCGGAGGCGAGCTCCAGGCGAGTGCGCTCGACCTCGACATAGCTGGTGGCGAGCATGAAGAAGAACAGCAGCACCAGCATCACGTCGATCAAGGGGATCAGCGACAGCCGCGAGCGCGGCCGGTGCGCCGACGTCAGCCGCATCAGTGCACCTTCTCGAACAGGGTCTCCAACGCCGTCGGCTCGGTGCTGCCCGGCAGCCGTACCGGTGGCGTGAACAGCCGGGTGAGCGCCGACTCGAGATCCGTGTGCAGGCGCTCCACCAGGCGCTCGAAGGTGTTCAGCGCGGCGATGCAGGGGATGGCCACCACCAGGCCGGCGGCAGTGGTCAGCAGCGCCTCCCAGATGCCGCCCGAAAGCTGCGTCGGCGATACCCGCTCGCCGGCGATCTGCAGGGCCTGGAAGGCCGAGATCATTCCGAGCACGGTGCCCAGCAGACCGGTCAGTGGCGCCAACTGGCCGATCACTTCCAGGGGGCGCAGCAGACCACGCGCTTCTTCCAGCCGCTCGGTGGCGTACACCCGCGCGTACTCCTGCGCCTGCTCGCTGCTGAGCTCGGCCTTGCCGGCCGCCACCACCGCGACCGCGAGGGTCTGGGCCAGCGGGCCGCGCTGCGCCTGCAACAGACTCAGCGCCTCTTCCGGCTGGCCACGATGGAACAGCATCAGCACCCGGCCAACGTAGGAGCGGTCGGTGATGCGGAAATCCCAGAACTCCCAGGTCTTGACGATGATCAGCGTCAGCGCCAGCAAGGACAGCAGCAGCAGCAGGTAGGAGGCCGGCGCGCCCAGTTGCAGCAACGAGAGGGCCTGGCTGAACAGCGAGTCTTTGGCGTGGGTCATGCGGACGGGCAGCGCGGGGCAGTGCTGCGATCATATCGCCCATGCATGGGGCTATGTCCTTGCCGCAACGGCTTCCCTCCCCCTTGTTGGGAGGGGTTGGGGGAGGGGTTGGGGGAGGGGTTGGGGAGGGGGAATGCCGTAGCGGAGTGCTTCGCCTTCGTCTTGGTCTGCTGGTCTGTGGTTCGCGCGTTCGCGCTCTTTTGGCTGAGCTGTTGGTGCGAGCTTTTTTTCGCCCCCTGGCGACTCACTTTTCTTTGCTTGTGCAAAGAAAAGTAAGCAAAAGAAAGCACACCCCTGCGTAGCGCCCCCTGCGGGGGTAAACCTGCGATGCTCGGCCCAAAGGGGCC
>SCVA01000014.1 GCA_004297005.1 Nevskiaceae bacterium
CGTAGGGCAGCCAGTCGCCGCGGTACTCGCCGGCGCAGAGCGCGTCGTAGAGACCGGCCATCAGCGGCGAGAGGCGCGGCCAGTCGTCGAGCAGGGCTTGCAGCGTCGGCGCGATTTCCGGCACCGGCAGCATGCGTTCCAGATCGCGGCTGACCAGGAGCAACTGGCCGTCGCGGCTGCCATTGGCGAGGGTGGCGAATTTCATGGTGGTTCTAGGGCTGGCGCCAGGAAAGGTGGTAGTCGGGGTTCTCGACACCGCCCGCGGCGGCGCCGATCTCCAGGGCATCGCGGGTGTCGATCATCACCGCGTACTCGTCGGTGGCCGGTTTGCTCTGCACCAGCATCTTGCCCAAGGCCTTGGGATGCGGGCCGTGGGTGAAGCCGCAGGGGTGCAGGGTGATCATGCCGGCGTGAATGTTGTCGCGGCTGAAGAAGTCGCCGGCGTGATAGAACAGCACCTCGTCGTAGTCGTCGTTGTTGTGGAAGAACGGCACCTTGATCGCGCCCGGATCGGTCTCGAAGGGGCGCGGCGCGAAGGTGCAGACCACGAAGCGGTTGGCGACGAAGGTGGTGTGCGCCGAAGGCGGCAGGTGATAGCGCGCCGAGACCAGCGGGCGGATATCCCGCACATTGATGCGCACCGGATGCAGGTTGCCGTGCCAGCCCAGCGCGTCCAGCGGGTTGTAGGGGTAACGTACGGTGGAGAGCGCGTTGCGGCGCTTGATGCGCACCTGCCACTCGCCCGGCTCTGCCGCCTGCGCCTTGAAGGCGGCGTCTAGCGCGGGGATGTCGAACATCGCCGGGTCGAAGATCGCGTGTTCGCCGAGCAGGCCCTTGTCCGGCAACTGGTAGCTGCTGTTGCTGGCCTCGATCAGCAGCAGGGTGAGCGGCGCGGTGCACTCCAGCCGCCACATCGTGCCGCGCGGCAACACCAGGTAGTCGCCGGCTTCAATCGCGAGGTGGCCGTAGTCGCAAAACAGCTCGGCGCGGCCGGCGTGGACGAACAGCAGCTCGTCGCCATCGCTGTTGCGCACCAGATGATCCATCGAGGCGGTGCAAGTCCATTGCCGCAGGCGCACATGGGCGTTGAACAGCAGTTCGTGCGCATCCCAGGGCGAGCCGCCGCTGGGGCCGAGTTGCGCGGCATCGAAGGCGCGCGGCCGCAGCGGGCCTTCCCAACTGGTCCAGCCGGTGGGCGGGCGCGGATGGATCATGTGGCTGGCGGGGCCGAAGAAGCCCTCCTTGCCCAGCTCGCGTTCCACCGTGCCCGGCGGCAGGTCGGCATGCGCCTGGCGCGAGGCCAGGCCCTCGATGTGCGGGCGGTTGATCCACTTGCGAGACATGCTGCCTCCTTGCCTTAGGCGGCTTCGGCCTTCAGCACGCCGCGGCGAATCTGGTCTTCCTCAATGCTCTCGAACAGCGCGCGGAAATTGCCCTCGCCGAAGCCCTCGTTGCCCTTGCGCTGGATGATCTCGAAGAAGATCGGGCCGATCACCGTGCTGGTGAAGATCTGCAGCAGGATGCCCTCCACCGGCGCGCCGTCGATGAGGATCTTCAGCTCCTTGAGCTGGGCCACGCTCTCGCCATGGTTGAGCACGCGGCTGTCGACCTTGTCGTAATAGGTGTCGGGCGTGTCCATGAACACTACGCCACGGTGCTTGAGCGCGGACACGGTTTCGTAGATGTCGGGCGTGGACAGCGCGATGTGCTGGATGCCCTCGCCGCGGTATTGCTTGAGGAATTCCTCGATCTGGCTGTGCTCGTCGGCCGACTCGTTGATTGGGATGCGGATCTTGCCGCAGGGGCTG
The DNA here is from genome assembly GCA_004297005.1 of Nevskiaceae bacterium. Taxonomy (GTDB): domain Bacteria; phylum Pseudomonadota; class Gammaproteobacteria; order Nevskiales; family Nevskiaceae; genus Stagnimonas. The sequence goes on from SCVA01000014.1 coordinate 1,809, forward strand.
GTCATCGCCTTGCTGAACAGGCCGGTCTGCTTGCCCTCGATGTCGAAGTAGCGGATCTGCCGGAAGTTGGCGATGCGCTCGTAGAAACCGGCCCAGAGGTCCATGTTGCCGCGCTCGACGTTGTGGGTCAGGTGATCGATCTCGGTCAGACCCACGCCCTGCGGATGCTTGTCGACGCCGGGGAAGAACACGAAGTCGACGTCGTAGATGTCGTGGCCGGTCTTGCGGTCGGCGAAATAGAGCACCGAGTTGCCGATGCCATAGACGCTGGGCAGGCGCAGTTCCATGAAGCCGGGCTTGGCGTCGAAGGCCACCGCGCCCTGGCTGATCGCATGCGCGTAGGCGGCGGGTGCATCCGCCACCCGCCAGCCCATCGCGCAGGCGCTGGGGCCGTGCGCCTGGGCGAACTGCGCGAAGTGCGTGTAGGGCGAGCCATTGACCAGGAAGTTGATGCCGCCCTGGCGGAACAGGGTCACGTCCTTGCTGCGGTGCCGGGCGACGGCGGTGAAGCCCATCATCTCGAACAACCGGTGCAACTGCTGGATGCCGGCGGCGCTGGGCGCGGTGAACTCGACAAACTCGAAGCCTTCGGTGCCTAGCGGGTTGATGGCGCTCATGGGGGATTCCTGCATGGGGAAGGTAGGGGCGGTCAGGCCGCGAGTGCTGTCTGGGCAGCGGGCTGTTGCTGGATCCCGGCCTTGGGCGGGAACAGGGGTTCGAGCAGACCCAGGCTGCGGGCCTCCTGGACTTTCGCCATCAGATCGAGCTGGGTCAGGCGCGAGAGGTCGGCCAGTTCCTCGATCACGTAGTAGAGCGGCTGCATGATGTCGATGCGATAGGGCGTGCGCAGCACCTCGACCAGATCAAACTTCCGGCGCAGCGCGACATTGGAGCGATAGGCGTACTCGGTCTCGCCGATTGAACTCAGGATGCCGCCGCCGTAGATGCGCATGTCCGGTCCCGGTTTCTGCAGCAGACCGAACTCCACGGTGAACCAGTACAGGCGCGCGAGGTAGACGCGGTCTTCGCGGCTGGCGGCGAGCCCCAGCTGACCGTAGCGATGGGTGAAGTCGGCGAAGTGCGGGTTGGTCAGGAGCGGGGTGTGGCCGAACAGCTCGTGGAAGATGTCCGGCTCCTGCAGGTAGTCCAGCTCCTCGCGGCGGCGCACGAAAGTGGCGGCCGGGAACTGCTTGTTGGCGAGCAGGCGGAAGAACTCGCCGAACGGGATCAGCGCCGGCACATAGGCCACCTCCCAGCCGGTCTCGCGCTTGAGCACCTTGCTGATCTCCGGCAGTTGCGGCACGTGATCCTTGGGCATGCCGATCTGTTCGAGGCCGTAGAGGAATTCCTCACAGGCCTTGCCCTGGATGGCCTGTTCCTGGCGCGCATAGAGCTCCGCCCAGATCGCGTTTTCCTCGTCGCCGTAGCGCACCAGGCCGGTCTCGTCGGGCAGGCGCGAGACATAGTTGCTGGCCTTGCTCATCGTAAGTCTCCTCGTCGGGCCGGTTTTGAAAGCCACTGTAGCGCGAAGCCGCTGGCGGTTCCTTGCAAAGTCCCACGCGGGAACCGATGCTTGCGCGGTTATTCACTATTCGGCGACTAGAAATCGCAATAAACATGCGCGCCGACCTGGACCGTACCGATCTCCGCATCCTCCGCGAGCTGCAGCGCGACGGCCGCCTGCCGGTGGTGGCCCTGGCCGAGAAGGTGTCGCTCTCCGCCACCGCCTGCCAGCGGCGGGTGAAGAAGCTGGAAGATGCCGGGGTGATCGAGCGCTATGCCGCGGTGCTCAGCCCGGCGGCGCTGGGACAGACCCTGGAGGCCTTCGTGCGGGTGGCCATCGAGCGCCAGTCCAAGGACGTCAGCCAGGCTTTCCAGGACGCCATCCGCCGCCGGCCGGAGGTGCGCGCCTGCTATGTGATGACCGGCGACCAGGACTATCTGCTGCACGTACAGGTGGCCGATCTCCAGGCTTTCGCGGAGTTTTCCATGCAGGTGCTGATCGGCATGCCGGGCGTGCGCGACGTGCGCTCCTCGCTGGTGCTGGAGGCGATCAAGCGCGACGAGGGCTTGCCGCTGTAGGCTGGCTGGCGCGACGCTAGCCCCCGAGTCGCATCCCTCACTCACTTATCGAGCACAGGTCCGTCATGAATCTTCGTCCCGTCCCGCGTCGCCTGTTGGTGCTGAGCCTGCTGGCCGGCATCGCCGCCTGCTCCGGTCCCCAGTTCCGGCCGGGTGACGAGGCACTGCGCAGCGACCGTGCGGTGGTGCGCCTGTTGGCCCTGGTGGAAGCCAGCCGCGAACAGCAGGACCAGGTGCTGGCCGCCTACGATGTCGATGCCGTCCGCCGCCGCGAGATCGAGCGCGACTTGCAGACGCTGAACCGCGAGCGCGGCAAGCTGGACCCGCACCAGCCCGACTTCCTGGCCGCCAACCAGGCCTGGGTGCAGCGCTGGACCGCGCTGACGGCCGAGCGCTACGCCATCCAGGCCCGTTTCGACGTGGCGGTGGCGGGCGCGCTCAAGAGCAGCCAGTGGGAAGACTGGGTCAACTACACCACTGCCCAGCCGTCCGGTTACGGCGGCTATGGCGAAGGCGGCCCCGGCCGCCGGTCCGGCGGGCCCTGAGCCATCACTGGCTCGGGCTCCGGCGCCAGTACGGTGGCCAGCCGGGTGGCGTGCTGGCGCAACTCCGGCACCGCCGTCGCCTCCCAGTCCTGCGCCTTGAGGAAGGGGCCAACGTAGTGCAACACCCGGGACGAAGCGCCCTGCCGGTTGATCAGGGCGTAACGCTCGTCCACCTGCAATCCCAGACCCAGCTCATCCGGGCAGAGCAGGCCGTCGCGCCGCAACTGTTCGATCAGTGGTTCGTTCATCACCCGGGTATCGCCTTCCGGGCCGGTGCAATTGATCACCGTAGCGATCTCCAGGGTTTCTGACCGCGTCTGTCCACGGCGGCGCCAGTGCACGCGCACCGAGCCGTCGGCCTGCTCGTCGAATTCCCGTACGCGCCCGGCCGCGACCTGCAGCAGTCCGTCGCCGATCAGGCCGGACAGCGCCGCAGCCAACTGCGGCGCGCAGCGGTGGCGATGCACGTCCCAGAGCGCCCGCAGATGGCGCAGGAAGCGCCGGCGTTCATTGCTGGGCAGCTGCCGCCAGATCGCCGGGGTTGCCGAGCGCAGCCCGCCAATCACATCGCGCCAGTCCCGGCCCAGAGCCTGCTCGCTCGCCACTAGCTGCCGGAGTGCGCGCAGCCAGCCGCGGGCCGTGGGTGGCGTCGCCAGGAAGCCGGCTGGCAGATGGATCGGCGGCGGCTCGTTGCGGGCGTCGCGATGCGCCAGCGGCAGCAGACCGCGCCGGGAGATGGCGTGCATCGGCGCCCGCTGGCCACGACCGACCAGCGCCAGCGCGACATCGAGCATGGTCAGCCCGGTGCCGATCAGCAGCACCGGTCGATCCGGATCCACCGACTCCAGCACGCCGTCCTGCCAGGGGTCGCGGATATACCTGGGGGAAACGAAGAACTGCCGCGCCGAGGCCGGTACGGGCGGGTCCGCGGGCGAGAAATTGCCCAGGGCCAGCACCACCCGGTCCGCGGACAGCAGGGCGCCACTGGCCAGCACCAGCCGCGCCCTGGTCCTCCGTTCGTCGACTTCAATGCGGGTGACGGCGTCGAGACGGGTCTGGAATCGCTCCGGGTAGCTTAGGTGGGCACTGTCCAGCAGCGACTGCAGATAGTCGCCATACAGTCGCCGAGGCACGAAGCTGCTGGCGTCGTAACTGGGGTCGACGGTCCGCACATAGCGCAGGAAGCTGCCCGGGTCCTCGTCGAAGGCGGACATCCGCCCCGCCGGGACGTTCAACACATGTTCCAGCGCGTGAGTGCCGTAAGCCACGCCACGCGCCATCGCATGGCCACGATTGATCAGGACCACCCGGGCGCCGCTGGCCAGCAGGCGCAGTGCCGTGAGTGTTCCGGTAAAGCCGGCGCCAATGACTGCAACGGTTTTCATCGGCTGCGTTTCCCTCCTGCTCTCAAAATTTTGAAGGCAGATTCCGCGCCAAACCATTCCGGACACGGCGCCTCGTCGAGGAGGCGATGCTGTGTAGATGATGGAATCGGCTGGGGTACGCCAGGGCTCCTCAATCCGCGTAGCGGTCGGCGGCTTCGATCAACGCGGAGAGCGTGCCGGCTTCGCTGGCGGCGTGTCCGGCGTCGCCGATGATCTTCAGCTCCGCCTCGGGCCAGGCGCGGTGCAGATCCCAGGCACTCTTGATCGGGCAGACCACGTCATAGCGGCCCTGCACGATCACGCCGGGGATGTGGCGGATGCGGTCGATGTGGGCGAGTAACTGGTCGTCGCGCTCGAAGAAGCCTTTGTTGATGAAGTAGTGGCATTCGATGCGGGCGAAGGCGTCTGCGAACTTGTCGTCGCCGTAGCGGGCGATCATCTCCGGGCTCTGCAGCAGCTTGCTGGTGGCGCCCTCCCAGGTGCTCCAGGCCTTGGCGGCGGCGGAGCGGACGGCGGCGTCCGGGCTGGTCAGGCGACGGTAGTAGGCGGACACGAAGTCGCCGCGCTCGGCCTCGGGGATTGCGTCGCGGTAGGCCTCCCACATGTCCGGGTAGATCCAATTGCAGCCTTCCTGGTAGAACCAGTCGAGCTCAGCCTTGCGCAGCAGGAAGATGCCGCGCAGGACCAGCGCCAGCGTCCGCTCGGGATGGGTCTCGGCATAGGCCAGCGCCAGCGTCGAGCCCCAGCTGCCGCCGAACACCACCCAGCGGTCGATGCCGAGCAGCACCCGGATGCGCTCCATGTCGGCGACCAGATCCCAGGTGGTGTTCTCGCGCAGTTCCGCGAAGGGCGTGCTCTTGCCACAGCCGCGCTGGTCGAACAGCACGATGCGGTACTTCTGGGGGTCGAAGAACTGCCGCTGCCAGCCCTCGGTGCCACCGCCCGGCCCGCCGTGCACGAAGACGATGGGCTTGCCGTGGGGGTTGCCGCTCTCCTCGACGTAGAGCTCGTGCAGCTCCGAGACCTTCAGGCGTTGGGTGCGGTAGGGCGCGATGGCGGGGTAGGGCGTGCGCAGGCTCATGACGGGTTCGTTCGACGGTGATGCGAAGAGCTTACCGGAAGCGCACCACCAGCCGGTTGCCGGGCGCAAACAGGAAGCGTGGCGGCAGTCCGAAGTGGGCGCGGAAGCTGTGCGAGAGGTGGGCCGAGTCGCTGAAGCCGGCCGCGTGCGCGGCCTCGGTGAGGCTGGCGCCGGTCAGCGCGGTGGACAGCGCCAGCTTCAAGCGCAGCCAGAGCGCGTAGCGGCGCAGGGGCAGGCCGGTGGCGGCGCGGAACAGGTGCATCAGGCGGTCGGGTGAGAGTCCCACCTCGCGCCCCAGGGCGGCGGCCGTGTGGCGCAGCTGTGGCCGGGCACGCAGTCGCTCAATCACCGCGGCTACCCTGGGGTCGTTCGCGGGACTCGGCGCCAGCGCCGCGGCCGGCAGGCCCAGCTCCTCTAGCCAGTGCTCGCAAAGGGCCGTGAAGTCGTCGTCGGCGCCGTACTGCTCCAGCCGCCGGCGCAGCGCCGCGCCCGGCCGGTGTGGTTGCACCGGTCGATCCGCGAGTCCGCGCGCCGCGCGCAACTGGCCGGCGACGCGACTCTCCGGCTCCAGGAACAACAGCGCCAGGCGGGGCGCGCCGCCCAGCAGGCGGTGGGGCTGGTCGGCATCGATGATCAGGCCCTGGGCGCGCAGCGCCGGTTCGCCGTCGGCGGTGTCCAGGCGCAGCGGCTCGCCCAGGCTCAGTGCCAGTTGCAGGGCGTGGTGGCGGTGGCGGCCGCCTTCCACCGGCGGACCGCGGTAGAGCAGGCGATCGGCCGCCAGCACCAGCAGCTGCTCAGCCATGCCGCCGGTAGCCGATTGTTACAAGCACCGGCGCCGCGCGCCACCTAGGCTGCTGCGAGGTTCCAAACCGGGCTGAATCATGTCGTCGGTACTCGCAGGGGCGTTGCGTTACGGCTGCTTTCCGTTGTTCTTCCTCGGCTACAACGGCCTCGCCCTGTGGCTGATCGTCCGTGGCGCTCCTGAGGCCTGGCGTTACGCCCTGCTGCTGCTGGCGGTGCTGAACCTGCTGTGGATCGAGCGCCGCATCCCCTGGCAGCCGGACTGGAACCGCGATCACGGCGACAGCGGCAAGGACCTGCTGCACGGCCTGGTCAACACCGGGCTGAGCTATGCCGGGGTCTGGGCGCTGCCCTGGTTGAGTGGCTATGCGCCGCTGTCCGGCTACTGGCCGGCGGGCTGGCCCTGGCTGCTGCAGTTCCTGTTCAGCCTGCTGGTGCTGGATGCCGGCATCAGCCTGGCGCATTACGCCAGCCATCGCTGGGCGCCGTTGTGGCGCTTCCACGCCGTGCATCACGGCCTGCGCCGTCTGTATGGGTTCAACGGCTGGATGAAGCATCCGGTGCATCAACTGATCGAGACCGGTGCTGGCATCCTGCCGCTGTGGCTGCTCGGCATACCGGTGCCGCTGGCGGCCGGGCTGGGCTTCTGCGTGGCGATCCAGCTGCTGCTGCAGCACGCCAATGCCGACTACCGCATCGGCCCGCTCAAGGCCTGGTTCGCCACCGCCGAGGTACATCGCTACCACCATGCGCTCGGCGAGCGGGGCGACGTCAACTTTGGGCTGTTCACCACGCTCTGGGACCGCCTGCTCGGCAGTCACTACCAGCCGTCGGTGCCGCCACCGCGCCGGAGCGCCGAGCTGGGGGTGGTCGGCGAGCCCGACTTTCCGCAGGCTTATCTGGCGCAACTGCGCTACCCATTCAGCGCAGGCTGAGCAGAAAGCCATACAGCAGCACCGCGAAGCCGCCGATCTCAGCGACCACCAAGAGCCACATGAAGCCGTGGATGGCGAGGGCGGGCAGGGTGGTCTGGCCCAGGCGATGCGGCGCGCGCAGCTGGTTGTCGGTATCGCGCAAGAGGCCATGCAGCACATAGGTGGAGATCGCCAGCGCGAAGAACAGTAGCGGTGCCGCCACCGCCCACAGCGTGCCGGCGGGCGTCAGCGGCGAATAGGGGACGAACTCGCGCAGCAGCAGGGCGCTGAAGGAGTACATCAGGCTGCTGCGATGGGCGATGTCGACATAGACCGGGGCCACCGCCTCCGGCGAGCGGACGATGCAGAGGTATTTCCACAGGCCGGTAAGCAGACCGGTGAGAAAGAACAGGCCGGCGGCGAGCAGGCAGAGTTGGTCGGCGGTCATGGTCGGTGAGGGCGACGAGGTGAGAGTCGGGAGCTTAGCGGCTGGGGCGCGCCGCGATCGCGGCATGAATATTGTCTGTATAAAGTGACAGGCCCCAGGCTTGGGGCTAGCATCCACGGTGATTTCGCTACTCCACGCAGGAACGCCTCATCCGATGCCGCTGAACCGCAAGCTGACTCTCGCTTTTCTGGTAGTTGGCAGCTCCGCTGCCCTGGCGGATGTGACGGCGCCGGCCCCGGCGCCGGTGATCTACGAGGCCCCGGCGCCAACCGCCATCCCTGCCAGTGCGCCGATGCCGGCCAGCGCGGCTCCGGCAGCGCCGCTGCCCGGCACGGCGCCGGTCGCGCTCAAGGCCAAGGCGGAGCCGGTGGACCCTCTGGCGCACGAGCGCGAGCTGTTCCCGCGCCCGGCGGCGCTGAAGGGCAACATCGCCTTCTGGCGCAAGGTGTTCGCTGAATACTCCGAGAACCAGAGCGTGATCCACGACCTGCGCAAGCCCGAGCGGGTCTACGCGGTGCTGGATTTCCGCGACGAGGCGAAGACGCTCGGCCGCGTGCAGCTCTCCAACCTGAAGTCCGCCGAGGAAGTGCGCGCCAAGAAGCGCGTCGAGGCGGCGCTGCGCCGGGCTGTCGCCCAGCGCGACACCCCGGAAGTGCTGGACGACGAGGCGCGCAAGCTCGCCGCCCTGTTCGCCGGCGACCGCGGCGGCCTGCGCGAGGCCGCCGACAACGTCCGCAGCCAGCGCGGCCTGCGCGAGCGCACCGGCGAGGCGATGGCGATTTCCGGCCAGTACCTGCCGGAGATGGAGCGCACCTTCGCCAACGAGGGCCTGCCGCGGATGCTCACCCGGCTGCCGTTCGTGGAGTCGAGCTTCAACGTCGAGGCCTATTCCAAGGTGGCGGCGGCCGGCCTCTGGCAGTTCATGCCCGACTCGGCGCGCATGTACATGCGCTTCAACCATGTCTCCGACGACCGCCGCGATCCCTGGACCTCCACCCAGGCCGCCGCCGAGCATCTGCGCGATGACTACCGCGTGCTGCAGGACTGGCCGCTGGCGGTCACCGCCTACAACTACGGTCGCGGTGGTCTCGCTCGGGCGCTGAAGGAAACCGGCGGCAACTCGCTGGACGACCTGCTGGCCAACTACAACAACAAGCGCTTTGGCTTCGCCTCGCGCAATTTCTATTCGGAGTTCCTGGCCGCCGCCGATGTCGAGCGCGATTGGCGCGAGCATTTCGGCGACATCCAGCGGCGCGTGCCGCTGAGCTTCGAGACAGTCACCGTCGAGCGCTACACGCCCTATCGCACCCTGGTGCGTCTGGCCGGCGGCGACGATGCCGCGTTCGCGCGCCTGAACCCCGGTTACCGGGCCGAGGTGGTCAACGGCAAGCTCTATGTCCCGGCTGGTGATCGCATCCGCGTGCCGGTCGGTCGTGCCTCGGCCTTCCGTGCCGGCTACCAGCAGTTGGCCAGCAACGAGACCTACGGTCAGCAGCGCGAAATCTATCTCGCCTACAAGGTCGGCAAGGGCGACACCCTGGGCGGCATCGCCAAGCGCTACGGGGTTTCGCAGCAGACCCTGATTGCGGTCAACGGCCTGAAGAAGGGGCGAATCCGCGCGGGCCAGACCCTCAAGGTGCCCAATGACCGCGACTTCGCGACCTCCACCTTGGTCGCCAAGACGGAGTCCAAGCCGGTAGTGACCAAGCGCCACGAGATCGCCATGGGCTCCACCGGCAGCAAGAAGGCCAAGTTGGCCACCAAGGTGCATAAGGTGAAAAGCGGCCAGAGCCTGTCGGTGATCGCGGAGCGCTACGACACCACGGTGCGCCACCTGCTGGAGCTCAACGACCTCAAGGATGCCAGCCGCATCCGCGCCGGAATGAAGCTGAAGGTGCCGGCGGCCTGAGTCGCCGCCGCCTCGGGAGTTCCTTCAGGCCTCAGCGTTACCGGCAGGCGCGGGGGCGCTGTCGTCGATGCCGACCACGGTCAGCGCGACGCGGCCTAGCAGCCATTCGAGCAGGTCCTGACTGACCTCGTCCCGGCAGGTCTCGTTGAACAGCTCATGACGGGCGCCGGGGTAGACCTTGATCTCGATGAACTCCAGCCCGGCCATGCGGTAGGCGCTGGCGAGCTGGTGGCTGCCCAGGCCGTTCTGACAGACCGGGTCCTCGCCGCCGGCCAGCAGCAGCACCGGTAACGAGTTGGGGATGCGGATCAGGCGTTCCGGTTGGGTCAGCGGCTTGCCGGCATGCAGCAGCTCGGCCCACAGCGAGGCGCTGCAGCGGAAGCCGCAGTAGGGGTCGGCGACATAGGCATCCACCTCGGCGGCGTCGCGCGACAGCCAGTCGGAGCCGGTGCGGTTGGGCCGGAACTTGCGGTTGAAGTCCTTGAAGGTCAGCAGCTCGGCGAGCGCGCTGCGGTGACCGGCACCCAGCAGCAGTGCTTCCGCGCGCATCAGCCGCTCGCCGAGCGCGCGCAGCGGCCCCATGCTGGCGCTGGTGGCGGAAAGGATGGCGCCGGCCAGGCCCTCGCCGTGTTCAACCAGATAGTGCTGGACCAGAAAGCTGCCCATGCTGTGGCCGAGCAGGAACAGCGGCACCCCATGCTGCTCGCGCTCGATCAGGGCACGCACGCCGTTGACGGCCGCCAAGGCGGTGCTCCATTCCGAGCCGGCGCCGAAGTGGCCCAGCGAGGAGGTGTCGGGCGCGGTGCGACCGTGGCCAGGCAGATCCTGAGCGTAGACGGCGAAGCCCTGCGCATTGAGTTGCGCGGCCAGCCTGGCGTAACGGGCGCCGTGTTCCGCCATGCCGTGAACGATCTGCACCACGCCCTTGGGCCGATGCGCGCACTCCCAGGAGTGCACCCAGGCGCGCTGGCCGTCGGGCAGGAGGTGGTGCTGGGCACTGGTGGGCATGAGCGAGCCTTGGGAAGTCTTGTTATGGGATGCTGAACCGCTTGGAGCAGAATCTTCGCCGGAATCCGCCGACAAGTCTGCAAAAATCCTGCCCAAAGGCCGGCCTGGCCGGACCGGGTGCGGCGACATAACCATCTGCGAGGAGTACCGATGAGCTTCCTGCTCGCCATCGACCAGGGCACCACTTCGACTCGTGCCATCGTCTTCGACCGCGCCGGCCGCAACCGCGGTAGCGCGCAGCAGGAGCTGCCGCAGTCCTACCCGGCCAGCGGCTGGGTCGAGCACGACGCCCTGCGCATCTGGGAAGACAGCCTGGCCTGTGCGCGCGGCGCCTTGCAGCAGGCCGGCATCGAGGCGCGCCAGCTGGCGGCGCTGGGCATCACCAACCAGCGCGAGACCACGGTGATCTGGGACCGCGCCAGCGGTGTGCCGATCGCGCCCGCCATCGTCTGGCAGGACCGCCGCACCGCCGAGTTCTGCGCCGCCCACGCCGGGCGCAGCGACTGGCTGGCCGACAAGACCGGCCTCTTGCTCGACCCCTATTTCTCCGCCACCAAGATCGCCTGGCTGCTCGACCAGGTGCCCGGCGCGCGGCCGCGCGCCGAGGCTGGTGAGCTGGCCTTCGGCACCGTCGATAGCTGGCTGCTGTGGAAGCTGACCGGTGGGCGTGTGCACGCCACCGACGCCAGCAACGCCAGCCGCACCGCGCTGTTCAACATCCACACGCAGCAGTGGGACGAGGAGCTGCTGGCCTTCTTCCGGGTGCCGCGCGCGCTGCTGCCGGAGGTGCGCGACAGCGCCGACGACTACGGCATCACCGAGCCCGCGCTGCTGGGCGCGCCGGTGCCGGTGCGCGGCATCGCCGGCGATCAGCAGGCGGCCACCGTCGGCCAGGCCTGCTTTGCGCCGGGCATGACCAAGTCCACCTACGGCACCGGCTGTTTCCTGGTGCTCAACACCGGCAGCCAGTGCCTGCGCTCGCGGCACCGCCTGCTGTCCACAGTCGCCTACCGGCTCAATGGCCGGCCGACCTATGCGCTGGAAGGCAGCATCTTCGTCGCCGGCGCCGCCGTGCAGTGGCTGCGCGACGCCGTGCACCTGATCCAGTCGGCCGGCGAGACCGAGGCGCTGGCGCGCTCGCTGCCCGACGCGCAGGGCGTCTACCTGGTGCCGGCCTTCACCGGCCTGGGCGCGCCCTGGTGGGACCCGCAGGCACGCGGCGCGATCTTCGGCCTGACCCGCGACACCGGCCTGGCCCACATCGTCCGCGCCGCGCTGGAATCGGTGGCCTACCAGACCCGCGACCTGCTCGACGCCATGGCCGCCGACGGCGTGCGTCCCAACGAGCTGCGCGTCGATGGCGGCATGGTGGTCAACGATTGGCTGACGCAGTTTCTCGCCGATGCCCTGCAGGTTCCGGTGCTGCGGCCGCGGGTGACCGAGACCACGGCGCTGGGCGCGGCCTTCCTGGCCGGCCTGGGCGCCGGCGTCTATGGCTCGCTGGAGGAGATCGCCGCGCTCTGGGAGCAGGAGCGCCGCTTCGAGCCCAGCCTGCCCGGCGAACAGGCCGACCGCCTGATGGCCGGCTGGCATGCCGCCATCGCCCGCGTGCGCAGCGGCTCGCCGCCACCGCCCGTAGAATAGCCGCGCCCCCTACGCCCGATTGCCGCCCGCCGTGAGCCGTCCCGAAGACCCCAAGACCGAGCCCCAGAGCGGGACGACCACGCACTTCGGGTTCTCCCAGGTGCCGGTGCAGGAAAAGCAGCGGCGCGTCGCCAGCGTGTTCAGCTCGGTGGCCAGCAAGTACGACCTGATGAACGACCTGATGTCGTTCGGCGTGCACCGGCTGTGGAAGCGCTTCGTCGTTGACCTCGCCGGCGTGCGCGCCGGCGAGAAGGTGCTCGATGTCGCCGGCGGCACCGGCGATCTCACCCGCGAGTTCGCCAAGGCGGTCGGCCCCAAGGGCCTGGCCATCCTCTCCGACATCAACGCCGCCATGCTCGGCGAAGGCCGCAACCGGCTCGCCGACGCCGGCCTGGTGACGGTGCCGGCGGTGCAGGCCAATGCCGAGAAGCTGCCCTTCGCCGACGATAGCTTCGACCTCATCACCATTGGCTTTGGCCTGCGCAACGTCACCGACAAGGATGCCGCGCTGCGCTCCATGACCCGCTGCCTGAAGCCGGGCGGGCGACTGATGGTGCTGGAATTCTCCAAGCCGCTGCTGGAGCCGCTGGCCAAGGTCTACGACCAGTATTCCTTCAAGCTGCTGCCGCTGATGGGCAAGCTGGTCGCCAACGACGCCGACAGCTACCGCTACCTCGCCGAGTCGATCCGCATGCACCCGGACCAGGCCACGCTCAAGGGCATGATGGAAAACGCCGGTCTGTCGCGGGTACAGGTCTACAACCTCAGCGGCGGCATCGTCGCGGTGCATCGCGGCTTCAAGTTGGATTAGTTCCTTGTGACCGCCCCTGCTCTGGTCTGCGCGACCGTCGAGGTCGCGCTCAATCGCACGCTCCGGCTGGAGCCGGAAGTGCTCGCGGATTTCGCGCGGCTGGACCGTCGCCTGCTGGCGCTCACCGTCGATGGTCTGGACTGGACCCTGTACGTGGAATGCAGCCCCGAGGGCGTGCGGGTGAGTCCGGAATTTCCGCGCGCCGCCGACGTGCATCTGAAAGGCGGCGCAATCAGCCTCGGTCGCCTGGCGGCGCAGGCGGCGCGTGGCGAAACCACGCTGCCGCCCGGCGTGGTGGTGGAAGGCGACGCCGAGCTCTTGCACCGCTTCAACCGCCTGCTGGCGCGGGTCGGCTTCGACCCCGCCGAAGTGGTCGCCCGCTACGTCGGCGACGGCGCCGCGCAGCGTCTGGTCGGCGGCCTCAAGGAGTTCCTCGGCTGGGGCCGGCGCAGCGCCGCCACCCTGAGCCTGGACACCGCCGAATACCTGCGCGAGGAAAGCCGCGACCTCGCGCGCAAGATCGATGTCGAGGAATGGATGGAGGCTGTCGATACCCTGCGTGACGATGTCGAGCGCCTGGAAGCGCGTCTGCGCCGGCTGGAAAGCCCGGTGCTGCCGGAGCAGAAGGCATGATCGTCGCCAGCGCCCGCCTCTGGCGCATCTACGCGGTGATCCGCCGCTACCGCCTGCAGGAATTCTGGAACGGTAGACCCGCCAACGACCCGCGCCCGCGCGGCGAGCGCCTGCGCCTGGCCTTGCAGGAACTGGGCACGGTGTTCATCAAGTTTGGCCAGGCGCTCTCGACCCGGCCCGACGTGCTGCCGCCCGACGTGGCGATGGAACTCGCCAAGCTGCAGGACCAGGTGCCGCCCTTTGCCAGCGCCGAGGCGCGCCGGCTGATCGAGGCCGAGCTGGGCAAGCCGATCGCCGAGCTGTTCGAGCGCTTCGACGACGAGCCGCTGGCCTCGGCCTCGGTGGCGCAGGTGCATACCGCCCGCATTGCGCTGCACCCCGTTCAGAACGGCCACGCCGGGTCTCGCCCCGGCGTGCAACAGCAATCCGCGTCAGCGACCTCGATCCCCGCCGAGGGGATCGAGGTGTGCGTGAAGGTGATCCGGCCCGGCATCGAAGCCACCATCGCCAAGGACATGGCGCTGCTGCGCGCGCTGGCCGGCCTGGTCGAGCGACTGCATCCGGAGGGCCATCGGCTCTGCCCGGTGGCGATCGTCGGCGAGTACGAGAAGACCGTCTACGACGAGCTGGACCTGATGCGCGAGGGCGCCAATGCGGCGCAGCTGCGCCGCAACTGGCTGGGCTCGGAGCTGATCTACCACCCGCTGGTGTTCTGGGACTACACCCGCACCAAGGTGCTGACGCTGGAGCGCCTCTACGGCCATTCGGTGCGCGAGCTGGAGCATTTCCGCACCCAGGGCGTGGACTTTTCGGTGCTCGCCGAACGCGGTGTGGAGATCTTCTTCAAGCAGGTGTTCCGCGACAATTTCTTCCACGCCGATATGCATCCCGGCAACATCTTCGTGGACATCAGCAACCCGCGCCGGCCGAGCTATCTGGCGCTGGATTTCGGCATCGTCGGCCAGCTCACCGGCCAGGACCAGCGCTACCTCGCCGAGAACTTCCTGGCCTTCTTCAACCGCGACTACAAGCGCATCGCCGAACTGCACGTCGAGAGCGGCTGGATCCCCGAGGGCACCCGCGTCGAGGACTTCGAGTCGGCGATCCGCACCGTCTGCGAGCCGATCTTCGGCAAGCCGATCAAGGACATCTCCTTCGGCTACTTCCTGCTGCGCCTGTTCCAGATCGCGCGCCGCTTCAAGTACCAGGTGCAGCCGCAGCTGGTACTGCTGCAGAAGACGCTGCTGCAGGTCGAGGGCCTGGGTCGCCAGCTCTATCCCGACCTCGATCTCTGGAAGACCGCCAAGCCGATCATGGAGGACTGGATGCGTAAGCGCCTGGCGCCCTCCACCGCCTTCAATCGCCTGAAGAGCCAGGCGCCGGCGCTGGCCGAGACCCTGCCGCTGCTTGCCGAGAACGCGCTCAAACGGCTGGAGCGCGGCGAGTCGCTGGGCGGCGGTGTTTCCAACCGCGAGTTCGCGGCCTTGCGCCGTGAGCTGCTGGCCAGCCAGCGCCAGACCCGCGCCCTGCTGTGGGCGGTGGGCGCCTTGATCGCCGCGGTGCTGCTCTACGGCGCCACGCCCTCCTCGCAGCACCTCTGGGGCCTGCCCTGGGGCAGCTGGCTGCTCGGCGGCCTGGCGCTGCTGGGCCTCTGGCGCGCGCGCTGAGAGTCGCCGGTGGACGGTGTACTGATCCTCAAGTGGTGTACCGCCTTCGCCACCCCGCTGGGCTTCGCCTGCCTGCTGATCCTGCTGGGCCTGCTGCTGGCGCGGCGCTGGATCGTGGGGCTCGCGCTGGTCTGGCTGTGGCTGTGGAGCACGCCCTGGGCGGCAAACCATCTGGCCGCGACCCTGGAGCACCGCCAGCCGCTGCTGGCGGCGGAACAGCTGCCGGCCGCCGATGCCATCGTCCTGCTCGGCGGCGCCCTGGGGCCCAGCGTGCCCAACTGGTTGCCGCAGGCCAATCTGAGCCTGGCGGCTGACCGCCTGGTGTTTGCCCGCCAGCTGTATGCCGCCGGCAAGGCGCCCTACATCCTGTATTCCGGCGGCTCGCTGTCGGGCGAGCGGCCGGTGGAGGCCGAGGACGGCGCGCGGCTGTTGCAGGAATGGGGCGTGCCGGCGCAGGCCCTGGTGGTGGAGACGCACAGCCGCACCACCCGCGAGAACGCGCTCTACAGCCTGCCGCTGCTGCGCGAGCGGGGCGCCAGGCGGGTGCTGTTGCTGACTTCCGCCTGGCACTTGCCGCGGGCGCTGGTGAACTTCCGCGCCGCCGCGCAACGCGAGGGCCTGGACATCGAGTTCATCCCCGCCGCCTGCGATCCGGTGGAAATCTCCGAAGGTCGTTTCCCCGGCATGGCCTGGCTGCCCAATACCGACGCGCTCAACGTCAGCCGCATGCTGTTCAAGGAATACCTGGGCCTGCTGCACGCCCGCCTGTTCGGCGGCTAGGGCCTGAAAACCGCCTCGGGCGGCGCGCGCGCGAGCGGCGCGTCATCAATCGGAAACTGCGCTGTCACGTTCGGCGCATAGGCTCAGGCGCTGAAAAATCCGGGGACTTTCCATGGACGCCACGTCCACCACGTCGGCGCAGATACTCAGCCTGCGCCGCACCGTCGAACCGATCAGCTCCAGCACCACCGTCAGCGATGCCGCCGACCGCATCCTCGAACCCGGCTACGCGCAACTGCTGTGCCTGCCGGTGGTCGACGAGGGTCGACCGGTGGGCACCATCAGCCGGCATCGCTTCAACGAGATCTTCCTGACCCGCTTTGGTCGCGAGATCCACGGCCGCAAGCCGGTGGCGCGGTTCATGAACACCGAGCCGCTGGTGGTGGAATACGACACCGCGCTCGACGAGGCCGCGCAGGCGGTGTCGGCGCAGCTCTCGGCGCCGATCACCGAGGACTTCCTGATCACCCACGAGGGCCGCTACATCGGCATGGGCGTGGTCATGGACCTGCTCTCGGCGATGCAGCTGCGGCTGGCGCAGGAAGCCGCCGCCACCGCCGAGGCCTACCGGCGCCTGCAATCCTCGCAGGCCGCCCTGGTTCAGAGCGAGAAGATGGCCTCGCTGGGCCAGATGGTCGCGGGCGTGGCGCACGAGATCAACACGCCGCTGGGCTATGTGCGCAACAACGTCGAGATGCTGCAGGGCGTGTTCCTGCAGCTCAACGAGGCGCTGGCCGAGCACGAGGCCCTGAGCCAGATGCTCGCCGACCCGACGGTGGACGAGCAGGCGCTGGCCGCCAAGCTCGACCAGGTTGGCCTGCTCGACCAGCAGTTGCGCGGCAGCGGCCTCTTGGCCGACGCCGAGGCGCTGTTCGGCGACACCCTGTTCGGCGTCGATCAGATCCGCGATCTGGTCATCAACCTGCGCAACTTCTCGCGCCTGGACTCCGCGCACAGCGCCGATGTCGCGCTCAACGACTGCGTCGAGCAGACCCTGGTGATCGCCAACAGCGTCCTCAAGGGCCGCGTGCAGGTGGTCAAGCAGCTGGCGCCGGGTTTGCCGCTGCTGCGCGGCGCCGCCTCCCAGATCAACCAGGTGCTGCTCAACCTCGTCACCAACGCCGCGCAGGCGATCAGCCACGAGCAGGGCCGTATCGTCATCACCAGCTGGAGCGAGGCCGGGCAGCTCTACCTGAGCGTCGCCGACAACGGCAAGGGCATTGCGCCGGAGCATCTGCCCAGGGTGTTCGATCCCTTCTTCACCACCAAGCCGGTTGGCGAGGGCACCGGCCTGGGCTTGTCGATCAGTTTCCAGATCGCCCAGGCGCACGGCGGCGGCCTGAGCGTGCGCTCCGAAGTCGGGCACGGCACCTGCTTCACCCTGGCGCTGCCGGCCAAGGCCGCGGTGCGTGGCAGCACCACCCGCGTGGTCGAGGAGGCAGCATGAACGACGCAGAGTTCAACAGCGCCGGAGCCGGGCGGGCGGTGATCGGCCTGCCGCATTTCCGGCCCACGGTGTTGCTGGTCGATGACGAGGAACGCATCCTGCGCTCGCTGGCGATGCTGTTTCGCCTGCAATACGAGGTGCGTGCCACCACCGACGCCCACGAAGCGCTGCGCATCGTCGAGAACGAGCGCGTGCACGTGATCGTCTCCGACCAGAAGATGCCGATCATGCGCGGCGCCGACCTGCTGCGGCAGGTTAAGGAGAAAAGCCCGCACACCATGCGCCTGCTGCTCACCGGCTATTCCGAGCTGGACGCGGTGGTCGATTCGGTGAACGAGGGCGAGATATTCCGCTTTCTCAACAAGCCCTGGGACGCCAACGAGATCCGCTCGACGGTCGCCCAGGCCGCGCAGATCGCGCGCGCCTCCTTCGATGCGCCGCCGGCGCCGGTGCTGGAGGCCCCGCCGCAGTCCGCACCCAGCAGCCAGCAGCTGTTCACCGGCACCGGCAGCTTCGTGGTGCCGATGGCCAGCGAGCGCATCCTGGTGCTCGACGACGACGCCGAGGTGCCGCGCGTGGTGCAGGAACTGGTCGGCCCCAGCCAGCCGGTGCTCTGGGCGCGCAGCCTCGACGAGGCCTTCGCCCTGTTGGAGCGCGAACCGGTGGGCGTCGTGGTGTCGGAGCTGGAAGTCGGCGGCGAACGGCTCACCGGCGTGCTCAAGGCGCTCAAGGCCCAGCACCCGGAGGTGGTGAGCATCGTGCTGACGCCGTTCCAGGACATCGGCACCCTGGTGGGTCTCATCAACGAGGGCCAGGTGTTCCGCCTGCTGCCCAAGCCGATCCGCAAGGGGCCGCTGGCGATGAACCTGGCCTCGGCGCTCAAGCACCATCGCGCGCTGAAGGCCGCGCCCAAGCTGGCGCAGCGGCATGTGGTGCAGCCGGTGAAGGCGCCGGAGGAGGCGAGCGTGGCCGGCCGGGTGATGGGCTTTCTGGCGCGGCTGCGGAGCCGGGTGCCGACCGCCTGAGCTTTCCGCTCGCCGGCTGGTTCCTGGTTTGCTCAAACGGCCCAGCGGCGCCTGGCACAGGACGGCGCGTCCACGCGCCAGCCCGAGTCCTACTTAAACTATGCGCATGAGCCCACTGCGCATCGCCACCCGCGAATCCCCCCTGGCCCTCTGGCAGGCCGAACACGTCCAGGCCCGTCTGCGTGCCGCGCACCCCGGCCTGGAGGTGAGCCTGGTGCCGATGACCACCACCGGCGATCAGCTGCTCTCCGGCCCGCTCTCGCAGTCCGGCGGCAAGGGACTGTTCGTGAAGGAGCTGGAGGCGGCTCTGCTGGAAGGCCGCGCCGACCTCGCGGTGCATTCGATGAAGGACGTGCCGGCCCAGCAGCCGGCTGGCCTGGCGGTGGTCGCCTATCTGGAAGGCGAGGACCCGCGCGATGCCTTCGTCTCCAACCACCACGCCAGCCTCGCCAGCCTGCCGCCGGGCGCCCGCCTGGGCACCGCCAGCCTGCGCCGGCAGGTGCAGGCGCGGCGGCTCAGGCCGGACCTGCAGATCGAGGTGCTGCGCGGCAATGTCGGCACCCGCCTGCGCAAGCTCGACGAGGGCCGCCACGACGCCATCCTGCTCGCCTGCGCCGGCCTGATGCGCCTGGGCCTGGAGGCGCGCATCCGCGAGCGTCTGGACCCGGAGCAGTTCGTACCCGCCATCGGTCAGGGCATCGTCGGCATCGAATGCCGCGCCGACGACGCCCGTACGCGCGCGCTGCTGGCGCCGCTGCACGATGCCGCCTCGGCGCTGCGCCTGGCCGCCGAGCGCAGCTTCAACGCCCGCTTGGGCGGCGCCTGCCAGGCGCCGATCGCCGGCCACGCCACCCGCCTCGCCGATGGTCGCCTGCGCCTGGTCGGTCTGGTCGGCACGCCGGACGGCAGCCGCCTGCTGCGCGAAGAGATCATCGGCGCCCCGGCCGAGGCCAGCGCCATGGGCGAGAGCCTCGCCGACCGCCTGCTGGCGGCCGGCGCGCGGGAAATCCTGCAGGACCTGGGCGGATGAACGCCGCCGGTCCGCTGGCCGGCGTCCGGGTGCTGGTGACCCGGCCCGCGGCGCAGGCGGCGGGTATGCGGGAACGCCTGCTGGCGGCCGGCGCCGAACCCCGGCTGCTGCCCCTGTTGCGCATCGCCCCGCCGGCCGATCCGGAAGCGGCGGCGCGCCTGCTGCGCGAGTCGCGCGGCGCGGCGTTCTGGCTGTTCACCAGCGCCAATGCCGTGCAGGCCGCCGCCCGGCTGGGGCCCGAGCACTGGCCGCAGACCCTGATCGCCATCGGCGCCGGCACCGCCGCGGCGCTGGCCCGGCTCGGCTACACCGCGCTGGCGCCGGAAGGCGCCGACAGCGAAACCCTGCTGGCCTGGCCGCGACTGCAAGCGGTCGAGGGGCAGGAGCTACTGATCGTCACCGGCGAAGGCGGACGCGACCTGCTGGCCAAGACCCTTGCCGAGCGCGGCGCGCGGGTGCGCGTCGCCCGCTGCTATCGGCGGGAGCCGGTGCGCCATGCGCCGGAAGCGGTCGCCACCGCGCTGGCGGAGGTGGACATCGCCCTGCTCACCAGCGGCGAGACCCTGGAGCAGTTGCTGGCGCTGACGCCCGAGGCCGAGCGCACGCGCCTGCTCGCCTTGCCGCTGGTTGTGCCCTCGGCGCGTGTGGTAGAACTCGCCCGCCGTCTCGGCTTCCAGGCGGCGCTGCTGGTGCCCGACGCGGTTTCCGACGCTGCCTATCTCGCGTGTCTGCTGCGCTGGCGCCAAGAATCGACCCTATGACCGAACTCGCCTCCACTCCGTCGCCCGCTTCGCCGCCTCGTACCGGGCGCGGCCGCCGCCTCTTTCTCGGCCTGTTCGTCCTGGCCCTGCTGGCCGGGCTCGGCGCCGGCGGCTGGAAGCTCTGGACGCAGTTGCGCAGCACCACCGAAACCCTGGAGGCCGAGGATGCCCTGATCCGCCGGCTCAGCTACCAGATGCGCGAGCTGGAGGCGCAGACCGACAGCCTGGCGCGCCGCCAGGACGATGCCGACAGCAGCGTCCGCCGCAACGGCCAGCAGATCGCCGCGCTGCAGAATCAGCAGGAGGCCAGCCAGTTGGCGCTGGCGCGCATCGACGAGACCCTGCGCGGCGGCCGCGCGCGCTTCCAGCTGGCGGCCGTCGAGGAACTGCTGCTGCTGGCCAATGACCGCATCCGCCTGGCGCGCGACGCGGCCGGCGCGATCCAGGCGCTGGAACTGGCCGATGCCCGCCTGGCCGGGCTCAGCGACCCGCGCCTGACCGGCGTGCGCGAAGCCCTGGCCCAGGAGCGTCTGGCGCTGCTGGCCGCGCCCCGGGTGGACCTCGCCGGTGCCGCGCTCAGCCTCGCCAGCCTGATCGACCGCGCCCCGCAGCTGCCGCTGCGTGCTCGCGCGCCGGATCACTTCGAGCCGCGCGCCGACAGCCGCGAGGACCAAGCCCACCTGCCCGCCGACGCCGAGTGGCCGGAACGGGTCTGGGCCGGCATGAAGTCGGCGCTGTCCTCGGTGTTCCGCATCCAGCGCGAGACCCGGCCGGTGGACCGCCTGCTGCCGCCCGCGCAGGAAGCCCTGGTGCAGCAGTTGCTGTTGATGAAGCTGGAAGGCGCGCGGCTGGCGTTGCTGCGCGGCGAGCCGGGCAGCTTCCGCGATCTGGTCGAAGGCGCCCGCGCCTGGCTGGCCGACTACTACAAGCCGGACGACCCGCTGGTGTTGGCGGTGGACTCCGAGCTGGAGCGTCTGCGCGGACTGGAGCTGGCGCCGCGGCTGCCCGAGCCGAGCAAGAGCCTGGAGCGGCTGCGTGCGGTCCTGCGCAGCGCGCCTTAAGGCGGGCCGGCCATGATCGTCTTCTATCTGATTCTGGTACTGGCCCTGGTGGCGGGCGGCGTCGCCGCGCTGCAACTGGGGGCCGAGACCGGCTATGTGCTGCTCAGCTACGGCCCCTGGGTGGTGGAAACCTCCCTGCTCGGCCTGGTGGTCGCGGTCGCCGCGTTCTTCCTCGCCATCTACTACGGCTTGAAGCTGATCGGCTTCAGCGTCTCGCTGCCACGCCGCTGGCGCGACTCGCTAGAGCAGCGCCGCGCCGACGGCGCCCGCGAGAGCTTCGAGCGCGGCCTGCTGCGCTTGTTCGAGGGTCACTGGAAGCGCGCCGAGGTGGAGCTGGTGCGCCGCGCCGCCGACCATCACGCCGGCCATCTCAACTACCTGGCCGCCGCCCGCGCCGCCCAGCGGGTGGGCGCCGGCGAACGCCGTGACCGCTACCTGACGCTGGTGCGCGAGCGCGCGCCGCAGTTGGAATTTGCCATCCTGCTCACCCAGGCCGAGCTGCAACGCGAGCGTGGCGAATTCGCGCTGGTGCGCGACACCGCCCTGCAACTGCGCCAGAAGGAGCCTACCCATCCCTATGCGCTGGAGCTGCTGGCCGAAAGCCACGACGAGCTGGCGGAATGGGCCTCGCTGCGCGCCCTGCTGGCCGAGCCCGGCGCCGCCAAGGCCATGGGCCTGGCGCGCTGGCGCGAGCTGTCCGAGCGCGCCGCCGAAGCACTGCTGCGCGCCGCCGTCGCCGCCGCCCAGCTCGACTCCCTGAAGGCGGTGTGGAGCGCCACGCCGGCCGAAATCCAGGCCCTGGCCGAGCCGGCGCGTGCCTATGCCGCGGGGCTGGCGCGGCTGAATGCCGACGCCGAGGCGCGTGCCTTCATCGAGGCGCGGCTGGAGAGCGCCTGGGACGAAACCCTGGTGCGGCTCTACGGCCCGCTGCACACCGAGGACCCCGTTGCCCAGTTGGCGGTGCTGGAACGCTGGCTGCAACTGCACGGCGAGCAGCCGGCGCTGCTGGAAACCGCCGGCCGGGTCTGCCTCAAGAACCGGCTCTGGGGCAAGGCGCGCAGCTATCTGGAGGCCGTCGTGCAGGTGGCGCCGACGCCGGCCGCCTATCTGGAGCTGGCCAAGCTCTGCGAACTCACCCAGGCCAAGGCCGAGGCCGAGCAGCACTACCGGCGCGGGCTGGAGATCGCCACCGGCCTGCCCGGCTTGTAGCGCGTGTCCAGTCTGACTTCGGGCGACCGCGCGCTGATCGTCGGCTGCGGCGACCTCGGCCTGCGCATCGCCGAGCGCCTGCGCCTGCACGAGGTAACGGTGATCGGCGCGGTGCGCCGGCCCGAGGCGGCGGCGGTGCTCGCGCAGCGCGGCATCGAGCCCTGGCTGATCGACCTCGACGCGCCGCCGGAAAGCCTCCCGGCCTGCGACGCCGTCTACTGGTGCGCCCCGCCGCCGGCCGAAGGTGAGACCGACAGCCGCCTGCGTGGCCTGCTGCCACATCTGTCCTTGCCGCGCCTAGGCCTGCTCTACATCTCCACCAGCGCCGTCTACGGCGACTGCCAGGGGCGCTGGATCGACGAGGCCGAGCCGCTCAAGCCCGGCACCGCCCGCGGTCGCCGCCGCCTCGATGCCGAACTGGCCCTGCGTGCCTGGTCGGCGCGCTCCGGCGCCAAGACCGTCGTGCTGCGCGTACCCGGCATCTACGGACCCGGCCGGCTGCCGGTGGAGCGGCTGCGGCGCGGCGAGCCGGTGCTGCGCGAGGCCGACGCGCCCTATACCAACCGCGTCCACGCCGAGGATCTCGCCGACGCCTGCCTGCTGGCGCTGGAGCGCGGCGAGGCCGGCGCCGCCTATAACGTCGGCGACGGCGCGCCGACCAGCATGAGCGACTACCTGCTGCGCTGCGCCCGCCTGCTCGGCCTGCCGGAGCCGGCGCGCATCGCGCTCGCCGAGGCGCCGGCGCATTTCTCGCCGATGCTGCGCTCGTTTCTGGAGGAATCGAAGCGGCTCAAGGTGGAGCGCCTGCGCGCGCTCGGCTGGACTCCGCGCTACCCGAATCTGGAGGCCGGTCTGCCCAGTTGCCTTTAGAGCCAGCGCCTGGCTGCCCCGTTAGAATCCAAGGCCTGCGCCGTTTCCGCCCTCAGCCATCGAGAACCTCCAGATGAGCGTCTTCAACGAATTCAAGACTTTTGCCATGCGCGGCAATGTCGTCGACCTCGCGGTCGGCGTGGTCATCGGCGGCGCCTTCGGCGGCATCGTCACCTCCCTGGTCGGCGACCTGATCATGCCGGTGGTCGGCATCCTGACCGGCGGCGTCGACTTCTCCAAGGCCGCGCTGGTGCTGCGTGAAGCCAGCGCCGACGGCAAGGTGCCGGCGGTGCTGTTCGGCTACGGCAAGTTCATTCAGACGGTCATCAACTTCATCATCGTCGCCTGGGCGATCTTCATGCTGGTGAAGCTGATGAACAAACTGAAGAAGAAGGAAGAAGCCGCGCCGCCGCCGGCACCGCCGGCGCCCAGCGCCGAGGAAAAGCTGCTCGCCGAGATTCGCGACCTGCTCAAGAAGCCGGCCTGAACCACCTGCCGCCGCTGCCGGCCTGTCCTCGGCGCGCCGCCCCAGGCCGTTAAACTAGCCCTACATAGTCCCCCGCCAGCTCCAGAGTCCATGAAACCCATCTTTCTCACCCAGTTCCTGATCGAAGAACAGCGCAAGAACGGCCAGTGCAGCGCCGACCTGCGCCTGCTGCTGGAGGTGGTGGCACGTGCCTGCAAGCGCATCTCGCTGGCGGTGGGCAAGGGCGCGCTGGGTGGTGTGCTGGGCGATGCCGGCACCGGCAACATCCAGGGCGAGGCGCAGAAGAAGCTCGATGTGCTCAGCAACGACATCCTGCTGGAGGCCAATGCCTGGGGCGGTCACCTCGCCGGCATGGCCAGCGAGGAAATGGACGAGCCCAGCATCATCCCCGGCGAATACCCCAAGGGCGGCTACCTGCTGCTGTTCGATCCGCTCGACGGCTCCAGCAACATCGACGTCAACATTTCGGTGGGCACCATCTTCTCGGTGCTGCGTGCGCCCGAGGGCATCGACCCGGCCGACTCCAAGGCCTACCTGCAGGCGGGCGCCACCCAGGTCGCCGCCGGCTACGCCGTGTACGGCCCTTCGACCATGCTGGTGCTGACCATCGGTACCGGCGTGCATGCCTTCACGCTGGACCGCGAGCTGGGCAGTTTCGTGCTCACCCAGAGCAACCTGCGGATCCCGGAGGACACCAAGGAGTTCTCGATCAACGCCAGCAACGCCCGCCACTGGGAAGCGCCGGTGCAGCGCTATGTTGATGAATGCCTGAAGGGCAAGGAAGGCCCGCGCGGCAAGGACTTCAACATGCGCTGGGTGGCCTCGATGGTCGCCGACGTGCACCGCATCATCAGCCGCGGCGGCGTGTTCATGTACCCGCTGGACGCCAAGACCCAGGCGCAGGGCGGCAAGCTGCGCCTGCTCTACGAGGCCAACCCGATGGGCTTCATCGTCGAGCAGGCCGGCGGCGCCGCCTCCACCGGCCGCGAGCGCATCCTCGACATCAAGCCGCACAAGCTGCACCAGCGGGTGCCGGTGATCATGGGCAGCAAGAACGAGGTGGAGCGCGTGGTGGCCTACCACCGCGAAGCCGTCTAGGCCACTGACAGGCAACAAAAAGGCCGCTGCGATGCAGCGGCCTTTTTTGTGCTCGTGTTCTAGGGTGGCAATCTCGTAGGGTGGGCTTCAGCCCACGGCACGCGGAGCCTCCAGTGTGGGCACGCTGCGCTTCGCCTGGAGGCGCCTACTTTTGGAGCCCAGCCTACGCTTGGCTGGTGCTCAGTACCGCAACATCGGCAAGGGGCTGAGCGGATGGCTCAGCAGCCGTCGCAGCGAGAGCTGCACCAGCCGCCAGTGGAAGCCGGCATTGGGGAAGGCCGCCCGCAGTTCGCGCCCGTAGCCGCGCGGCAGGCCGAAGCTCAAGAGGCCCAGCGAGACATCGCACCAATCCGCCTTGCGCATCGCCTCCACCAGCGCGCTGCCTGGGTAGCGGCGCAGCTTGTGGTGCTCGCGCACCATCGCGCCGACTTCCTCGGCCCAGTCGGCGCGGCCGGTCTCGGCCAGGTAGTCGCGGGCGCGCTGCTCGGAGGGCGCCAGATAGTCGAAGGTGTGGTCGGTCCAGATACCCAGGTCGTGAAAGGCGACGGCCACGGCGAGCTTGTCCAAGGTCTCCGGGCTAGTGTCCTGCGCGAAGCTCGCGGCGCAGTTGAGCACCCGGTAGCAGTGATTCCGGTAGGCAGCCCGGTCGGCGCCCAGTTGTGCGGCGTAGTGCTCCAGCAACTGATCGAGCAGGGCGACTTGGGTGAGGAGCATGAACTTGCCTGTGTGGTCTTGAATAAGGGAGGTGCTATTGGCCGCACCACTGCGACTCGCAGGGTATGCCATCCCCGTCGCCGTCCATCTCGGTATTGGGGCAGTGTCGCAAATAGAACTGGGCTTCTGCACAGGACCGCATCTCGGAGCAATGGGTTTTTCCCTCGCATTGGTAGCGGCTGTGTCGTTCTGCAGGGATCGAAGTGAAATTCTCTTGGGAACGACTGGCGCTTCGCGTCTGATATCGCAGGGCAACACCCAAGCCGATTGCGACCAGCAGGCCGACCACGCCGAGTTGCAGCAACGGCGAGGTCTTGCGGTCTCCGCCGTCCGACTTCGGTGGCGGGCGACCCGGGAAAGCCACCTTTTCGGCCTGGTGCCGCCCTTGCGCGTTCTTGACCACTTCGTAGCTGACGATGTCGCCAACTGCGGGTCGACGCCGTCGGTCGGTAAAGGCGCTGATATGGACAAAGACCTTGTCGCTGCCGCCGTTCCAGGTGATGAAGCCGAAGCCGCGTGCCTCGTCCCAGGAGGTGATCCTGCCTTGAAATCGCATCCTTGCGTTCCCTGTTCTCGCGCGTTCCCTTCGCGCCGGGTCGTCTCGCCAGACTAAGCAGCCGGGTGCGGCTTGTCTAACGCCGTCTGGCGGCGCGTCGGATCTTTCCGACCTACACGCTGCGCCGCCGCCACACCAGCCAGCCGGCGAAGCCGAGGAACAGCGCATGCACCCACCACAGCCCCAGCGCCGGCGGCAGGGTGCCCTTGGCCATCCAGGCCTGGCCCAGGCTCAGCACATTGGAGTAGGCGAGGTAGACCAGCACGCCGATCACCAGCTTGCCGTAGCGGCCCTGGCGCGGGCCGACGTGGGCGAGCGGCACCGCCAGCAGTACCAGGATCAGCGCCGACAGCGGCGCGGCGATGCGCCAGTGCAGCTCGGCGCGGTCCTTGGGGTCGCCGGAGGCGGCCAGCGCGGCGGTGGACATGATCGCGCGGCTGCTGCTGTTGAAGATGAAGTCCGGCGGCGTGATGCGGGTGGACAGCCGCGCGAAGTCGGCGACTTCGGTGCGGGCCTCGCCCGGCGTCACCCGCGCGCGCTGGCCCTGGCTCAAGCTGATCTGCCGCTCGCCGGTGTTGCCGTCGATGGCCTGGGTGCCGCTCTTGGCGGTGAGCAGGGTGGTGCCGCCCTCTTCCTCGATGAAGGCCAGCACCTCGCCCAACTGGGTGCCGTCGCCGCTCAGGCTGCTGGTGTAGAACACCGCCTTGCCGTCGGCCACCGGCTTGAAGCGGCCGGCCTCGAAGGGCGTGTACTGCACCAGCCGCTTGGCGTCCTTGAGCAGGTAGTCGGCCTGGCGCGCCGCCCAGGGGCTGATCTCGAAGGACAGCGCCGCGGTCAGCGCCGCCATTGCCAGGCCCAGGAACAGATAGGGCCGGTAGAAGCGCGACAGCCCGACGCCGCAGCCGGTGAGCGCGGCGATCTCGTTGTCCTTGTACAGCCGGCCCAGCGACAGCATCACGCCCAGGAGCAGGGCCACCGGCACCAGCAGCACCATGTAGCGGAGGCTGGACAGGCCGACCACCTTGAACAGCAGGTCCGGCGGCAAATCGCCCTTGGCCGACAGCGCTAGGAAGAAGGTGAAGCGGGTGGAAAGCATGATCGCCAGCAGCACCACCGCCACCGCCAGCCAGGCGCCGAGGGCGTCGCGGATCAGGTAGCGGTCGAGGATCATCGGGGCTCTTTGGGGCTGAACTGGCAGGGCGGCATTATGGCCGCACCGGCGGCTTTGACCGGGCGACGATACCGAGGTGGCGGATCGCCAGGTGGATTTCGCGCAGGAAGAACAGCAGGGCGAGGATGAACGAGGTCATCGCGGCGATGAAGATCACCGCCACCAGCGAGGCGAAGTTCATCTCGAACAGGGCGCCGATGAACAGCACCATCACCACCGTGCAGATCATCAGCGCGCACAGTGCGCAGCAGCCGATGGCGAACTGCACCAGCCGCGCGCGCCGGGCGTGGATGTGCAGGTTGGCGTTGACCGCGAGGTCGTAGTTGTCGCCGCTCACCGCCAGTTGCTCTTCCAGCTTGCGGGCGCGGTCGACGATGCGTCCCAGGCGGTTGGTGAGCACCACCAGCATCGAGCCGATGCCGGCGATCAAAAACACCGGCGCGACCGCGAGCTGGATGACGTGGGCGATGCTGGTGACTTCGGCGTCGGTGGACATGCGGCGGCGGGGTTGGCAGGACTGCCGCGCATGATGCGCGCGGCGCTGGCGGCGGGCCAGTGGCGGCTCAGGCTTTCGGCGCAGCCGCTGTCGCCGCCCGAGAGGACAGCAGCAGCATGCCCGCCAGCACCAGCGCGGTGCCCGCGAGTTGCAGGCCGGTGATCGGCTCCGCCAGCAGCCAGTAGGCCAGGAACAGGGTCGAGACCGGGCCGATCATCCCCGCCAGTGAGGCCGGGCCGGCGCCGACGCGCGCCACCGCGATCATGGTCAGAAACACCGGCAGCACCGTGCACAGCCCGGCGTTGATGAGCGACAGCGACCACACCGCGTCGTTCTGCGCGAACAAGGTCGGCCAGGGCCGCAGCAGCGCGTACTGCGCGAGGCAGGCCAGCGCAGACACGCTCATCGCCAGCGCCACCAGGCGCACGCTGCCGACGCGCTTGAGCAGCTCGCCCGAGGCCAGCAGGTACACCGCATAGACCAGCGCCGCGCCCAGCACCAGGGCCGAGCCGAGCACGGTGTTGCGGCCGCCCAGGTGCAGGTCGTGCCAGAACACCAGCACCACGCCGCCATAGGCCACCACTAGCGACAGCCATTGCCGCGCCGTCACCGGCCGCCGTAGCCAGACGATGCCCAGCAGCAGCACGAAGCTGGGCGTGAGAAAGAGGATCAGCCGCTCCAGCCCGGCGGAGAGGTATTGCAGGCCCAGGAAGTCGAGCATGCTGCTGGCGTAGTAGCCGAGCAGACCGAGGCCGGCAATTCGCCACAGGTCGTTCGCGGAAAGCCGCGGCTTGCGCCGCCAGGTGTAGATCGCCACCGCGAGGAAGACCGGCAGCGACAGCAGCATGCGCAACGCGATCAGCGTCACCGCGTCGATGCCTTCGCGGTACAACAGCTTGGCGACCACGGCCTTGGCCGAGAAGAACGCCGAGCCGGTGAGGGCGAGCAGCAGGCCGCTCAGGTAGGCGGTGCGGGGGGGCGATGGCAAGGGTGGCTCTTCGGCATGGGCTGAATTGCGTAGTGAACTTCGACTGGCTCAAATGGACGAGTCTGTTCGCTACAGCATAGATTGAGGAGCGGTACCCTAATCTGATTATGCGCCGAATGCGTGGTGCCTCTGGAGAGGCAGCTGGGTCAACTCTGCGGACTGAAAAATGGCGTCGGGGGGCGCTGCGGAATGAGTAAAGTTGGGATGCTGTTATTCCTAATCGCCTTGTCCTTTCTGGTCGCAGGCGTCGTCGAGGAGAGCGCTCAATCCTTCGCTTCCGCAGTAGGACTTGTTGCTGTAATCCACTTGATCGCCCTGGCTTTTTTGGGCTTCGCTTGGTGCAAAGCACACGTCGCCTCGCGTGGTATCCGGGAGCCAACGGGGTCCGCTTTTTGGGTTGGTGCCATCGCCATCATTGGCGTGCCGCTCTACTTCTTCCGTTCGATGCCCTGGCGCCAGGCCGCTTGGTCAACCCTCAAGGCTCTTGGCTTTCTGATTTTGTGTTTGCTGCTACACACTTTCGGAGCTCTGGTTAGCGACCAGGCCGTATCAAGTTCAGCGTTCAGATTCCTTGCTGGCGATGCTGCTCTGCAGGCGCCAACACCGGCGCACCCGATCTTGGGGACATGGCATTTCATGGTTCCTGGCACGGACTGCACCGAGCGATACGAGTTTGTCGACAGCGGAGTAAGTCATGTCGTCAGTGGCACCGAGCAGAGCGAGAGTGTTTACCGGGTAACTCCCAGTTCTAATTCGGGGCTTTATGTACTGGAAGATATCGTTACGAAGAGCAACGGCGGCACCTCTTGCTCCGGCGCTGCCGCGACTCGAGTTGGGGACAAGATCGTTCTATTTCTCCGCTTCACATCGGGTATTCGCATGATGATGTGCACAGATAGATCGGAGAAATTTTGCATGGGGCCGTTCGTCAAAGTTTCTCGCTAAATGCTGCGGAGTCCTTGCGCTCTCGCGGCCAGCGTAGCCCGGACGCAATCCGGGGCTTCCCCGGCACTGACACAACCCCGGATTGCATCCGGGCTACTGCTCTGCCTACCCGGTCTCCATCTCAATCAGCAAATCCCCAGGCCGCACCACGTCGCCGGCATGCACATGCACGGCCTTGACCACGGCGTCCTGCGCGGCGGCGACCAGGGTTTCCATCTTCATCGCTTCCAGCGATAGCAGGGTCTCGCCCTTGGCGACGCGCTGGCCGGCTTGCACGGCGAGGCGTGCCACGGTGCCCGGCATCGGTGCGCCGACTTCCAGCGCGTTGCCTTCCGCGGCCTTGCGCCGCTCGTAGGCCTGCTTCACGCCGGAATGGGCGACGCGCAGCGCGCGCGGTTGGCCGTTCAATTCGAAGAACAGCTTGCTGGCGCCTTCGTCGAGCAGCTCGGTGCGGCCCTGCAGGCGGATCACCAGGGTCTTGCCGGTGTCGATGTCGACGCTGATCTCCTCGTTGTCCGGCAGGCCGTAGAAGAACACCGGCGTCGGCAAGGCGCTGACATCGCCATACAGCTTCTGGTGCTCGACGTAGTCCTTGTAGACCTTGGGGTACATCAAATGGCTGGCGAGATCGGCGTCGGAGAGCTTCACGCCCAGCGCCTGCTCGGTCTTGGCGCGCTCGGCGACGAGATCGACGGTGGCGAGGCTGGCGCCGGGGCGTTCGCTGAGCGCCGGCTTGCCGCGCAGCACCTTGGCTTGCAGCGCCGCCGGCCAGGGCTCGGGCGGCAGGCCCAGCTCGCCGCGGAACAGCTGCACCACCGACTCGGGGAAGTCGACGGCGTAATCGGGGTCCACCAACTGCTCGATGCTCAGGCCCTTTGCGACCATGAACAGCGCCATGTCACCGACCACCTTGGAGCTGGGCGTGACCTTGACGATGTCGCCGAAGGCGCGGTTGACGTCGGCATAGGCCTTGGAGACCTCGGACCAGCGCGACTCCAGGCCCATGCTGCGCGCCTGCTCGCGCAGGTTGGTGTACTGCCCGCCCGGCATCTCGTGGCGGTAGACATCGGCGGTGCCGCTACGGATGTCGGACTCGAAAGGCGCGTAGTAGCGGCGCACGCCCTCCCAGTAGTCGGAGAGCTGCTGCATCGCGCCGGTGTCGATGCCGGGGTCGCGACGATGGCCGGCGAGCGCCGCGGCGATGCTGCCGAGATTGGGCTGCGAGGTGAGGCCGGAGAGCGCATCGAGAGCGCCATCGACGGCATCGACGCCAGCCTCGACGGCGGCGAGCACGCTGGCGGCGGCGATGCCGCTGGTGTCGTGGGTGTGGAAGTGGATAGGGATGCCCACCTCCTGCTTGAGCACGCGCACCAGCTCGCCGGCGGCGCGCGGCTTGCAGACGCCGGCCATGTCCTTGATGCCCAGCACATGGGCGCCGGCTTTCTCCAGCGCCTTCGCGAGCTTCACGTAGTAGTCGAGGTTGAACTTGGGCCGCGCCGGGTCGAACAGGTCGCCGGTGTAGCAGACCGTGCCCTCGCAGACCGCGCCGGACTCGATCACCGCATCCATTGCCACGCGCATGTTGTCGACGGCATTGAGTGAGTCGAACACGCGGAAGATGTCGATGCCCTCCTTCGCCGCCTGCTGCACGAAGTAGCGCACCACGTTGTCGGCGTAGTTGGTGTAGCCCACGGCATTGGCCGAGCGCAGCAGCATCTGGAAGGGAATATTGGGCACCGCCGCGCGCAACTGCCGCAGGCGGTCCCAGGGGTCTTCCTTCAAGAAGCGCAGGGCGACGTCGAAGGTGGCACCACCCCAGCATTCCAGTGACAGCAGGCCGGGCAGCAGGCGCGCGTAGTGCGGGGCGATGGGCAACAGGTCTGCCGTGCGCATGCGAGTGGCGAACAGCGACTGGTGCGCGTCGCGCATGCTGGTGTCGGTGAGCAGCACGCGGTCCTGCGCCTGCATCCAGTCGGCGAAGCCTTTCGCGCCCAGCTCCTTGAGCTTGTCGCGCATGCCCGGCGGCGACACGGTGTTTGCGGAGCAAGGGGTGCGGGAGCCGCCGGACGGGGCCGCTCGGCGCTCAAGGCTCGCTTCGCGAGTCTCCGGCTCGCGGCCCGGCGGCGGTGCGGGCACCAGATCGGTTGCCGGCAGCAGCGGCGCGGTGAGCGGGCCGTTGGGCTTGGCGCGGCCCTTCATGTCCGGATTGCCGTTCACCACCACCTCGCCGATGAAGCTCAGGAGCTTGGTGGCGCGGTCGCGGCGGGCGGTGAACTTGAACAGCTCCGGCGTGGTGTCGATGAAGCGGGTGGTCGCCTCGCCGCTGCTGAACAGCGGGTGGGCGATGACGTTTTCCAGGAACTGCAGATTGGTCGAGACGCCACGGATGCGGAACTCGCGCAACGCGCGGTCCATGCGGCGGATGGCGACATTGGCCTCCGGCGCCCAGGCGGTGACCTTCACCAGCAGCGAATCGTAGTGCGGGGTGACCACCGCGTTGGAATACACCGTGCCGCCGTCGAGGCGGATGCCGAAGCCGGCCGGGCTGCGGTAGGCGCTGACGCGGCCGTGGTCGGGCGTGAAGCCGTTCTCCGGGTCCTCGGTGGTGACGCGGCATTGCAGGGCGTGGCCGGAGAGCCGCAGGTCTTCCTGCTTGGGCAGCCCCGGCTCGCCGATGTGCGCGCCCTCGGTGACGCGGATCTGCGCGGCGACCAGATCGACGCCGGTGACCATCTCGGTGACCGTGTGCTCGACCTGGATACGCGGATTGACCTCGATGAAGTAGAACAGCCCGGTGTCGGCGTCCATCAGGAATTCGACCGTGCCGGCGTGCGAGTAGCCCACGCTCTGGCACAGCCGCACCGCCGAAGCGCACAGCGACTCGCGCGTCGCGGCGTCGAGATAGGGCGCGGGCGCGCGTTCCACCACTTTCTGGTTGCGGCGCTGCACCGTGCAGTCGCGCTCGAACAGGTGGACGATGTGGCCGTGCGTGTCGCCGAGGATCTGCACCTCGACATGGCGCGCGCGCTTGACCAGCTTCTCGACGTAGACCGCGTCATTGCCGAAGGCGGCCAGCGCCTCGCGGCGGGCCGATTCCATCTGCGCGCCCAGCTCGGCTTCCGACTCGATCACCCGCATGCCGCGGCCGCCGCCGCCCCAGCTCGCCTTCATCATCACCGGGTAACCCACCTTGGCCACCAGCGGCTTGCAGGCTTCGAGATCGCGCGGCAACTCGCCGGTGGCGGGCAGCGTGGGCACGTTCGCCGCCACCGCCGCCGTCTTCGCGGCCACCTTGTCGCCCAGCGTGCGCAGTACCTTGGGGCTGGGGCCGATGAAGCGGATGCCGGCCGCCGCGCAGGCCTCGGCGAAGTCCGGGTTCTCGGAGAGGAAGCCGTAGCCAGGGTGGATGGCGTCCACGCCCGCCGCCACCGCGACGCGGACGATGTCGTGGATGTCGAGGTAGGCGGCGATGGGCTTCTTGCCCTTGCCGACCAGATAGCTCTCGTCGGCCTTGAAGCGGTGCAGGGCGAAGCGGTCCTCGTAGGCGTAGATGGCGACGGTGCGGATGCCCATCTCCGCCGCCGCGCGCATCACCCGGATCGAAATCTCGCCGCGATTGGCTACCAGCAACTTCTTGATGCTGCCGCTCATGGGTTCCCCCGCAGGTTGGCCATCGGTTCCACCGTGACTGGTTGCGCACCGGCCTGCTGAAAGGCGGTAACAACGACCATGCCAGCGCCGGGCGGCGCGAGGCGGATCAGGCCCTATGGTGGCAGGCTCGCGCGGCGGCGACGTCCTCCAAGGGGTGTAGACGGACTCAGCCCGGCGCAGGTTTGTGGGCGGCCAGGGTCTGCCGCAGTCGCTCGACAAAGGCATTGGCCAGCGCCGTGCTGTGGCGTTCGCGCTGGCGCAGGTTGAGCTCAGTCAGCGGATGGCGTTCTTCCAGCAGCAGGCGCCCGCCCTGGCTGGCGTACAGCTCCAGCTCGCCGCTACAGCGCTCACCGGCCTGGCCGAGCGCCGGCCACCAGCGCACGGTGACGGCCAGGCCGTCCGGGTAGTGGCGGATGAACAGGGTTTGCGGCATGGGACCTCCACGCTCGCCGTCAGTGTTGCGAGGAGCGCGGGGCACTGTGCCGCCGCCGGCCGGCGACGCCGGACCTGCGACGATCCAGGGCGGGCGAGACCCGATGAGAGGTGCGGCGGGAGCTGGTCAGCGCGAGCTGATCCAGACCGGCGCCAGATAGGCCGCCGACAGGCCATCGGCGCCGTCCACCCGCACGAAGTACCAGTGGGTACCCTCGGTCACCGGCACTTCCAGCCGGCCGTGGGCGCTGTCGGTGCTGGCCAGCTCCTGGCCGCCGGCGCCGAACAGCCGCAGCGTGCCGGCGTAGGGGCTGCCGTCCTTCTGGCTCACCTGCGTCTGCAGGACCACCCGGCTGCCCAGGTCGCAGCTCAGCTGCGAGCCCATGGGATGGCCCTCGGCCTGAAAGTCCACGCGCAGATGCTGGCCGGGCGCCAGGGCGTAGGTGCGGCGCGCCTGCCAGGCGGCCTTTATCGCCGCTTCGCCCAAGTCGGTGGCGAGGCTGACGGTCTTCGGGTGCTCCTCGGCGCCGTAGGTACCCCAGTGGTTGTCCTCGGAGCCGATGAAGGACAGCCGCCAGCCCTTGTCTAGCGCCTTGGCGATGTAGGGCAGGTAGCGGTCGTTGCGGTGATCGGTGTTGTAGACCTCGATGCCGAACATGCGCTCCACCGCGTCGGGGATGAGCGTGAAGTCGTTCCAGTCGCACTCCGCGCTCTCGGTGTCGAAGCACTTGTCGTGCGGATGGTTGAAGTGCGCCAGGGCGTCGCTGCCGCCGCCCATCGGCACCTCGCCGCTCAGGCTGCCGCCGTTGAGCGCCGGGGTGTCGGCGTCGCGGGTGAACCAGCCCCAGAAGGTATCCATGGTGAACAGGTAGCCGCCGTCGAACTTGGCGTTGCTGAAGTTCTTCGAGAAGTAGACGTTGATGTGGCCGAAACGGTCGGAAGTCCACTCGAAGCCACGGATGGCGAGGAAGTTCTCGTCGCTCGCCGCCTGCGCCTGCTCGGCGGTGTTCTGCCATTTCACCAACTCGTCGGCGGTCGGCGTCAGGCAGGTGAGCAAGCCCTCCAGCGAGGCGAAGCACTGATCGCCCACCGACAGGAACAGGCCGGTGTTGAGGGTGTCGGAATGCTCGCTGCTGCCGACAAAGCTGTAGCCCAGCGACTTGGCCTTGGCGAAGTAGTCGCCCGGCACGTCGGTGATGACGCCGTCGGAGTAGCTGGAATGCATGTGCATCAGCCCCTCGTAGGGCCGCAGGCTGGCCAGCGGCTCGCCTTCATATGGGGCACAGGCCTTGGCGACCGGCGGCGGCTCGGTGGCGGGCGGGGTGCTGTCGTCGTTGCTGCCGCAGGCAGCGAGGCTCAGCAGGGCGCTGAGCGCGAGGAGGCGTAGGGCGGCGGGCACAGTCGTTCGTCCATGAAGATCGGGCCGCGCAGCCTAGGTGGTAGAGATGACAGGCCGAGGAAATCTCCTCCGCAAATTCCTTCCGTCAGTGGCTGTGCAAGGGCTGCGTCGCCACCTCGCGCAACTCGGCGCGCGCCTGGCGCACCACCTGCTGCGCCGCGCTCAGGCCCAAGCCCGCCATCACCACCGCCACCAAGAGGTCCGGCCAGCCGCTGCCGGTGCCGAATACCCCGGCGGCGGCGAGCAGGATGGCGAGATTGCCGATGGCGTCGTTGCGCGAGCACAGCCAGACCGAGCGCATGTTGGCGTCACCGCCACGGTAGGTGTAGAGCAGTGTCGCCACCGAAACATTGGCGATGAGGGCCAGCGCGCCGATGGCGGTCATGGTGCCGGCTTCCGGCAGCACGCCGTGCCAGCCGTTCCAGACCGCCTGTACCAGCACGTAGAGACCGTAGGCACCCATGCTCAGGCCCTTGAGCAGGGCGGTGCGGGCGCGCCAGGCCAGGCCCAGCGAGAGCACGAACAGCGACAGCGCGTAGTTTGCGGCGTCGCCGAAGAAGTCCACGGCGTCGGCCAGCAGCGAGGCCGAACCCGCGCCCCAGCCGCCGATCATCTCGACCAGGAACATGCCGAAGTTCACCACCAGCGCGATCCACAGCGCGCGCCGGTAGCTTGGCGGGATGGGCTTTCCGGTGGGCGTGTCGGCGTGGCAGCAGTGGGCGGACATGGACGGCTTCCTTATGGCTTGCAGGCCGCCATTGGACAGCCTGTAGTAACTTCAGGCTCAAGCCCCCAAGCACCGGAGTCCGCATGAGTGCCCGCCACTACCGCATCGGAGACCTCGCCACGGCGCTCGCGGTGCCGGTGGAAACCATCCGCTACTACGAGCGCCAGGGACTGCTACCGGCCCCCGAGCGCAGTGCCGGCAACTACCGGCTGTACTCCGAGGTCGAGCGCGGCCGGCTGGAATTCATCCTGCACTGCCGCGCGCTGGACATGAGCCACCAGGAGATCCGCGAACTGCTGCGCCTGCGCGACCAACCCGAGCTGGGCTGCGCCGAGGTCAATGCCGTGCTGGACGCGCACCTGGGCCATGTCGCTGAGCGCCTGCGCCTGCTGCGCGGCTTGCAGGCGCAGCTCAAGACCCTGCGCGCGCGCTGCGCGGCACCCGGCGCGGCCGGCGACTGCGGCATTTTGCAGGAGCTCTCGCAGCCCCTGCGCGCCGCGCGCAAGAGCAGTCATGTCGCTGGCGCCGGCTAGCGAGGCGCATCCGGAGGCGAGCTGATCCGATTGGCGAATTGCCCTTCAGATGCGAGAGGATGCGGGGTACTCCAGTCCGGTGCCTGACATGATTTCCGATCACCCGCCGTTCTCGCTGAGTGCCGCCCGCTTGCCGCTGCTGGTGCAGCCTGCCGGCATCGCCGATGTCGCCGGCCTGAGCGCCTGGCTGGAAGCCAACCGCGATTGGGTCACCGAGCAACTGCACCAAGTCGGCGCGCTGCTGTTCCGCGGCTTCGGCGTGCGCGGGGTCGATGACGTGGAACTGGTTGCGCGTGCCATCGAGCCGGGCTTGCAGAACGAATACCTGGGGACCTCGCCGCGCACTGCGCTGAGCAGGAGCGGCTATGTGTTCTCGGCCAGCGAGCTACCGGACTTCTACCCGTTGCCGGCGCACAACGAGATGTCGTTCACCGCCAAGCCGCCGTCGCGCCTGTTTTTCGCCTGCACCATCGCGCCGGGCAAGTTCGGCGAAACGCCGCTGGTGGACTTTCGCGCCGTTTACCGCGATCTCGATCCGGCGCTGCGCGAACGCTGGGCCAGCAAGGGCCTGCGCATCATCCGCAACTACTCCGGCCCTGGCGAGACCAAAAAGGATTTCTTCGAGCTGAAGAAGTGGACCGAGATGTTCAACACCCGCGATCGCGCCGTGGTGGAAGCGGCTTGCGCGCGCGAAGGCTTTCAGCCGGTGTGGAAGGCGAATGACCGGCTGGCGCTGATCAGCCATCACCAGCCGGTGCGGCCGCATCCGGTCACCGGCGAGCCGGTGTGGTTCAACCACATCCACAACTTCCATCTCGATGCCGGGCACCTCGAATATTTTCAGGTCTTGAAGCTGCGCCCCAATCTGCGCCATCTGCGCTACTGGGCGCTGGCGCGCGCCCTGAGCGCCTGGAAGCGGCGCACGGTCGCCGCCGAGGATCAGGCCATGCACGCAACCTTCGCCGACGGTAGCGAGATCCCCACCGGCGAGATCGACGCGGTGATCCGCGCGATCTGGAAGAACCTGGTCATCACCCCCTGGCAGCAGGGCGATGTGGTGGTGATCGACAACGCCTCCACCGGCCACGGCCGGCTGCCCTACGAGGGGCCACGCGAGGTAGTGGTGTCCTGGGCCTGAGTCGCGTTGTACCCGCGCCGCGGAGTGTTAGCCGCCGCCGTGGCTCAGCCGCGCAGGCCGTGCAGGCCCCAGGGTGGATTGGCATTGATGACGCGACCAATGCGGCAGTCCGCCACGAAGTCGGCGAAGCGCTGACTTGGGTGACTGGCGCTGACCGTGTAGACGCCCGGCGGCACATTGGGCCAGATCACGCCGCCGTCTTCCGAGGTGGCGGTGGTGCTGTTGTCGGGCATCATGTCCTCGTTGAAATAGATCGGATCGGGCAGGCTGGGTGAGCCCGAGGCGGTGGCGCCCGGCACGCCGTGCGGGTTGTAAATGCGGAAGCTGTCGAAGGGCATGCCCACCACTTCGGCCTTGCTGACGGTGCTGACGATGGTGCAGCCCAGCACATCCGCCACCGGATGGCCTAGCAGGGTGAGCAGCAGCGACAGGCTGGCGTAGGTCTGCAGGTCGGGCGTCTGGAAGTTGAGGTTTTCCAGATCACGGTCGGCGACCAGCGTCTGCAAGTGGATGCTGCGGTAACCGCTGGCCGTGATGTGCGGGGTGACGGTGCTGCCAATGGGTACGTCGAGGCGATACGCGCCCTTGCTGTCGGTGGTGGCACTGAGTTCCGGCAGCTCGACGATGCCAATGGTGGCGCCGACGATCCGGCACTGGCTCTGCTCAGGTTCCGCGGCGCACTGATTGAAGGTGTAGGCAGTGCCGCTCAGGGTCGCCGTGCTGGGGGGAGCGTCGGCGTCGCTACCGCCGCTCTCGTTCCCCGCGTCGCAGGCGCTCAGGGCTGCGGCCACCACCAGACAGCACAGCCGTGGGCCGTGTACACGCATCGCCTTCTCCTCCGGATTCGTTGTCGTCGTCCGCGCGCTCCGGCGCGTTGGAGCTACGCTCGAGCAAGCGAAGGCGGCCGTCAAGCCGCCTTCGGCTGGCCTCAGGCCAGCGGCTCGGCGCGGTGCAGCAGCCAGCCCTGGAAGCGGTGCACGCCCAGGCCGGCCAGCACCTCGAACTCCGGCTCCTGCTCGACGCCCTCGGCGACGATCACCAGACCGAGGTCCATCGCGGTCTGGCTGATGTTCTTGACGATCGCGCGGTTGACCTGGTCCTGATGGATGTCGTGTACGTAGCTACGGTCGATCTTGATGCCGGCCACCGGCAGGTGTTTGAGGTGGCTGAAGGAGGCGAAGCCGCAGCCGAAGTCGTCGACCAGGGTCATCACGCCGAGGGCGCGCAGGCGACCAATGAACAGCGCGGCGACTTCGAGGTCGGCGATCGCGGTGGTCTCGGTGATTTCGATCTGCAGCCGGCGCGCGTGCAGCGGGTGCGCTTCCAGCCAGCGCAGGATCTGGCCGGTGAGCGTGACGTCGTCGAAGGCGCGGGCGCTGAGGTTGAGGCTGTAGGTGTCTTCCTGCGCCGGGTTGCGTTGTTCGAGCACGCGGCAGAGTTGCTCGAAGACGTGCCGATCGACCAGCGAGGAGTAGCCGGCGCGCTCGGCGGCCTCGATCAGCGGGCCGGCGCTGCTCACGCCTTCGCTGTTGCGGATGCGGGCCAGCACTTCCTGTCCGAGTACCCGTCGCTGGCTGTCGTAAATGTTCTGGCCGTAGAGCAGGATGCGGCCTTCGGAGATCAGGCCCTGCAACTCGCTGCGCAGGTTCTTGGCCTGGCGGCGCTCATCCACCGCGCCGCGCACGTCCTGATACAGGCGTAGCGCGCTGCCGCCCTCGCGCTTGGCCTCGCGGGCCGCATATTCGGCTTCCAGCACGAAGCTGCGCGCCTCGCAGGGGCGAGCGTCGATCAGCGCGACGCCGGCGCTGAAGCTGATTGGCTTCAGCGGCAGAGCCGCGATACTGGGGTGCGCCTGGAAACGCTGGTCGAGGCGCTCGTACAGGGCGCTGATCTCCGCGCGCGTGCTGGGCTCGCAGATCACCACGAACTGGTCCGAAACCCAGCGACCGCAGTAGCCGCCAGCAGGAAGCACGGCCTGCAGGCTGTCGGCGAGCGCGCGCAGAACGCGGTCACCGGCGGCATGGCCCAGGCGATCGTTGATCACGCGCATCTCGTCGACGTCCAGCGTCATCACCAGCGCCTCGGGGCGTTCGCCGCGGCAGATGCTCTCGTGACGGCGGCGGATCTCCTGCTCCACCGCGATGCGGTTGGGCATGTCGATCAGCAGATCGGTGCGGGCCGCCTTTTCGACCGCGTGCTGCAGGCGTAGCTCCTCGCTCAAGTCGGCGAGCGCGAAAACGTAGGCGTCCTGCCGCGCGTCCAGCGGCCGCGGCAGGCGGCTGACGGTGACCGCCATCCGGCGCAGGGTGCCGCCGTTGGCGCGCACGTCGAAAATCTTGCCGGCGGGGCTGTCGGCCAGCGCCAGCAGTTGTGCGAAGCGGTCCTGAGTGGCGGTCGCCGCGACGGCATCCACTGGAGTCAGTTGCAGCCACTGGCCCAGCTCGCTGTCCTGCAACTGCTCGGCGCTGGCGCCGGTCAGGCGCAGGAAGGCGGCATTGCAGACCTGGATGCGGCCCCGGTAGTCGGTTTTCACCACGCTATCGCGAATGGTGTCCAGCGTCGCCTTGGTTTCGTCGCGCTGCAGACGCAGGCGCTGCTCGGCGGCCTTCTGAGCGCCAAGGTCGGTGATCGAGGAAATGAAGTGTGCCGGCTGACCCTGTGCGTCGCGAACCAGACCGGTGCTCAGATGCGCGTGCAGCACGGTGCCGTCGCGGCGCAGATAGCGCTTCTCCATCTGGTAGCCGTGAATCTTGCCGGCCAGGGCCTGGTTGAGCAGCTTGAGGTCGGCCTCGAGATCGTCCGGGTGGGTGATGGCCTGAAAGCGCTGGGTGGCGAGGTCGCGCTCGCTGTATCCGAGCATGTGGCACAGCGCCTGGTTCACCGCCAGCCATTGCCCCTCGGGGCTGACCATAGCCAGGCCGGTGGTGAGCGTGCGGAACACGGTCTGCTCGCGTTCGCGGGTGAGCCGGGTCTGCTGGCTTTCCAGCTCCTGGGCATGGACGTCGCGCAAGGTGCCCACCACCCGCACCTCCGGCCGAGGTCCCGGCCGGGTCAGGGCGCGCACCGTGGTGCGCACCCAGCGGTAGTCGCCGCCCCGAGCGCGAACCCGGAACTTGGCGTCGAAGCCCGGCCGCTCCAGTTGCGCCGCCGAGCGGAACGCCGACGCCAGTGACTCGAAGTCCTCGCTGTGGATGCGCTCGCGCCAGTGCTCCGGGACTTCGCCGCGTGGGTCGTCACGGTCTAGCTCCAGGATGCGCCGGCACTGAGGCGAGATCGCCAGGCGGCCACTGGCTGCACTCCATTCCCAGAGCCCCAGTCCGGCGTCTTGCAGCAGATAGGCGAGGCGGTCCTCGACCAGCGCGTCGGCGCTCTCGGCTTGGCGCGCGCGGCCCTGCACCATGCCGGGCGCGTCCTGCGCGGCCGCGGCCAAGGTCCCGCCGCGATCCATCTGATCTTCTGCTGTCATGCTCTCTCGGCCTCCCTTCCAGGGGCTGCCTGCCTTGAACCAACGATTGAACGCCCTAGCCTGTCGGCAATCCCTGCCAAAGGCTGACTGCGGCTCAACGCGGCCGGCCGCAATGGGTTGACGCCCTGTCAAATGCTGGACCACGGGAGTGGTTGACGGGCATCGGCCGAAGACGGCAGTACGGCGAGCTACTAGTGCTCGTTAAATGTACTACCTGTAGCCCTGCCCGAACAGCCGATGCAGGACGCCATGGCTGTTTTGGCGCGGGGTTCCAGTATGCGAGCGAGGTCTAGAAAGGCTGGCGCCCCGGCGCGGAGGAGTTGGAGAGCTGAGGAAGGGGCAGCAGCAGTAGCAGGGCTCCGGCCTGCCGGCGGAGTCCCTGGGCCGGCCCGGCCGCGGCGAACGGCATCCCTACTTCTTGGCGGCTTCGATCAGATGGAAGATCAGCGACAGTTGCGCATCGGTGATCTGCCGGAAGTCCTTGGCAAGCGCCTCCGGCTCCGGCTTCAGTAGCCAGCGGCCGTCCTCGCCGGAGCCCACCACCGGGCCGTAACTGCCGTTCATTTCGATCCAGGGGAAGTCGCCGTGCTTGGGGCTGCCCATGATGGTGGCAATCGGCTGAATGCCGAAGCCGTTGTAGTTCATGCCTGGAAACAGCCGGCCGCCGCCCATGCCGACCGCGACCGGCTTGTAGCCGCCGTCATCCGGAACCAGCTTGGCGCCCAGCAGACGGGTGCGCAGCACCGGCTCGGCGTTGATGGTCGCGCCCTTGCCCAGGAAGCTGCCGCGCTCGAAGGCCATTTTTTCCAGCCGCACCTCGAAGCCCAGCGTCAGGATGCCGGTGCCCATCGCCTTGCCGATCTTCATGGTGCTGATCGGCATCTGCGGCATCTCCGCCTCGCGCAGCCAGCTCATGAACGGCGGCATGGCCTCCGATATGCCGCTGTAGGCCACGGCGGTGACCTGGCTGGGGTAGTGGATGGCCCAGGGGTAGAGCCAGGAGTCGGCGTCCTGCTTTTCCTTCTTGGAGGTGCGCTGCGCGGCGTTGGTCAGGTCTTCGATGTGGCCGCTGGGCGGCATCGCCTTGATGCCCGCCTGCAACTCCGGCAGGTCGAGATCGCGCGGGATCGGCACCACCTCCACCCCTAGCGCCGCG
Source organism: Nevskiaceae bacterium (assembly GCA_004297005.1). Lineage (GTDB taxonomy): Bacteria > Pseudomonadota > Gammaproteobacteria > Nevskiales > Nevskiaceae > Stagnimonas. Next base: position 43,877 of record SCVA01000014.1, read on the forward strand.
AGCCGCTGCACCACGCGCTCGTAGAGCTCATCGGTGAGCTGCTGGCGCACTTCCTCGGGCAGGTCCACCGTCACTCCGGCGCTCTTGGAGCTCCAACTGCTGAAGCTGGCGGTGGAGAAGGTTGAGGTGCGCGCCACGTCGTCGCGCAAGCAGAAGCGCACCTGGAAGCTGGGGATGATCACCTTCTTGAGCCCGGCGAGGCTCTGGGTGGTGTGGGTGCCGAAGTAGTCCCCGGCGATGCTGCCGGGATTGTTGATCGCCGCGTCGAAATCAAACGGCACCGCCTCGACCCGCTTGGGGTCGCCGCCGTCTAACAGCCCCGCATAGCTCGGCGTGGAAGCTGCGAGCGGCAGCAAGGCGAGGGAGAGAAGCAGCGCGCGGCGTTGTGGATTCATGGCGGGACTCGGAAGATTCAGGCGACCAAACATCGGCCCTGAGATCATCCGTTCCACCGCGCCACCGCCGGCAGTCCCCATATGAGGAGGGTCCGAGCCTTGCGGTCGGGTGATCGTCCCGTCCCCGTGTTCGCGCCTAGAGACGGCTGACGGATTGCCACTCGTCCACCACCCGCACTTCCGGAGGGTCGGCGAACAAGGCCAGCGATCGGAAGAACGCCCGCACCGACGACGAGAGCCTCAGAATTTCGACGATATCCCGGCGAGAACTCCAGAAGGCCAGTTCACGAGCTTGGTTCGCCCCCAGCAGCGCACTGACCCAGAGGTAGCCAACCGAGAGGAAGCGCGCCGCCTGATCCAGATCCGGGCGTTCGAAGATCAAGTGCGCAAGGGCGACAGCCTTGGTGGTGGGATTCGGACAGGCCGCCGGTTGGGGAGTAAGGACACTCGTCATAGGTATACGAACTCGTTTGATGGCAGATCAGCGCTTTTCGGGAACCGAGAGGCTTGCCGCTGGTGTCGCCCAGGTCTGTTGAAGACGGAGCGGTTGGGAGCGCAGCTTCAGGCGCGCCGCCGCGACCAGGTTCGTCCACCCCGAATGGAGTAGCTGCAGGCGATTCGGCGCCTCGGGGGCCCGCCGGGCCTCGCGCTCAGTCGCAATGTGAGCCGGGAGGATGCGCGGGAAGGCACCTGCACACTCT
>SCVA01000015.1 GCA_004297005.1 Nevskiaceae bacterium
TGCAGCGCGCGGTACTGGTTGGCCACCCAGGCATCGACCATCGGCGACATCTTCAGGATCGAGGCGGTGGTGGTGACGAAGCTGGCCCAGGGCAGGCCCAGCTTGCGCGCCACCAGGGCGCCGCCGGGCAACTGGTGGTCGACCACCATCACGTCGGGCTGGAAGCTGCGGGCGCTGGCTTCCAGCGGCTGCAACATGCGCTCGGCGATCGGCAGGGTGTAGTCCTCGAAGAACAGCCGCACGCTTTCCAGGCCGCGCACCTTGGGGTCGGCGATGCCCGGGCCGTCGACGTCTTCGGCGTCCAGCGGATACACCCAGGCGCGCGGCGGCAGCTTGTCGCGGATCTGCTTGGCGTGCACCGCCCAGGCCACCTGATGGCCCTGCTCGATCAGGCATTCGGCCACCGCCAGCGCCGGGTTGAGATGGCCGGTGAGCGGCGGTACCGAGAACAGGATGCGTGCCATGGCGGGGCTCCCTTATTCGGCCTGCGCCGGCGCCAGCGTGGCGGCGATGTAGTCCACCAGATCGCCCACCGAGAGGCCGATCAGTTCGTGGATGCTCTTGCCCGACAGCCAGGCGATGATCGCCAGCTGGTTGCCGTAGTGCGCCTGGAGGGCGTCGGCGATCTTCACGAACTCGATGCTTTCCAGCTCCAGGTCGTCGTTGAAGCGGGTTTCGAGGCCGATGTCGAAATCGGCGATCCAGTCCTCATTGACCGTCGCGCGGATCTTGTCGATCACCAGGGCGAGGACTTGTTCTTGATGGCTGCTCATGGGCGTTGAAGGGAGATCGTGGGTTCAAGCGGTTTTGCGGGGCGCTGCCGTCTGTGCGGCAGTCGTGAGGGAATGGGCGGGCAGCAGGCTCCAGCCGACGATGCAGTCGCGCAGCGGGTGGGTGACCACCCAGTGGCCGTTGACGCAGAAGCAGTCGCCGTCGCGGGCGGAGATCACGAAGTCGTGCAGCCGCCCTTGCAGGCCGGTGCCGGCGGCCTTGGCGGCGACTTCCTTGGCGACCCAGCCGCGGGTGTGTTCGGCGGGTACGTCGGGGCCGTTGAGCAGAGCCAGCTCGGCGGGGTGGAAGGCCATTTCCAGAAAGCCCGGCTCTCTGGGTTCGATCACTTCCAGATCGATGCCCACCGGCTGCTCGGCGACGATGGCCACCGCCAGATTGTTCTTGTGCGCCAGCGAGACGTGCAGGCCCTCGGGCAGGGTGTCGGTGACATTGGCCTTGAGTAGCGGCGCGCCGGCCTCGTTGTTGACCACCAGGATCTCCTGCGGCCACACCGCCGCGACGCCGCGCTCGCGGTGCAGCCAGGCGCGCACCGCGTCCTTGGCGGCGACCCGGCCGGAGAGCCATTGCCGGCGGCGGCGCGGCGACAGGCCGTCGTAGACCGCGCGCTCGCTGGCGCTGAGGTAACGGCGGCTCAGGTAGTCGCGCAGGATGGCAGTGTCGTAGCGGTCTTCGAACAGCGCGACATTCGGCGGCACGAACTGCGAGGCCTGCAGCTCGGAGAGCTTGCGGCTCGCCACCCAGAAGGCCTTGTCCATCTGGTAGCGGCGGGTGCGCCAGCCCTCGATGGCGATGCGCAGGCGGCCCTGGGCGTCGCGCAACTGGTGCTGGGTGACGCAGTTGAGTGCGTCCAGCTCGCTCACCCGCACCTCGGCGCGCAGCTCCTCACCGGGCAAGGGATCAGGCGCGTAGAAGCGGATGGCGTCGACGCCGATGGGCATGGCCAGGCAGTCCTGCGGCTGCTCCATCACCCAGTAGCCGGCGAGCTGGCCCATGTTGTCGAGCAGGGCGCCCTTGCCGGCCGGCACCCGCAGGCGACCATTGATGCCGTTGTCGCCGATCGCCTCGAAGGCGGCCACGCCCTGGTAGGCCGGGCCATGGAACATCCAGCCCTCGCGGTAGAGATCCTCGGCGGCGACGGCGGTGGCGCGCGGCGCGCGTAGCGGTTCCGGCGTCGGCAGCTCGGGCGCCGGGTAGTCGGCGGCGACCAGGACCTGGGCGCGGAAGTAGCCGACGATCTCGGCCTCGATGCGGTTCTCACCGCTCCACTTCAGGGTGATATCGACATTGAGCTGACGCGACACCGCCAGCCAGTTGTAGGCCTGGATCTGCGCCACCTCGATGACCTTGAGACCGGGCAGGGTTTCCTCCACCGCCTCGCGCACCAGCATCACCTCCATGGTCATCGGCACCACCGGATGACGGTCGGCGACGATCGGCCAGTCCGGACGCTGCGGGTACAGCTCGTGGTCCTTGACGTAGGGGATGCTGCGGTTGAGGTCGAGCAGGCGCTGCATGCGATTGGGCAGCGCCGCCGTGTTCGGCGCGGCAGCGGCAACGACGGCGGCGGGCGCAGCCGGCGCTTGCGCGCGGTGCTGTTGCCACAAGCTCAGCACCTCGCGGCCGGCGCGCTCGATGTCGGCCAGGGTGTCGCGCACCAGCTGACCGACCGCGTCATTGGCGGCGATGGGCGGCAGCGCGGTGCTGCTGGCGGCAGGCGCAAGCCGCGCCGGCAGCAGTTCGGTTTCCAGCGGCTGCGGCAGGCGCACCAGCGGCACGCCCAGCGCCAGGCGCCGGCTGCTGGCGCTGGGCGCGGTCTCGGCGGCTTCGCTCGGGCGCTCCGGCGCGGCGGAGATCAGCAGACGGGTGTCGAAGGCGGCACCTTCCACCCACAGCGCGGCGCTGAGCTGCTGCAACTGCGCCAGCCCGCTGCGCGCCTCGTGGTTGGCGCGCAGCGCCTGGTGCGGCTTGCCAGTCAAGGTGTCGGCGATGAAGCCGGTGAGCGAGCCGGTGCCGACCTCGATGAACACCCGGTAGCCCTGCTCGTACAGACGCTCGGTCAGCTCGCGGAAGCGCACCGGCTGCAAGAGATGATCCAGCGCCAGCTGGCGCTTGCCGGCCATCTCCGGCGGGAACGGCGCGGCGATGGTCGCCGACCACACCGGTACCCGCGGCTCCAGGAGTTGCGCGGCGCCGAAGAACTGGCGGTACCAGTCCATGTGCTCGGCGAACAGCGGCGAGTGGAAGCCGGAGACGAAGGGCAGCACCTTGGCGAACACCCCGGCCTCGCGCAGCCGCTCGGCGGTCGCGGCGATGGACTCGCGGCTGCCGCAGGCGATCACCTGGTGCGGGCAGTTGTCGTGGGAGATGCCGATGCGCGGCAAGCCGGCCATCGCCGCTTCCAGCTTGGCCTGGTCGCAGGCGGCGGCGAGGAACTGCAGATCGGGGAACTTCACGGCGTCGAAGTCGAGCGAGGCATTGGTGCGGTCGGAGAGACCCTGGTCCATCATCCCGGCGCAGAGCATCGCGCTCCACTCGCCGACGCTGTGGCCGGCGTAGGCGCTGGCACGGATGCCCAGCTCGCCGAGGCGGTCAAACAGATAGCGGTTGAAGCCCAAGAGGCCCACCACCATGCGGCTCAGGGAGACGCTCGGATCCTGCGCCTCACAGTACGGCGGCAGCGGCGCGCCGAAGTAGGCGGCGAGATCGGCGGCCTGCGGCTCGAAGCTGCTGTCCACGCCCGGGAACACGAAGGCGAGCTTGCCGCCCTCGCTGAGCAGGCCGGCCGGCGAGAACCAGATCTGCTGACGGCCCTGCCAGGGCTTGCCGCTGGCGATGGCCTTGCGCGCGGTGGCGAGCTTCTTGGCGTCCGGCGCGATGATCGCCAGCCGGCAAGGCGCCGACTGCGGCGTGGCGTCGCGCTCGCCGGCGTCCAGCCGCGCCAGCAGCGCCTGCGGGCTGTCGGCAGAGAGCAGCAGCACCTCGGGCAGCGCCAGCTCGCCCTGGGGCGAAACATTGGTCTGTACAGCGCCGGGCGCCGCCCCGGCCAGCGACTTCACCGCCGGCCACTGCGGCAGGCCGCGCAGCACCACATGGGCGTTGATGCCGCCGAAGCCGAAGGCGTTGAGCGCGGCGACGCGGTGCTCGCGCGCGGTGGTCCAGGGCTCGCTGCGGCTGACGGTCCGGAAGCGCGTCGCCGCCAGCTTGGGATGCGGGGTTTCGCAATGCAGGGTCGGCGGCAGTACACCGTGATAGACCGAGAGCGCGGTCTTGATCAGGCTGGCCATGCCGGAGGCCGGCATGGCGTGGCCGATCATCGACTTCACCGAACCGATCACCGGCTTGGGGCCTGCGCCGGCATGCGGGCCGAAGAACTCGCCCATGGTTTCCAGTTCGACGCCGTCGCCGGTGGGCGTGCCGGTGCCGTGCGCCTCGACCAGGCCGATGGACTCGCGCTCGAAGGGCACTTGCGCCCAGGCTTTTTCCAGGGCGATGCGCTGGCCGCTCACCGAGGGCGCCACCAGGCTGGCGGCACGACCGTCGCTAGAGGAACCCACGCCCTCGATCACCGCGTAGACGCGGTCGCCATCCGCCAGCGCGTCGTCCAGGCGCTTCAACACCGCCATGCCCACGCCTTCGCCGGCGAGGATGCCGTCGGCCTCGGCCGACAGCGGCTTGACCACACCGGTGCGCGACAGCGCGCCGAGCTGGCAGAAGGTGGCCCAGAAGGTGAGGTCGTGGGTGAGGTGGGCGCCGCCGACCAGCATCAGATCGGTCTCGCGCCGGCGCAGCGACTGGCAGCCCTGCTCCACCGCCAGTAGCGAGCTGGCGCAGGCGGCGTCCACCGTATAGGCGGGGCCGTGCAGGTCCAGGCGGTTGGCGAGCCGCGAGGCGAGCAGGTTGGGGATCATGCCGATCGCCACGTCCGGCCCGTAGTAGGCGAACTGCTGCTCCAGGCGGCTGCGCACGGCGGCCAGCGCCGCCTCGCCGAGATCGGGGAACAGATCCTTGAGCGTGGTCAGGATCTGCGGCAGCAGGCGTACGTGCTGCTCCAGGCGCAGCACGCCGGCGCCGATGTAGTTGCCGCGGCCGACGATCACGCCGGTGCGCTCGCGCGCGAACGGCTTGTGCTCGTAGCCGGCGTCGCGCAGCGCCTGGTAGCCGACCTTGAGCGTCAGCAACTGGTCGGGCTCCACCGAGTCGGTGGCCTTGGGCATGACGCCGAAGGGCAGCGGATCGAAGTCGGTGTAGTCGTCGACGAAACCGCCGCGCTTGCAGTAGAAGCGGTCGATGGCCTTGGAGTTGGGATCGTAGAAACTCGGGTCCCAGCGGCCAGCCGGCACCTCGCTGATGGCATCGACACCATCAACGATGTTGCGCCAGTAGCGGCCGAGATCGGGCGCGCCCGGAAACAGGCAGCCCAGACCGATGATCGCGATCCGCTCGGTCATCAGGCACCGACCTCCCGGTTGGGCGGCGTGGCGCGGCCGTCGAAGCTTTCCGGCTTGCCGCACATCAGCAGCACCTGCGAGTCACCCTGCCCCTGCGAAAGCTCGCGCAGCAGCGCATCGACGCCTTCCTGCTGCGGGATCAGGCCGATGCCCTTGCGCTGGTACTCGTTCTTGAGCGACTCCGAGACCATGCCGGTGTCGGCCCAGGGGCCCCAGTTGACCGAGAGCACGCGGCCGGAGATGCGCTGCTGCCAGCTATAGGCGAGCTTGTCGAGCACATCGTTGGCGCTGGCGTAGTCAACCTGGCCCTTGTTGCCGAAGGCGCTGGCGACGCTGGAGAAGAACACCACGAACTTGACGTCGTCGCGGATGCGCTTGCGCAGCGCCAGCGCGCCGCCGACCTTGGTGTCGAACACCCGGCCGAAGCTCTCGTCGGTCTTGTCGCGCACCAGCTTGTCTTCCACCACGCCGGCGCCGTGGATCACGCCGTCGATGCGGCCGCGGCGCTGGTAGACCTGGTCGATGAAGCCGAGGAAGGCCTTGCCGTCGCGCACGTCGAGCTTGGTGTAGAGCAGGCTGCCGCCGGCGGCGATCACCTGTGCATAGGTCTCGCGCGAGGCGCGGTCGGAGAGGATGCGGCGCGCCTGCGCCTCGATCTCCGCCGGTTTCTGCTTGGGGTCGGCGGCGAGCAGCGCCTGACGCAGCTTGCGCGGATCGTCGATGCCGCGGGTGAGCGCGCTTTCCTCGCCCACCGGCATCGCCGAGCGGCCGACCACTTCCAGATGGCAGCGGTAGCGGCGCGCCAGCTCGATGGCGATCAGCGCGGTGATGCCGCGCGCGCCGCCGGTGATCAGTACCGTGCTCTCCGGGGTGAGCGGCAGGCCGTCGAGCGAGCCTGCGGTCAGCTCGGTGGGCACGATCTCGCGGGCGTAGCGGCGGCCCGACTGGTAGGCGACTTCCGGCAGCGGATTGGCGGCCAGGAGCTCGGCCTCGATGTGCTTGGCGATCGCGTCCAGCGATTCCGACAGATCGAAGTCGATCCAGTGCGCGCGCAGCTCGGGGAACTCCTTGACCACCGACTTCACCAGGCCGGCGAAGCCACCGCCGCGACGGAAGTTGTTGGCCGCGCCGGCGGCGCCGAAGTCGCCACCGAGCGCGCTCGCCACCAGCAGATGCCGCGCCCGCCTCTGCAGCGAGGCGCGCACCACCGCGAAGAAGCGCTTGACGTCGCGCAGGCGGCTGGAGGGGTTCAGGCTCCACAGGTGGATCAGGCCGTCGATCTGGTCCAGCTCGGCCGGGATCGCGGTGGCGCTGGGGAAGTCGACGATCTCGGCGATCGCGCCGCGCGCGTGCAGCAGGCTGGCGACGCGCTCGGCGAGACCGAGGCGGTCGTCGCTGATCAGGAACTTCTTGCCGCTCAAGCTGAAGCTCGCCGGCACCGCCGGCGGCGCGTCCTGGCGACGCAGCACATAGCGCTCCAGCGGAATGCCGGCCTCCTTGGGTGCTACGACCGGCGCGGCCGGCGGCGGCGTCGCCGCCTGCGGGTGACGCTGCTCCAGCCAGGCGATCATCGCCCGCAGGGTCTTGAGCCGCGACAGCTGCTCCTGCATCGCGTCCTTGTCCTGGCCGCTGTCGGCACCCAGGCGGGCGCTGAGCTGACCGACCACTTCCAGGCGCTTGATCGAGTCGATGGAAAGATCGGCCTCCAGATCCAGATCCAGGTCCAGCGCCTCGATCGGATAGCCGGTGGACTGGCTGACGATGTCGAGCAGCAGCTGCGAGACCGAGGGCCGTGCCGCGACCGGCGCCGGCGCGGCGGCGGCCGGAGCCGCCACCGGAGCCTTGGGCAGGCTAGGCGCGGCAACGGGCGCCGGCAGCTTCTCGCTCAGCCAGGCCAGCACCGCGCGCAGGCTCTTCTGCGCGGCGAGCTGCTCCAGCAGCGCATCGGCATTGCTGCCGATGGCATTGCGCAGCGACAAGCGCTGCGAGAGCTCGCCGATGATTTCCAGACGCTTGATCGAGTCGATGGAGAGATCGGCTTCCAGATCGAGATCGAGGTCCAGCGCCTCCGGCGGATAGCCGGTGGACTGGCTGACGATGTCGAGCAGCACCTGCGCCACCGGCGGCGTCGCGGCGGTCACCGGCGCCGGCGCTTCGACCGGCGCGCTGCTCACCGCGGGCGCCGCACTGGCCGCCGGCAGCTTCTCGCCCAGCCACTGGATGACCGCGCGCAGGGTCTTCTGCGCAGCGAGCTGCTCCAGCAGCGCATCGGCATTGCTGCCGATGGCATTGCGCAACGACAAGCGCTGCGAGAGCTCACCGATGATTTCCAGACGCTTGATCGAGTCGATGGAGAGATCGGCTTCGAGGTCGAGATCGAGGTCGAGCATTTCCGGCGGGTAGCCGGTGCGCTCGCTGACGATGGCCAGCAGCACGCCCTGGCTGTCCGGCGCGGCCGGCGCGCGGCTGGCGGCCACCGTGGTGGCGGCAGCCGGCGGCGGTGCGGCGACCGGAGCCGGCGCGCTGACGGTGGGCGCGGCGACGCGCGGCGCCGACGGCGGATTGACCAGACGCTCGGCACGCGGCGCGGCGGGCGCGCCGAAGTAGCCCAGCAGCACGTCGCGCTGGGCATTGACCAGCTCGCGCATGTTACTGAGGTAGCCGACCAGGGCCTGCTCACCGGCGCTGCTGGCCAGCGGCAGCGCCGGCGCGGCAGCGGCGTACTGCGGGGCGACCACCGGCGGCGCGGCGAGAGCGGCGGCGACCTCGATCACCGGCGCGGTGATCAGCGCGCCGGCATAGGCCGGAGCGCGGCCCTTGAGCGGCCGTGCATGACCGCCGTTGACCATCCAGGTGGTGGCGGCCAGCTTGCGCGGCTTGGCCAGGTCGATGGTCTCGGCGCGGCCGGCGTAGAGCGCGGCGGCGTCGAAGCCGGGCAACAGCACCGCCAGCTGCGCCAGGGTGTCGAGCAGGCCCGCGAGGCCACGCTCCTCGGCGTCCAGCGCATAGACCTGGTGCGGCTGATCCTTGAGGATGCGGCCGACCAGGCCGGTGAGCACCTTGCGCGGGCCGACCTCGATGAAGGTGCGGGCGCCGTCGGCGTGCATGCGCTCGATCTCGGCGACGAAGCGCACCGGGCTGACGATGTGGCTCGCGAGGGCGCTGCGGATCGCGGCGGGCTCGGCGACATGCGGCTCGGCGCTGCTGTTGGAATACACCGGCCAGGCCAGCGCGCCCACCGCCTGGCCCTTGAGGGCGGCGGCGTAGTTGGCCTCGGCGGCGGCCATCATCGGCGAGTGGAAGGCGCAGTCGGTGGCGATGCGCTTGTAGCCGACATTGGCCTGGCCGAGGAAGGCGCAGGCGGCTTCGACATCGGCGGTGGGGCCGGAGATCACCGTCTGGATCGGCGAGTTCTGGTTGGCCATCACCACGCTGGGGAAGCCTTCCAGCAGCGGCGCCAGCGTCGCGGCGTCGAGCCGCACCGCCGCCATCGCGCCGTTGTCGTCGCCCTGGATGGCGGAGACGATGGCCTCGGCGCGGGCGCGCGACAGCCGCAGCAAAGTCTCGGCGTCGAAGGCACCGGCGGCGGCCAGCGCCGCCAGCTCGCCATAGCTGTGACCGGCGGCCATGTCCGGCGTGATGCCGAGCCCGCGCAGCCATTCGAAGGCGGCGAGTTCCACCAGGCCCAGCGCCGGCTGGGCGCGGCGGGTGTCGGTGAGCGCCTGCTGCTGCTGGGCGCGGGTGGCGTCGTCGTAGGCGGTGGTCGGGTAGATGTAAGGCAGCTCGGCGCGACCGGCGGCGAGCAGCTCGGCACGTGGCGGGAAGTACACCAGGAGATCGCGCAGCATCCCCGGGTACTGACTGCCCTGGCCGGAGAACAGCAGGGCGAGCTTGCCGGGCGCCAGGTCCTTGCGCACCGCGATGCCGGTAGCGCCGGCACCGGACAGCGCCGCGACGATGCGCTGGCCCAGACTGGCGACATCGCTGGCGACGAAGGCGATCTGCACCGGACCCTCGCCGGCTTCCCAGACCGTGCGCGCCAGCTCGCGCAGCGCCAGCGGCGCGTCGGAGGCGGCGAGAAAGTCGGCGAGCCGGCGCAGCGTCGCCTCGGCCTCGGCGCGGCTGCCGCCGCGCACCGCGAACAGCTCGGCCGGCAGTGCCGCCGCGCCGACCGCGCTCTGGTGCGCCGGGTAGGCCGAGAGCACCGCATGGAAGTTGGCGCCACCAAAGCCGAAGGCGCTGACCGCGCCGCGCGCCAGCGCCGCGCGCGGCAGCCAGGGCGCCGGCTGGCGGTTGAGCTGGAACGGGCTGCTGTCGCGCTTCCAGGCGGCATTGGGGCTGGTGACCTGGCCGGTGGGCGGCAGCACGCGATGGTGCAGGGCCTTGGCGACCTTGATGAGGCCGGCGATGCCCGCCGCGCACTTGGTATGGCCGATCTGGCTCTTCACCGAGCCGAGATTGGCCTGCCCGGGCACCGCGCCGCTGGCGAGGTAGACCTCGGTGAGCGTCTTCAGCTCGGTGCGGTCGCCGACCACGGTGCCGGTGCCGTGCGCCTCGACCAGGCCGACTTCGCCGGGCAGCACGCCGGCCTGCCAGTAGGTGCGCTCCAGGGCGCGCTTCTGGCCTTCCTTGCGCGGGGCGGTCAGCCCTAAGCCCTTGCCGTCGCTGGAGCCGGCGACGCCGTCGATCACCGCGTAGATGCGGTCGCCGTCGCGCTCGGCGTCGGCCAGGCGCTTCAAGACCACCACGCCGACGCCCTCACCCAGGGCGATGCCGTCGGCCTCGTTGTCGAAGGAGCGGCAGCGGCCCTTGGCCGAGAGCGCACCCACCGAGGAGAACATCAAAAAGTCGGCGATGCCGTTGTGGAAGTCGGCGCCGCCGGCGAGCACGGTGTCGCTGCTGCCGAAGCGCAGCTCCTTCACGCCAAGCTCGATGGCGGTCAGCGAGCTGCCGCAGGCGGCGGTCACCGCGTAGTTGACGCCGCCCAGGCCCAGGCGGTTGGCGATGCGGCCGGAGATGACGTTGACCAGCATGCCGGGGAAGGAATCCTCGGTGAGGCTGGGCAGGGCCTCGGCGAGTTCCTTGGGCAGCTCGCCGCAGTACTGCGGAAACAGGTTGCGGAAGTTGTACTGGTTGCCGAGATCCATGCCGGCCTCGGCGCCGAAGATCACCGAGGTCTTTTCGCGGTCGTACCACTTGCTGGCGTAGCCGGCGTCCTTGAGCGCCTGCTTGGCGACTTCCAGCGACAACAGCTGCACCGGCTCGATGGCCGCCAGCGAGGCCGGCGGAATGCCGAACTGCAAGGGGTCGAAGGGGGTATCGGAAATGAAGCCGCCCCACTTGCTGACGCTCTTGTCGTTGGGCGCGTCGGCGCCGCGGTAGTACTGCGCCACGCTCCAGCGCTCGGCCGGCACCTCGGTGACCAGGTCACGGCCTTCGAGGATGTTGGCCCAGTAGGTTTCCAGATCCGGCGAGCCGGGGTAGATGCAGGCCATGCCGACCACCGCGACCGGCTCGGCATTGGCGGCGCGCTGCGGCTGCGGCGCCTGCACCTGCGCGAGATAGGCGCTGGCACCGCGCGTCACCTGCGCGTGCAGCGCGGCCACCGTGGTCGCCGCCCGCTTCATGGCGATCACCTGGCCGATCATGTACATGCCTTCCGCTTCCTGCACTGCAACATCGACCGGCGACAGAACGCCATCGACATAGTCCACGCCCTTGGTGGCGATGCGCAGGCGGCCGACGGTGAGGCCTTCCAGCGCCTTCCAGGCCTCCTTGGTATCGACACCTTCCTCGTGCAGACGCGCCTTCTCGCGCGCGAACAGGTCCATGAAGCCGGAGGGCAGGCAGCGGATGGCGTGGCCGGGCGCGGTTTCCACCAGCGCGGTCTCGGCGCCGGACAGAGCCTTCTGCTGGAAGCCTTCCAGCACCGCGCCGTCGCGCACCGCCTCGACGGTGGCGATGTAGGCGGTGCCCATCAGCACGCCGATCTTGGCGCCACGCGCCGCCAGCGGCGCGGCGAGGGTCGCGACCATCGCCGCCGAGCGCTCGTCGTGGATGCCGCCGGCGAACAGGATGTGCAGGCTCTCCGGCTGCTCGTGCTGGGCGAGCAGGGCGATGGCCTGCTCCCAGAGCACGAAGCTGTAGCGCGGGCCGACGTGGCCGCCACATTCGCGGCCTTCAAAGACGAAGTGCGTCGCGCCGTCCTTGAGGAACAGATCCAGCAGGCCCGGCGAGGGCACGTGCAGATAGGTGGGGATGCCCATCTCGATGAACGGCCGCGCCTGCGAAGGCCGGCCGCCGGCGAGCAGCAGCACGCTGGGCTTGAACTCCTTCACCAGCGCCAGCTGCGGTTCCAGGATGGCGGCATCGGCGAAGCCAAGCACGCCCACGCCCCAGGGCTTGTCGCCGACCTGCGCCACCGTCGCTTCCAGCAACTCGCGGCAGGCGGCCTCGCGCATCAGCGACAGCGCCAGGAACGGCAGGCCGCCGTCCTTGGCGACCGCGGCGGTGAAGGCGGCGGTATCGCTGACCCGGGTCATCGGACCCTGCGCCACCGGGTAGCGGGTGCCATGCGAACGCGCCCAGGCATTGCCCTCGTCGAGCACGCGCAGGCTCTGCGCCTGCTGGATCTGGCCGGCGATGCGCAGGCGCAGGGTCTGCGCCAGAGCTTCGAGATTGGAGCACTCGCCGAGCAGCAGGCGCGCCAGCGCGGCGTCCTGGCCGATGGGCAACAGCTCGCCGGTGACCAGACGGGCACGCAGGCTGTCGGCGTCCAGGCCCTCGAGAGCCGCGACCTCGCGCTGGCCGCGCGCATAGACCTGGTAGCCGGCGGCCTCGCGGGCCTCGCTGCCATCCATGCCCAGCACCTGGGTCTTGAGTTCCTCCGGCAGGCAGCATTCCGAGAACACCGCCAGTACCGAGTCCAGCACCACGCCGGCGGCACCGCCGGCAAAGGCGGCGGCGGCGGTGTTGAGGCCGATGCCGCCCTGGCAGAACACCGGCAGCGGCTCGTCGGCGCCGGCCTGCTCGTCGGCCAGCGCCACCAGGCGCTGCAGCAGCACGAAGCTGCTTTCGGCGCCGATGCGGCCGCCACTTTCCTGACCCTTGGCGATCAGACCGGCGACACCGGCCTTGAGCGCTACTTGCGCCTCTTCCACCGAGCAGACCTGGGCGAGCACCGGCAGCGCACGCCAGGCGGCGGGCAGCTTGGCGGGATCGCCGTCGAGCATCAGGAAGGAGATGCAGGCCGGCGGCACCAGCGCACCGAGGTCGAGGCCGTCGGCGATGCGCAGGCCGAAGCCGGCGCCGCGCTCCTGCGCCAGCTGCGCGAACAGCGCCGGCCAGGTGGCGGGATCGCGGCCGAGATCCAGCGCGGCGGCCACGCCCTGGCGGGCCAGGGCGCGGGCCAGCGGCAGGTCGGGCCGCTCGAAAGGCGTGATCGCCAGCAGGCGGTAGCGCTCGGCGCCGCCGGCCAGCCGCGGCAGGGCGGCGGTGTCGGTCTTCTGCTCAGTTCGCTTACGCATGGTGCAACTCCTTCAACAAAGTGCGGCGGGCTCAAAAGGGCCGGCCGGTTTCAATCCGAGGTCCAGCGGAACAGCCACGCGCCCAAGGCCAGGAACACCGCGGTCATCGCGCAGAGCACCAACAGGTCGGGAGCGATATCGAGCAGGCCGGCGCCGTCGAGCATCACCGCGCGTCCGGCATCGAGCATGTGGGTGAGCGGCAGCAGGGCGGCCAGCGCCTGCACCAGCGAGGGCGCGCCATCCAGCGAGAAGAACACGCCGGAAAGCACCAGCATCGGCCAGGCAATGAGGTTGAGCAGGCCGCCGGAAAGCTCCTCGCTGGCGACCCGCGCGGCCACCAGCAGGCTCATGGCGATCATGCTCATCGAGCCCATCGCGGCCACTAGCAGCAGGTTCAGATAGTTGCCCTCCATGCGCAGGTCGAGCATGGCGTTGCAGGCGGTGAACATGGCGGCGGTGATGACCACCACCAGGATCAGGCAGGCGATCATCTGCGCGCCGACGAACTCCACCGCGCGCAGCGGCGTGCCCTTGAGGCGCTTGAGATAGCCGGACTTGCGGTAGCGGACGATCACATGGCCGACCGCGAACAGGCTGGACAGCATGATGTTGAGCGCCAAGAGGCCCGGCACCAGCCAGTCGGCATAGCGCAACTGCTCGCCGCTCACCGGCTGCGGCTGGGCGCGGCCGTCGCCGGCCATCAGCAACTGCTGCAGCAGGCGACCCTTGGCGGAGTCGTCGTTGAGCCAGTAGCGCGCCGGCTGGCTGCGCAGGTCGAGCAGCAGGTCGATGCTCTGCCGCTCCACCTTCAGGATGCCTTCCTCCGGCGTGCTCTCGCGGTAGAACTGCACCGCCGGTGTGCCCAGGAAGGGATAGGTCTCGGCGGTGAGCGGCGCGTCGCCGAGCACGCCGACCTTGGCGACCATCTGCGGGCTGCCGGAAAACACCAGCGCCATCCCCACCATCAAGAGCGGCGCGAACACCAGATTCCAGATCAGCACCAGGCGGTCGCGCGCCACTTCCAGCATGCGTGCCTTGACCATTGCGAAGAGTCTTTTCACGCGGTTGCGCTCCCGAAAGCGAGACGGATGCCGAAGGTGGGCGCCGGTCGCGCATGGCGCGCATTCGCCTTGCGCCCGATCCCGCTGCGCGGGGCCCTCGGTCGGTAGCTCATGCGCGCAACTCCTTGCCGGTGAGCTGGATGAACAGGTCTTCCAGGGTGCGCGGGCGGATCTTCAGCTGCGCCAGCGAGAGGCCGGCGTCGAGCAGCTTGCGCAGGGCGCCGTTGACGTCGGCGCTGAGGATTTCCACCCGGTCATCCTTGCGCACCAGCGGCAGGTCGATCTGGCGCCCCTCGACCTCGATGGCCGGCAGCTCCAGCACGCTGTCGTTGAAATGCTCGGCGAGCAGGCTTTGCGGCGTACCGCGAGCGATCACATGGCCGTGATCCATGATCGCGATGTCGTCGCTGAGCAGGTAGGCCTCTTCCATGTAATGGGTGGTGAGCACGACCGTGGTGCCGCGCGCCTTCACCGCCTGCACCAGCTCCCAGAAGTTGCGCCGCGCCTGCGGATCAAGACCGGTGGTGGGCTCGTCGAGGAACACCAGGTCGGGATCGTTGACCAGCGCGATGGCCAGCAGCAGACGCTGGCGCTGGCCGCCGGAGAGCTTGCGATGGTCGCGGTCGAGGAAGTCCTCGAGGTGGCAGGCGGCGATCAGCTGCTCCAGCGGCAGCGTGCGGTCGTAGAGCGCGTGGAACAGCTCCAGGTTCTCGCGCACGGTGAGAAAGTCCTGCAGGGCGGTAGCCTGGAACTGCATGCCGACCCGCTGGCGGTAGTGCGCGTCCAGCGGGCGGCCGCGATAGAGGATCTCGCCCGAGCTCGGTTCCACCAGGCCTTCGAGCATCTCGATGGTGGTGCTCTTGCCTGCGCCATTGGGGCCGAGCAGACCCAGGCAGCGGCCTTCTTCCAGCTCAAAGCTCACGCCATCGACGGCCTTCACCTTCGGATAGTGCTTGCGCAGGTCGCGCACAGAGAGAACGGTGGCCATCAGGGCGATCCGGAGACGGAAACAGGGAGGCGGGCGCGGGAGGGAGCAGTGGCACGGGCCTGCTGATCGCGACGCAGCAGCGGTCGGCGGCCGACTCGCCTGTCCGACCACTGAAAAACAAAATGAGAAGAGAAGCAGCGCCCGCAAGTAACGCGTTTGAAAGTTGGCGCCGGCGTCAGGTTTTTGCTTGAGTCCTTGGGTCTTGCCGGATAGCCCTTGCTCAGAGCTCCGGTCGGTGCGTTAACGCCGTTTGCGCCGAACCCTTTCATCAATGGACACCTGCGGACACGCAGCCAGCAGAACCTGGCGGTGCGCTTCGAGGCGCCGCTGAGTCTGGATGTGTTCTGGCTGGAGCATGGACAACAACCTACTAGGAGAAGCTGGCAATCCGGTGACACGCACTCTTCGCGCCAACTTTCCGTCACCTCGCGGAAACTGTGCGCGGCTTGGCGTTGGGCGTGGGAATGTGGGGGCGAAAACAGAGCCCGCACGGCGGCTCGCCCATACCGGCAAGCGCCGCGCGACTCCGCAGCGCGCGAAGGATGCAGGATCAGGCCCGTCTTGTGCAGAGGTTTTATCTAGTTATTTCAAGGCGACAGTAGAGTCATGAACCATCTTCGGAGAAGATGCTCTATGACTCAGGCGTCGTTATCGATTCGAGAGCGGGATTGCAGGGCAAGGCAGTGTCACAAGCTGTCAGCTCCTGACAATGGGATCGTGGTCGCGCGGCCCCGACGTCATGGGCCGACCTCA
The DNA here is from genome assembly GCA_004297005.1 of Nevskiaceae bacterium. GTDB lineage: Bacteria > Pseudomonadota > Gammaproteobacteria > Nevskiales > Nevskiaceae > Stagnimonas. The sequence continues at coordinate 15,569 of SCVA01000015.1, forward strand.
TGGCCTGCCTGCCACCCCGGTCACGAAGGCAGAGAGCTATAGTCGTTTTCTAGGGAGTCAACGCCGCCCGGGTGAATAGGGCCAAATCGGAGCGGCGCCGATCAGCGGCTGCTGGGGCAGCCACTACATGGAGGGCGCATGCCGACAATCACGACCAAGCTCGGGGCCACACTGGTGGTGGACGACGACGAGTTCGTGCTCTCGGTAGTCGCCAGGATGGTGCAGAAGCTGGGCGCGGAGGTAGTGACCGCCGCCGACGGCCAGACCGCCCGCCGGATTCTTGGCGAGGACCGCCGGTTTGATCTGGTGATCTGCGATCTGAAGATGCCCGGGCTCGATGGCATTGAACTGCTGCGCGACTTCGCCAGCCTGCAGGCCTCCGCCGCCCTGATCCTGATGAGCAGCGCCGATGCCAAAACCTTGCGCGCCGCCGAGCAGGTGGCCCAGGCCCGGCGGTTGCGCATTCTGGGCACCTTGCAGAAGCCGGTTTCCTCGGCGGCACTCAACCAACTGATCGCCCGCCTTGGCGAGCCGGAGCAGGCGCCGGAAACCAAGAACGCCGACTCGGAGATTTCCGTCAGCGAATTGCGCGCCGCTCTGGAAGCCGAGGAAATCGACGTCTACATGCAGCCCAAGATCGGCCTGCGCAGCGGCCGCCTGGCCGGCGCCGAGGCTCTGGCGCGCTGGCTCAAGCCTGACGGGCGCATCCTGATGCCGAGCGGCTTCGTGCCGCTCGCCGAGCAGAACGGGCTGGCAGATCTGCTGACCCAACTGGTGGTGCGCAAGTCGCTGGCGGCCCAAAAGGAATGGCGGGCCCTCGGCCTGGACATTCCGGTGTCGGTCAACCTGCCGATCGACAGCCTCGACCACCTCGATCTGCCCGAGCAGTTAAGCGCCGAGGTGAACCGCTACGGCGCCGAGCCGGACAAGCTGATTCTGGAAATCACCGAGTCCGGGGTGATGAAGGATCTGGCGCGCTCGCTGGACGTGGTGACCCGATTGCGCCTGCGCGGCTACCGGCTGTCGATCGACGACTTCGGCACCGGCTATTCCTCGCTGGAGCAACTCAAGCGCTTCCCGTTCAGCGAACTGAAGATCGACCGCGCGTTCGTCGATGGCGCCTCGCGCGACCCCAGCCTGCGCAGCATCGCCGAGTCCAGCATCCGACTGGCGCGCGACCTCAACCTCAAGACCTGCGCGGAAGGCGTGGAAACCGAGGCCGACTACGAATTGATGCGCGAGCTGGGCTGCGATCTGGTGCAGGGCTACTACGTGGCGCATGCCATGCCCAAGCAGGATCTGCCGCGTTGGGCGCTGGGCCGCGAGGCGACCTTGCGCGGCTAACCGGCGTCGCGGCCGGCCTCAGCCACTCGGCTGGCGGGTGGCCAGCCAGGCGCAGACCTCCTGGTAAGCGGCGAGGGTCTGCTGTATCGCCAGTTTCACAGCGTCGCCGCTGCCATGCCTGGCCTGCTGCTCTAGCTCAGCCAGGCGCTCCGAAAGCTCCTTCGCGCCAGCGAAACGGGCCGAGCCCTTCAGCTTGTGCGCCAGCGCCAGCAGTTGCGCCGGCTGCCCGTCCCGCCAGCTCGCTTCCAGTTGCGCGAACAACGGCGTGTTGATGCGCTGAAAGTCCTGCAACACCAGGTCCAGCATTTCCGCGTCGTCGCCATGGATCTCGCGCAGCGCGTTCATGTCCACCGGCGGGGCGGCCTCCGGGACCCGCACCGGAATCCAGCGCTCCAGTCGTGCCGCGAGATGATCGAGCGTCGCCGGCTTGATCAGGAAATCGTCCATGCCCACCGCCCGGCATTGCTCGACCTCGCCGGAAAGCGCGTCGGCGGTGAGCGCGATGATCGGCAACCGACCCCGGCGCTGTCCGGCCGCTTCCTGGGCTCGGATCTCCCGGGCCAGTTGCAGGCCGTCCATCTCCGGCATGTGCAGATCGGTCAGCAGGGCCGCGAAATCACGCAGGGCGGACAGCGCCAGAGCCTGGCGGCCATCCTCGGCCAACTCGGCGACATAGCCCAGGCGCTTGAGCTGCGCACCGATCACCAGTCGATTGGTCGGATGGTCCTCGGCCACCAGAATCAGCCTGCCCTGCCGTTCCGCCTCCGCCGGGCTCAGCACCGCCGCCCGGGCGCGCGCCTGCGCCGAAGGGGAAGGCGGCGGCGCCCGCCCCGCGCGACCGCTCATCTCCGCCAACCAGTACAACAGGGTGGCAGCGCGTACCGGGCGGTCGAGGCTGCGGAAGGCGGCGGCCGGGTCGCCCTGACGGCGGAGGTGGATGGCTTCGCGGCTGGAGTCCTCCTCCAGGTGGTAATCCACGGCCTCGTTCGCGCCCGCGGCGACCAGTCTGGCACCGGCGCTGGATAGATAGCGGCGCAGGCTCTCGGCCTCGTCGCTGTCGCGCAGGTCGACCGCCACCGCGATATCAGCCAGCAGATCCGCCGGCCAGAGTGGCGGCGCGGCCGGCTCCACTACCGCCAAGTCCAGCTCGACCCAGAATTCACTGCCCGCGCCAGGAGTGCTGTCGACACCAATCTGCCCCTCCATGCGCTCGACCAGGGCCTTGCAGATGGAGAGTCCCAACCCAGTTCCGCCATAGCGCCGCGTGGTGGAAATTTCTCCCTGCTCGAACGGCCGGAACAGCTTCCGCTGCACCTCCGGAGACATGCCGATGCCGGTGTCGGCAACGCTGAAGCGCACTCGGGTCGCGCCGGCATTGGCCGCCGCCGCCGAGGGCGCGGGATCGGCACGCACCAGCACCCGGCCACTCGCGGTGAACTTGATGGCGTTGCTGCACAGGTTGAACAGGATCTGACGCAGCCGCACCGGGTCGCTCAGCACCACGCTCGGCAGCGCGGGATCGACAAACACCACCAGCCGCAGACCCTTGTCGTAGGCCGCGGAGGTGAAGGTCAGCATGCAGCCCTCCACCAGCTCGCGCAGGGGCACGGGCAGTTGCTCGATGCGGATCTGCCCGGCCTCGATCTTGGAGAAGTCCAGCACGTCGTCGAGTACCGCCAGCAGGGTCGTGGCGGAGTCGCGGATCACCCGCACCCGCTCGTGCTGCTCGGGGCTCAGTTCGGAGAGCTGGAGCAGCTCCAGCAGCCCCAGGATGCCGTTCATGGGCGTGCGAATCTCATGGCTCATCACGGCCAGAAAGCGCGACTTGGCCTCGCTCGCCGCCTCGGCGCCCATCAGCCGCTCCAGCTTGTCGCCGAGCTCCAGTGCGATCATGTTGAGGCCGTCAATCTCGTCGCTCCAGCCCAGGGTGCGCTTGGCCGAGAGCAGCAGCTCGCGGGCTTCCAGAAAGCGTTGCTCGGCCAGCATGGGCAGGGCCGCATTGACTCGATGCAGTCGCCGGAGGGACGGGGTCAGCAGCAGGAACACGATCGCGATGGAAACTCCGAGACCGAACACCGCCACCGACTCGAAGCGCCACACGTCGTGGCGTATGCGGGCCGCCACGGCGGTGTTGTCCTTGATGAACAGGGACTCTGCGGCGCCGTCGACCACATGGATCGGCAAGGGCCGGATCGCCAGTTCCAGCAGCCGTTCTGAATCGTGCCGTTCAACCAGGTCCTGCGTGGCTGAATCCGGGGTCTTTTCGCCCCACAGGCGCAGCACCGGCAGCAGCGTGGCGGCGTTCGTCACCGCCATCAGACGACGCCCCCAGAAGTGGGTCTCTGTTTTCCCGCTCGGGGGCAGGCCGGACCGAACCAGCAGCGCGACGTCGGCGTCGGTCAGTTGTTTGAACTGCAATAGGGTGCTCGCCAGGGGGCGCGCGACCCCGACGATCACCTCGTCGCCCGCCCGATCAAAAGTCGGCACGAAGACCTGCTGCAGGCACTGTTGCTCGCAATACAGGAACTGCTGCGGCCGGTTCTCGCGCACGACCGCTCGCAGGGCCGCGTTCCGAGCGGCGGTGACGGCGGCGCTAACGGGTGCGGCCTCACGGCCATCGGCCATCAGCTCGGACCAGTTCCAGGCCGCCAGCCTGACGCCGGAGCGGTCGAAGTACTCGACCGCGCTGAGGTCCGCCAGCAGATCCACGGCCAGGGCTTCGCTGGCCTGTGCGCCACCGAGCTCCTCCCGACTCACCGCGGCGGCGATCTGCGCCGCCAGGCGCTCCTGCTCGCGCACCGTCTGTTCGATCAGGGCAAGCAGCACCGCCTGGTAGGTGCCGATCTCCGCGCGGATCTGGCGCTCGCTCTGCTCGATCAGATTGCTGTAGCCGAGATAGCCCAGAAAGCCGTGCACCCCGCCCAGGAGCAGACCCAGCACCAGCAGCAACTTCCAGCGCAATGACAGCCGGCGGCGAGTCGGGGTGCCAGACAGCCAGTGGGGCATGGCTTGGGTGCTTAAAACCGGTACGAGCCCATCAACAGGAGCATCGACCAGTGCGGATCGAGCGCCTTGTTCTCGTTATCTAGCTGGGACACGCTGTAGGTACCGTCGATCCAGTGGTATTCCGCCCAGAAACCCCAGTGCTCATCGGGCCGCCAGTTGATCCCGGCGCTCAGGTCATGGGCATAGCAACCGTGCTTGTCCTGCGGCTGGCCGGTGGAGGTGGCGCAGTCGCTGCCATTTCGATCACCACGATCCAGGAAGCCGGCGTCGTAGCGGGCGCTGAGGGTCCAGCGCGGGTTGAGGAAGTAGTCGCCCTGCAGGTAGTAGCCGTCGCTGAGAAAATCCAGATACGTCGGAAAGCCGAAGGTTTGCAGGCTGCCGGCGAAGGCCGTGAGGCCGTACTCCGCCGTCAGGCTATAACGCTCGCCGTTGTAGCGGCCGGACAGCATGTACAGATCGAAGTCGAAGTCGAAGTCGGTCGGCACTCCGGGGTCAGGCCGGAAGTCCAGACGCCCGTGGATATACGACAGGGCGGCGGTCCAGCGCCCATTGCCCCAGTCGTCCTGCAGCCGGGCACTGCGAAACTCCCGCATCGACACCGCACCCTGATCGGCGAGCTCGCCGGACAGACGTTCCTCCTCGGCGCTACCCAGGTCATGATCGGGAGCGTAGGTGGTCACCAGAGACAGGTAGTGCCCGCCCAGATTCAGTCCGCCGTAGGCCTGTACCCCGTCTGAGGAGAACAGCAAGGTGCGCGCGCCTTGGCCTTCGAAGTACACCGACAGTGGCAGGAGAATGCCCGGGCGGGCAAACACCACGTCGCGGGTGTCGTTGAACAGCCCGTAGGCGTTCTTCACGCGCCCGGCGCGCAAACCGAGCTCGCCGGACTCGCCGGTGAGCAAGCGGTAGTCGGCAAACGCGAAGTCCAGGCGCGGGCCACCGTCGTCGGTGGGTCCCGCGTCGCGCAGCAGCACCTGGGCCGAAACCGACAGCTCCGACCACAGTTTCAGCCGGCCATTGAGTCCCGCCTCGTAGTACTCGAAGCTGCCGGCGGTGCTATCACCATAAAAATCGTTGCCCTCGCTGAGGATGAAGCCCTGCGAGAGGAAGCCGTGCATCTGGTACTCAAGCGCCCAAGCCGGGCGACCGAGACTGGCGGCGGCCAGCCAGAACAAGCCCGAAAGCAAGCGCCACCGATCATTTCGCCGTCGCCTATCAGGGGTGTGCATGCTCGCTCTCCTTGCGATCATCGGCAGCCAGGACATAGGAATAAAGCTGTGAACGCGGGCCGGCCGAGAGGTAGCCGACCGCGCCCTTGGAACTCATCACTTTCTGTCGCATTTCCTCCTCGCTATGCACTACCTCGGGTGCTAGCCCAGTGCCGGTGAACACCAGGCGGTCCCAGGCCCTGCGCAGGATGTAGGGATAGGTGCCCAGCTTCTCGCGCGCGAATCGGTCGTGCACCTCGCTGCTTTCCGGCAACACGTAGACCCTGATGGGCGTACCGTCCGGCCACTGGCGGACACGCATCAGGTAGATCGCCTGCAGCGTCGCGCGGCTGAGCGCCGGTTCGCCACGATCCGGGCTGGTGATTACCGCGACGCTGTCCTCGGCCCACGCCGGCCCGGCACAGAGCAGCACCCATAGCAAGGCGCTGTACACCGATATAAGCAGTCGCTTGGCGAACTTCCGGTGCACCAGGATTCCCCTCCCCCAGTTCCAGACAGAATTATGTTGTTCTCAACCCAACGCCTGAAGTCAGATTACGCTGACTGAAGCCGCCCGTGTTGTCGATATGGGTTTCTTCAGCTTGGGCGACGGGGAGCCTAGTATTCCAAGACATTCCAAGACCAAGCATGCGCGTGGAGAGCTTACGGTGACTGCCAGCTACGACATCGACCTGGTTCTGCTGTCGGTACTGATCGCAGTGCTGGCTTCATACACAGCGCTGGCACTGGCTGGGCATGTGGTCGGCATCCACGGCAGCGCCACCTGGAAATGGCTGCTGGGCGGCGCCTTCGCCATGGGTAGCGGCATCTGGTCGATGCATTTCATCGGCATGCTGGCCTACAGCCTGCCGATCCGCATGGCCTACGATCCGGTGCTCACCGCGCTGTCACTGCTGTGGGCTGTGCTCAGCTCCGGCTTCGCGCTGACCGTGGTCTGTCGCCTGGCGATTATCAGCCCCGAGGAAGTGGACCCGCCGATACTGGTCGCCGGCGGCGTCATCATGGGCGCCGGCATCTGCGCCATGCATTACACCGGCATGGCGGCGATGCGCATGCGCCCCAGCATCGACTACCAGCCCGCCCTGTTCGCCGCCTCGATGCTGATTGCGGTCAGTGCCTCGGTGGTGGCGCTGCATCTCGCCTTCACGCTGCGCACCCAAACCAGCGGTCGCGGCACGCTGCTGCGGATGGCGGCCGCCCTGGTCATGGGTCTGGCGATCAGCGGCATGCACTACACCGGCATGGCCGCCGCCAACATCGCGCCCGGCGCGATCTGCGGGGTAGGGGCCGGTTTCGATCTCGAGGGAGAGGACCTCGGCTACGCCATCGCCGGCCTCATGCTGGCCCTGCTGAGCGGCACCATCTACCTGACGCTGCGCCGCTCCGCCGCCCGTCGCTAACGGCGGGCCAGCATCAGGCTCTCGTCGATGGCCTCGCGCTGCCGCGCGGCGTTGCGCGGCAGGCGCAGCGGCAGATCGCCTGCCTCCGGCTGGCGCAGCCAGCGCGAGCGCTGCAGGCGCTCGATGATCGCCGGCAGATCGGAGCGCGGTTCGATGCGCTGATTCCACAGCGCCAGCAACTGCTGCACGCTGCGCTCGCGCTGCTCCGGGCGATCCGGCGTGGAGAAGCTCAGCGGCAGGCTGGGGGTGACCAGGATCAGCAGCGACTCCTGCCGCCGCGCATCGGTGCTGCGGCGGGTGAGCCAGTTGGCGACCGGCACCTCGCCCACGCCGGGAACCTTCGAGAAGGATTTGTCCGACACCTGTTCGGACAGAGCGCTCAGCACCAGGGTCTGGCCAAACTCCACCTCGGCGGTGGCCGACACCGATTGCCGGAAGGTGGTCAGCGAGTTGTCGAAGGTGCCGATCTGCTCCTGCGACAGGAAGGAACGCTGGGCATCGAGCTGGAAGCTCACCTTGCGCGCGCTGATCTGCTCCGGCGTCACCTTCAACTGCACGCCGACATCGATCGGCTGCAACTGCCCGAGGTTGACGCCACTGACCTCGACATTGAGCGTGCGGCCGGCGAAGAACTGCGACTCGCGGCCGAGATGGGCGGTGATCGAAGGCCGCGCCACCACGCTGTAGTACTGGCCGGAGTCGTTGAACAGATTGAGGCTGTAGTCGAGTTGCGGCGTGGAGATCTGCGAGGTGATGGTGCGGGTGCTCTCACGGCCGATGCTGCCGATGGTCTGCACCAGGGTGTTGCTGTAGCCGTAGAGCACCCGCAGGCCGTCGAACAGGTTGATGCCGCGATTGGCCTGGTCGAGCACCGAGTTGAGCAGGATGGTGACCTCGATCACCACCTGGTTCAGCGGCCCCTCGTCGTCGGCGGGCGGCACCTCGACCGACCCCGCCGGTTCGCCTTCAGCACTGACATAAAACTCGCCGGCCGCCGCGTCAGCAGCCAGCACCGCCGGTACCGCGCGCAGGAACTCCGCTACCCGCCGCTGGACATGCCGTGCGCCGGCCGCCTCGCCGCCGGCGGCCGGCAGGCTTTGCGCCAGGCTCGTCGCCTCGGCGTCGCCGGCCGCGGCCAACGCGAAGGCGCCCAGGCGCAGCACCTCGGGTTGGTCGGGCGCCAGTTGCCGGCCGCGGCTGGCGGCCAGCTCCAGCAAGGGCAGGTCGCGCCGGTAATAGGAGGCCACACCCAGGCCGTAGAACGCCTCCCAGCGCTGCGGCTGATCCAGCGCCGCCTCGGCGAAGCGGCCCTGGGCCTGGCGGTGATTGCCGCGCTCCAGCTCCAGAAAGCCCAGGTGCAGCAGCGCCCAGTAGTGCCCGGGCGCAAAGCGCTCGGCGTTGGCATAGCCCACCGCCGCGAGTTCCAGGCGGGCACGGTCGCTCTGCTCGGCGATGGCCTCTTCGGTAAACGCGTGCAGGAACTGCAACTGGCCATTGCGCAGGTCCTGTTGCAGCAGCCGCGCCAGCGGCGCCTGCGCCGCCTGCCAGCGGCCGGCGGTGAGCGCCTGTTCGGCCAGGCTCCAGTCGGAAGGCGGCGGAGTGCTCCGCACCGCGCTGCTGGCGCAGCCGGCCAGCAAGGCGGCGGCGAGCAGAGTGCTGGTGCGGCCAGAGAGGCGCAGGCTGGGGGTCATGGCGCGGCTCCGGCTCAGTTGCAGCGGTACAGGCTGGGCCGGCCGAGGCGGTCCCAGAAACCGGCGCGGCGCGCGCTGCCCGCGCAGCAGTAGCTGCGGTCGTTGCGATGCACGCCGGCATTGCGGCGGGCGCAGTAGTCGGCGCGCACCACGTCCCCGGTGGTGTTCTCCCGGTTGCCGTCGACGACGCGCGTCCATTGATAGCCCCAGAAGGCGCGGTGCACCGCGCGGTCCCACTCGGTCGTGCAATAGCGCTGGTCGTCGTCCAAGGGCGAGCCGCTGCACATCACGCCACCGGGTCGGTCAACGCAGCAGGGATCGTGGGTCATGCTGCCGCCACTGACCTGGCAGGCGAGGTTGGGATTGAAGGGAATCGGCAGGCAGAAGGCGATGCCGGCCAGCTCGCCGTCGCGGAAGCCGCCGCATTGCTGGCCAGCAGCGCCAAAGCAGTAGTCGCCAGCCCGGGCGGCACTCAGGGGAGCCAGCGCCGTGAGCCAGGTCGCCAGCAGGAGAAGAATGAGTTTTTTCATGATCGTGCTCCGGAAATTGGGACTTATTTCTTCACTCGCCGGACGATGGAACCGTCGGCGGCTTGCAGGCTGTCGGGGTCCAGCCACTTGATCTGCTGACTCTCGCTGGCATCCGCCTTGTCGGCCTCCGGCTCCTTCAGCGCCCGCTCGACCTTGAGCGTGAAGCCGCTCTTGTCGGCGGCGGTCACCGCATAGCGGCCGGCGCCGGTGAACTTGGCGGGCTGGAAGCCGCCGCTGCGCAGCGAGGTCAGGTAGCTGCCGTCGGCGCGGAATTCGAGGATCAGCGTCTCGGCGACGCCGGTTTCCTTGTCGGTTTCGGTACTGCTCCAGCGACCGAGCAACTGCTGGCCAGTCTCCTTGGGGGTCTGGGCGGCGGCAGGGCCGCAGAGCACCAGCCCGGCCAGCAGCAGCGTGGTGATGGCCTGTCGGCAGGCCGGGATCGTGGTCTGTTTCATGTCATGGACTCCTGAAATGGATTGGAAAAAAGTGATGCGGATTCATCGACAGCGCAGCTTGTTGACGCCCTGCTGGTCCCGCTCGGCCAGGGCGACTGCGGCGCGGGCGCAGCACCAGCGCTCGTCGCCCGCCGCGACCACGGTTCCGGACGGCGCGCAGACCTCGGCGAATCCCTGCCCGGTGCTTCGCCCGCTCGCTCCGGGCCGGAAGCGGCGCGTCCAGTACAGGCCGTTGGTCAAACGCTCCTGCGCCTTGCCCCACTCGTAAGCGCAGTGGCGCGCATCCCCCGAGCGGCCACCGCAGCCGCGCCCGGCGGGATGCTGTTGGCAACACAGGTCGTGCTCGATGCTGCCGGCGCTGACGATGCACTCCAGCCCGGAGCTACCGGCCGAGCGCTGGCAGTGGGTCAGTCCTTCGAACGGCGAGCAGTCCCCGGCCGCTAGTCCGGGGCAACCGGAGCCGGCCGCGGCCCACAGCCAGGCCGGCATCAGCAGCAGGCAGAGACCCAGTCGCAGATGGCCCGGCATGGAGGCGCTCAGTCGTCGTGGCGGGGAATGGTCAGTGCCCTCAGGCGCTCGGACTAACTGCCTTTCTTGTCGCTCTTCTCGTCGCTCTCGCCCTGGTCTTCGTCCTGATCCGAGCTAGCTGCGGGCGCTTGCAGGCCTCCGCTGGGTCCGGGCTGGCGACCGAAGAAATCGGCCGGGTTCTCGGTCTGGCCGCCGGCAGTCACCGTCGCATCCGGGCCGGGGTCGACGGCGCCGTTCTGCGGATTGTTGAAATCGGGGCCGCTCCCCGGTCCCTGCACCCGCTGGCCGGCGGCCGCCTGGCCGGGCTGCCCCACCAGATTCTTCTGGCGCTGGCTGCTGCTGATCGGCAGGGGCGCGCCGGCGGAAGTAAAGGCGGTGCTGTCACCCCGGCCGGGATCGACATCGCCGCCACCCTGTCCGGAGCGGGCCTGCTGCAACTGCGCCGCCAGCGCCGGATGCGCTTTTAGGAAGGCCTGCATCTCCGCCGGAGTCATGCCCTGCTCGCCGCTGGGCCGCTTTACGCAGCCGGCGGTGCATTGGTTGTTCTTGTCGTAACTCTCGGTCTTGCCGTTGGTGCCGGTGATATCGAAGCCACCGCCTTCATAAATCTTGATGGTTTCGCCGTTGCTGGAGGTGAATTCCTTTTTGACCTCGCGCACCTGATCGGCGCCGTTGCGGGTTACGGAACCCATGAAACCATCGCTGATCGCACCCTTGCCCTGCCCCGCGACACCGGTGCTGCCGCTGCCACTGGCGGCGGCCGCGGCGCCCACGACACCGGCGGCATTGCCACCGGTGAGCCGCTGCACCGCATTGCCCTTGTCGAAGGAACCGGGGCTCAGTACCGGCGGCGTGCTGTAGCCCTGGTTGAAGCCTGGGGCCTTGGTCTTGCCGGCACCAAGGCCGGCGGCGGCTTCGCTACGCGCCTTGCCCGCGGCGGTGCCCGAGAGGGGGTCCGTCAGCACGCTATTGGCGTCCTTGCCGGCGCGCGCTCCGGGTGCGAACTGGGCGGCATCTCGCGCGGGCAGTGCCGCCGCCGCAGCGGCGGCCGGATCCTTCTCGGATTGCGCACCCTGTTCCTTGGACTTGGACTCGGCCGGGCTCTGGAACGGACTGCCCACTGGCTTGGCCGCCGGTTTGACGGACGGGGTTTCGGCCACCGCCGCAGCGCTGAACAACAGCGCCAGCGCGCTGGCCGGCAACAACAGGGAATGACGGAACTTGGACATGGTGTGGACCTCCTCTTGATTCCAGGGGCTGCCCGCAGGGGGTAAGGCCAGCGGCACAGAGACCGGCGGCACAGAGGCGGCTCGATCTGTCGGCTAGGCTAGGTAGGCCGGTCCCCGAGGTCCGGACCGAATTCCGACCGTTTTCCGACCTTTGCCGGCCGGGCGGTCACAGACCGGGATTTTCGTGAACGAACGCACATCTGCCAGTGCCAGCGAGGTCCCGAGGAGCGGCTCCGACCGCGCCCAGCGCTGGCTGTTCGCCGACTGCCAGCTCGACGGCCTGACGCTGGAACTGACGGTGCGCGGCCAGCAGGTGAAGCTGGAGCCCAAGCCACTGGAAATGCTGATGTTCCTGCTCCGTCGCCCGGGCGAAGTGGTGACCAAGGACGAGCTGCACGAGGGCTTGTGGCCGGGGCGCATCCTGACGGAATCGGTGCTCACCAAGTGCGTCGCCAAGCTGCGCCAGGGCCTGGGCGACGAGGACCAGCAGATCATCAAGACCGTGCACGGCTACGGCTACCGGCTGCTGGCACCGGTGACGGTCGAGGCCAGCACCCACCCGGCGCCGCCGGCCTCCGGCCTGAAGCCCGGCGACCATCCGCCGCTGCGGCCGCTGTGGCGGCTGAGCCAGACGCTGGGCGCCGGTGGCTATGGCGAGGTCTGGCTGGCCGAACACCAGAAGACCCACGAGCGGCGGGTATTCAAGTTCGCCCACGACGCCGCCGGGCTGAACGCGCTCAAGCGCGAGATCACCCTGTTCCGCCTGTTGCAGGCCAGCCATGGGGCAAGGCCGGACTTTGTCCGTCTGCTCGACTGGAACCTTGAGGAACTGCCGTATTTCATCGAGGCCGAACACGTCGAGGGCGGCAGCCTGATCCAGTGGGCGGAACGCCAGGGCGGGCTCCTCGCCCTGCCGCTGGAGCAGCGCATCGATCTGGCCGCGCAACTGGCCGAGGCCCTCGCCGCCGCCCACTCGGCCGGCGTGCTGCACAAGGACCTGAAGCCGAGCAACGTGCTGGTGGCGGAACCGGCCGAGGGGCAGCCCCAGATCAAGCTCGGCGACTTCGGCAGCGGCCGCCTGCTCGACCTGGCGCGGCTGGAGCGACTGGAAATCACCCGCCTGGGCTTCACCCAGTTGCCCGGGAGCGCGGAGGACGATGCCGGCACGCCGGCCTATCTGGCGCCGGAGCTGCTGCTCGGCCAGCAGCCCACCGTGCAATCCGACATCTACGCCCTGGGCGTGATCCTCTTCCAACTGCTGGTTGGCGACTGGCGCCGGCCGCTGGCACCCGGCTGGGAGCAGCGGCTGGACGACGAATTGCTGCGCGAGGACGTTGCCGCCGCTGCCGCAGGCGACCCGACCCAGCGGCTCGCCGATGCCGGCGAGCTGGCGCGGCGCCTGCGTCACCTGGCGCCGCGCCGTCGGCTGCGCGCCGAGCAACGCCGCGCGCAGACCGAAGCAGCGGAACTACGCAGCGCACTCGACCGCGCCCAGCAGCGCCGCCGACTGCTGCGCGTGGCCCTCGGCCTGCTCCTGCTGGGCCTGGGCTTCAGTAGTTGGGGCTTCTGGCGCGCGCGCGCCGAGGCCCAGCGCGCCGAAACCGCGGCGGCGGAAGCGCGGGCGGCGGTGCAGTTCCTGGCCGAGGACGTGCTCGGCGCCACCGACCCCTTCGGCGGCGGCCGGCCCAAGCTCAGCATCAAGAACCTGCTCGACGAGGCCACGCCCCGGCTTGCCCAGCGGCTCGCCGACTACCCGGCAACGCGCGCCGAAATGGGCCTGGCCCTGGGCCGCGCCTACGAGGGATTGGGCGACTGGAAACAGGCCCAGCGACGCCTGGAAACCGCGCTGGCGGAGAGCGAAGCCGCGCTCGGCGCCGAGGCGCCGCTCAGCCTGAGCATCGCCGAACGGCTCGCCTACCTGGCGATGCTGCAAAGCCGCTATGACGATTCCCAGCGCTTGTATCAGCGCATCTATCAACTGCGCCGCGCCAGCCTGGGCGAAACCCACATCGACACGCTTTCGGCACGCGACGGCCTGGCCTGGCTGGAGTACGAACGCGGTCATTTCGCCCAGGCCGCGAACGCCTATGAAGCCCTGGTCGGGGCCTATCGCGGTGTCGACGCCCTGGCCCTGACCAGTGGGCAATGGAGCCTGGCCGACTGCTACCTGGAGCTCAATCGCCTGACCGATGCCGAGAGCCTGCTGCGCACGGTGATCGCCGAGACCAGTCGCTTGCAGGGCGCTGAGCACCCGCGGACCCGCTGGCAGCAGATTTCGCTGGGCGACGCCCTGATGAGCCAGGGTCGCTGGGATGAGGCGCAGCGGCAATTCGATCAGGCCTACGAGGGCCTGGTGAAAACGGTGGGTGACCTGCATCCCTATACGCTGACCGCGCTGCACTACCGCGGCCAGCTTCTGCTGGAGCGCGGCGACGCCGTGCACGCCCTGCCGCTGCTGCGCCGCGCGTATGACAACCGCGCCCTCATCCACGGCGAGGATCATGTCTGGACCCGCTATTCCGCCAACCGCGTTGGCGAGGCACTGACCCGGCTCGGCCTCGCAGCCCAGGCGCTGCCACTGCTGACCCAGGCGCACGCCGACGCGGTGCGCCATCAAGGCGCCGCGCACCCCAACGTGCTGTTGCTGAGCCGCACCCTGGCCGAAACCCTGATCGCCCTGCGGCGCCTGCCCGAGGCCGAAGCCCTGCTAGTGCCAGCCCTGGCCGCGGCCGGGCGCAGCCTGCCGCCGGACAATCTGCGTCTGGCGTATCTGCACGACAGTCTGGCCCACCTGCGCCGACAGCAGCGGCGGTCCGCCGAAGCCGCCAGCGAGGCTGCGGCCGCCTCGGCGATCTACCGGCGCGCTCTGGGCTCGCGGCATCCGCGGGTGCTAGCCCTGGGCTCGCAGGCCTTCCGGGAATGAACGAGAAGGCGCCACGCGCCACCGCGAACCTGGTCGGAGGGTTCGGCCTGAACGATTAGGATGAGGGTACCGGGCGGCACCGAACCGCCGGACCAAATTCTTTCTGGAGAGAGCCCTTGCGTCGATGCCCTCGGGCGGTGCTGGCCGCCGCCCTGCTGAGCCTGCTGCTGAGCGCCTGCGGGTCCGGCCAGTCCGCCGACACCGGTTCTGGCCAGGCATCGCTCAAGACCTGGCCCGCCTCGCAGCCCGGCGAGGATCCACCACCCGCGCCGGCGGCGGTGGAGGCGGTGATCGACAATCTCGACGCGCTCGCCGGACTGTTGCCGACAGCCACCCTGGCGGCGCTGTTCGACCCCATCGCCTTCGGCACCACGGTGCGCGACCTCAGCGACCCGGCGGTGCTGGCCTTCCATGTGCGCGCGACGCTGGCACAGCTAGCGGGACAGTGCCGTCTCGCCAGCCCCTACCACTGCTACGGCTACCCGGACTACAACGCCGGCGTGGCGCTGGTGCCGGTACGCTTCAAGAACCGCTACGGCACCGAGCTGTACGGCGAGATCGTGCTGCCCGGTCGCGGCGCGCTGCCGCCGCGCGCGGGCGCCTACCCGGTGATCCTGGCGCTGGAAGGCCTGGCCACCAACACCGCCGTGTACCGCTGGTGGCACCAGTTGTTCGCCGACGCCGGCTACCTGGTGTTCGCCTTCGACTTCGTCGGCCAGGGCAAGTCGCAGGACGCGGTCGCCGGCGACCCCGGCAATACCATCGAAGACGCCCAGGACGCGCTCAGCTATCTGCTCGAACAGTCGCCGGTGCGCGCGGCGCTGGACACCAGTCGCATCGGCGTGATCGGCCACAGCCAGGGCGCGATCACCACGCTCGGTTTGCAGGCGGTGGAGCCACGCCAGAAAGCGGCGGTGGCGGCGGCGCCGATCAGCGAGCAGTCGGCGCCGTTCGCGGCCAATCCGATTCCGGTGATGATCCAGACCGGCGATCACGACGGCCCGGTGGCACCCATCCCCTTCCTGAACCCGGCGGTGGTGCGGCCGATCTACGAGAAGCTCGCCGGTGACCGCGCGCTGATCGTCGCCGAAGCCTCCACCCACGCGCAGCACACCAGCTACCCGGTGCTGCCCTCGGCGCAATGGGGCCTGGAGATTGCCGGCCGTTACTCGCTGGCCTGGATGGACTACCAACTGCGCGGCGACCGCGCCGCGCTGGAGGTGCTGCGCGGCGGCCACCCGCACCTGTCCTACCTCTGGGACAGCGAACTGCGCATCGCCGGCGAGACCAGCAGCTACCGGGGTGCTGGCCCGCTGCCGCAATAAGCGCGGCCCAACAAAAAGGCGGCGACCCGGCCTCTGCCGGATCGCCGCCGCCCGCCTGGGACTTATTTCGACGAGATCAGGCTGTTGCTGATGATGACTTCGACGCGGCGGTTCTGCTGACGGCCGCTGGCGGAGTCATTGCTGCCGACCGGGCTGCCCTCGCCGAGCCCGGCGCTGGTCAGCCGCGCGGCGGAAACACCCTGCCCGGCCAGATAGGCCTTCACCACATCGGCGCGGCGCTGCGACAAGCCCTGGTTGGAGTCCTCGCTGCCCACCGTGTCGGTGTGCCCTTCGATGATCACCGTGCGTTCCGGATAGCGGTTCAGGAACAGGGCCAGCTTGGACAGATGGGCGCTGGCGCTGCCGCGCAGATCGGAGCGGCCGGTCGCGAACAGCAGGTCGCCCAGCGTCACCACCAGACCGCGCTCGCTCTCCTTGGCGCTGAGCTCGGCGATCTGCCGCTGCAACTCCTCGGTCTGCTGTTGCGCGGTCTGCGTGGCCTGGGTCGCGGCCTCGGCCTGACCACGCGCCAGATCCGCTTCGTTGCGGGCGATGCGCACATCGCGATGCGCGCGATCGGCCTCACTGGTACGGGCCTCCAGACGGCTGCTCTCGCGCTGCTCGGCCAGGGTTTTGCGCTGGTCTTCCAGCAGGCGGCTCTGCGCGCGCGCGCTGGCGATATCCAGCTTGCGGTCGGCGATCAGCACCCGATGCTGGCCCAGTTCACGGTCTTCGGTCGGCTGCTCGGCGACCTGCACCGCCTGCTCGGCTTCCTTGAGTGCCACCGGCGCGCGGCTGGCCAGCAGCGGATCGGCTTGCAGCCGCGAGAGCTTGGCGTGCAGCGCGTCGGCGCCGTCGGGCTTGGTGGCGGCCGGCGCGCAGGCGATCAGGAACAACGCCGCGGCGGCGGCCGGGATCAGTCTCTTCAGGCTTTGGACTTGCTGGTTCATTGCTTGGCTCCGGTGTTCCGCTGCATTTCCTGCTTGAGGCTGTCGGTGCCTTTCTGCAGCTCTTCGTTGACGACGCGGGCTTTCGCCTGCTCGGCCTTGGCGGTGGCCAGTTCGGCGCTCAACCGCGAGCGCTCGGCCAGGCGCTGGGCCTCGACCATGTTTTCTTGCTGCACCGCCGCCTGGGCGGCGGTCAGCTGGTCGCGGGCCTCGCCCAGTTCCGGCGAGGCGTGGTCAGCCACTCGCGCCTGCTCGGCCGTGCGGATCGCCAACTCCGCCGCCTGCAGCGCGTCGGTGGGCGGCAGCGGCGCCGAGGCGCAGGCGGTGGCCAGGAGCAGCGCGGCCAGCAGCGCCGGCCGCAAGGGCTGGAATGTGGGCGGTGGCGGTGAGATGCGTGTATGCATGGGGATCGTCCTCGTGACGGTGGAGCGGAGTGGTTCTCCAAGCACGCCGAGGGGGAAAATGATCGGGACTCAAAGAAAGCCAGCGCTTGCGGGCCTGGACCCGGCAAACCAGACACCGGTTGGCGCTGGCACTGCTGACGGCTTGCAGAATGGCCGCGCGCCGCCGCGCGGTCTGTGCGCTGCCGTACCCTGCAACCGGCGACGCAAAAAAAACCGCGCCGGCCCGGACTGGGCGCGACGCGGCCTGCGGCCGGGCTTCAGGCCTTGTTCTTCTCGAAGAATGCCTTGACCTGCTTGTCGGCCTCGTCGCGCGTCACCGCGTAGCGCTCCTGCACCAGGCCGGCGAGCTTTTCCTGATGGCCTTCCAGGCGCAGCAGCTCGTCTTCGGTGAGCTTGCCCCAGGCGATCTTGGCGGCGCCCACCTGCTGCTTCCACTGGCCCTTGAGGGCGTCCACGCTCGGCAGGCTCATGAGCGCTTCGCCGGCTTGGACATGGCGTCGTCATCGCCCTTGGCGGCGGTGCTCGGGATCGGCGCGGCCGGCGCGCTGACCGAGACCTTCGGCCGGATCTCGTGCACCGCCTCCTGGGCGGTGTCCTTGGGATTGTTGTGCGCCTTCGTGGGCACCGGCTTCGGCTTGGTGTAGGCAGCGGGGTCAGGCTTGAGATACGTGGGGGCGACAGTCGGCTTGCCCGTGCCATTGCCGCGGTGGGTGGTGTTCGTCGAGGCCATGAGTATCTCCGTGGTCGGCGCCTCGCGAGATTGCGAACGCCGTCGTGTTACTGCCCGCTCAGCCTAGGCAGACGCGGCGCCACGGTCGGTGCGCTGGCGCGCGTAAACCCGGAGCGCGTCGCAGCCGCCGCCCCTGGGTGCGTCGGCGTACAGACCGCGCCAGCGCGCGCGCTCAGGCTGTGCGGCGGCATTCGCGGCACCCGGCCGGCGGACCGCCAGGAGATTCCCGCATGGTCAAGCCACCCCGTCCCGGACTCACAGCCGCGACCGAGCCCTACAGCCAGATGCCCGCCGGCGAGCTGATGGTCCGTCGCAGCAGCCAGCCCTCCGCGCCGGTCGGCACCGAAGCCGAGCGCGCCGCCGCCAAGGCCGCCCTGGCCAGCGCGCGCTGGAAGCTGCACGTCGGCAGCGCCCGCATCGTCTGGTCGCGGCTCAGCGAGGGCGAGCTGCTGGAATCCGGCGGTGATGCCGAAGCGCTCAGCCAGATGGTCCAGGCCCGCTACGGTCACGACGCCGAGGCCGCGATGCGCCAGGTACAACGGTTTCTGAGTCAGTACCGGCTCTAGGCCGGGGGCCGGTCGGCCAGCGTCTGCGACTGCGCCGAGGGCAGCGGCGTCAGCCGGGTCCCGAAGACCCAGTCCCAGAACACGCTGCTCACTCCATAGAAGCCGGCCTCGCGGCCCTGATGGTGTCGGCCATGGTTCTGGTAGTTGCGGCGTAGCCAGGCCGGTGGCCGGCCGGGCTGATGCAGACGCTGGTGCAGCCAGCTGTAGTTGAGATAGCCGAGCACAATGCCAAACAGCAGTCCGCTTGCCGGCCAGCGGCCGAGCAACAGCCAGGCTGGCAGGAAGAGCAGCAGCAGGATCAGGCTCAGGCTGATCGCGGTCGGCGTGCCGAGCAGCGCCCGCGGCCGCCGGTGGTGCGCCTGGTGCCAGTCGAGGAACGGTGGCGGCCCGTGCAGCAGGTAGCGGTGCAGCAGGTATTCCAGCAGGCTCCAGGCGATCAGTCCGGCACCGATCGCCAGCCAGATCGGAAGCTGCTGGCTGACCGGCGCCTGCAGCAGCAGGCCGGCCAGAGCCAGGCTCAGCAGCAGATAGCTGGCGAGATCGAGCCAATACCAGCCGCGACCGGTCTCCTGGCTGTAGTAGCGCATCAGGCCGTCGACCAAGCGGAAACGGCGGCTGGCCGGGGGCGGGCTCAAGTGGCGTTCTAGCCGGCGTTGCGCGGTCGGCGCCGTGACCGCCAGCCCAGCCAGCCGAGCTGGCTCAGAGCCAGCAGCGCCAGCAGCAATGGCACCAGGAGCGGCACGACGGCCGGCAGCAGCGACAGCGGTGGCGCGTGCATCACCACCGGGCCGTCGAGGCTGCCCTCGCGGTTGAGCAGCTCGACATAGGCATGTGTGGTCACGACCGGCATCGGCAGGCTGCCGGCCAGGCTTGAGTTGGTGAACCACAGGGGTTCGGTGTAGCTGACTTCCAGATCACTGTCATGGCGGATCATGGTTCTGCGCCGCCGTTGGCGGTGCCCTCGTTTTGGCCGCCAGCCGAACACTCCGTCAGCGGTTTGCCGACCTTAGCGGCGCGGCCGGCGGCGGTCGGTACGCTACCGAACCCTGCCGCCTGGAAAGCACGCCGGCGCCGGTGGCGCTCGCTAGTGGGCGCGCCGGTAGCAGTGACAGGCGGCCTGCTCCAGGCCCGGGCGGTCGAGGATGTGGATCTGACCGCGCCGGTAGCGGATCAATTGCCGCCGTTGCAGATCGCCGGCGGCGGCGGTGATGCCGCTGCGGCGCACGCCCAGTACCGAGGCGAGCATGGCGTGGGTCTGCAGCAGGCTCTGCCCCTGGTTGCGGTCGTCGGCGGTCAGCAGCCAGCGCGCCAGCCGCGCCTCGATGGGATGCGCGCTGGCGCAGACCACCGCCTGCGCCAGTTCCGCCAGCACCGCGCCGGCGTAGCCCAGCAATTGCCGTTGCCAGCGCGGCTGCCCGCCAAGCAGGCGCCGGAACCGCGTGGCCGGCATCCGCCAGGCCGAGCCGGCGCCACGCACCACCGCCTGCCAGGGCGGCGGATCGCCACCGAGCAGCACCGACAGACCAAGCATGCCCTCGTCGCCGACCAGGGCCAGTTCCAGGGTCCCGGCATCGGCGCCGCCGGCCATCAGCGAGATCAGGCAGCCGCCTGGGAAGTACAGTTCCCGGCGCGGCTGCCCGAAATCGCCCAGCGGTTCGCCGGCACGCAGTTGCACCAGCTCGCATTCCGCCTCCAGGCGCAGGCGTGGCGGCAGGCGCAGCAGCAGGTGGTTGTTGCGGCTCGGGCTTGCGGCCGGGATGGGCATGGAGGGCTACCTGTGGTGACGCAGGCCGACCCGGCGGGAGCGTCGGGCGCGGCGTGAAGCAGGTGCAGGCTGCATCCCGTTTCGGAAGGCGTCGGTGCGCTGCGACACCGAGCCGCCTCGCCCACCCCGGTGCGCAGGTGGGCGCTAGCTGGCGACGGTCTCCGGCAGCAGGCGGTCGAACTCGCGCTTGACCACGGCGTAGCACTCGCAGGCGGCCTGCTCCAGGCGCGGCCGGTCGAGCACGGTGATGTGGCCGCGGCGGTACTGGATCAGCCCCAGCGCCTGCAGCTTGCCCGCCGCCTCGGTGACTCCCTCGCGACGGACGCCGAGCATGTTGGCGATCAGCTCCTGGGTCATGCTCAGTTCGTTGCCGGCCAGGCGGTCCAGGCTCAGCAGCAGCCAGCGGCAGAGCTGCTGGTCGACGGTGTGGTGGCGATTGCAGACCGCGGTCTGCGCCATCTGGGTCAGCAGCGCCTGGGTGTAGCGCAGCAGCAGGTGCTGCATCGGGCCGGAGCGGCTGAACTCCTGCTTGAGCAGCGCGCCCTTCAGCCGGTAGGCATGGCCGGCGCTCTGCACCACTGCCCGGTTGGGGGTGGTCTCGCCGCCCATGAACAGGGCGACGCCGACCATGCCCTCGTTGCCGACCACGGCGATCTCCGCCGAGGCTCCGTCCTCCATCACGTAAAGGAGCGAGACGATGGAATCGGTGGGGAAGTAGACGTGCTGCAGGCTGTGCCCGGACTCGTAGAGCACCTTGCCCAGCGGCATCGCCACCAGTTCCATTTTCGGGAATACCCGCTCGCGGGCGCTGGCGGGCAAGGCCCAGAGCAGATGGTTTTGTTGCGGCTGATGTGTGTGGTTCATGCGCTCTTTCCCGTTGAGCTGGAGTGGGCGCGCGAGTCGTCCCGGGGTTGGCGGGCGCTGCCTGTCGATGGTCCGGACTGTAGGCGCTTTACCCTCTCGGCATATGTACGTTGCCGAACATATGCCGCCCGGCGCCCCCGCCAGACCACGCGCCAGGCCTCAGCGGCGCCGCGGCTCGGCGAAGCGCCGGTAGAGGATGGGCAGCAACACCAGGGTCAGCAGGGTGCTGCTGACCAGGCCGCCGATCACCACGATGGCGAGCGGCCGCTGGATCTCCGAGCCCGGCCCGCTGGCGAACAGCATGGGCACCAGGCCGATGGCGGTCATGCTGGCGGTGAGCAGCACCGGCCGTAGCCGGCGCAGCGCGCCCTGCACCACCACTTCGGCAAGCGCCAGGCCTTCGGCCCGCAACTGGTTGAAGTAGCTGACCAGCACCACGCCGTTGAGCACGGCGATGCCGAGCAGGGCGATGAAGCCCACCGAGGCCGGCACCGAGAGGTATTCGCCGGATACCGCGAGCGCCAGCACGCCGCCGATCAGCGCGAAGGGGATGTTGCTGAGCACCAGCACCGCCTGCCGCAGCGAGCCGAACACGCCGAACAGGATCAGGAAGATCAGCGCCAGCGCCACCGGCACCACCAGCGCCAGGCGCTGCGCGGCGCGCTGCTGGTTCTCGAACTGCCCGCCCCAGCTCAGGCGGTAGCCGGCCGGCAGCGGCACCGCCTGCTGCACGCGGGCACGCGCCTCTTCGACGAAGCTGACCAGGTCGCGGTCGCGGACATTGGCGATCACCACGGTGTTGCGCTCGCCCAGCTCGCGGCCGATCTGCACCGGCCCGCTGACCCGCTCGATGCGCGCCAACTGGCCAAGGCTGAGCCGCTCGCCGTCCGGCAGTTGCAGCGGCAGCGCCGCGAGTTGCTCAGGCGACTGCGCGGCGCCAGAGGCGCGCAGCAACAGCGGATAGCGGCGGCCGTCCTTCTGGATCAGCCCTACCGGCTCGCCCTCGATCTGCAGGCGCAGCAGCTCCGACAACGCATCGACGCTCAGGCCGTGGCGCGCGAGCGCCTCGCCGTCGGGCAGCGCGCGCAGGTATTGCACGCCCTCGTTGGCGAGGTAGTAGACGTCCTCGGCGCCGGCAACGGTGCGCAGGCTGTCGGCGATCTCCGCCGCCTTGGCGTTGAGCACCGCCAGATCGGGGCCGTAGAGGCGCACCGCCAGATCGCCGCGCACGCCGAGGATCAGCTCGGAGACGCGCATCTCGATCGGCTGGTTGAAGGCGTAGGCGACGCCGGGAAAATCCTTCAGCACCTCGCGCAGGGCATCGAGGATTTCCTGCTTGGTCTGGAAGCGCCATTCGCTGCGCGGCTTGAGCGCGAAGAAGGAATCGGTCTGGTTGAGGCCCATGGGGTCGAGGCCGATTTCGTCGCTGCCGGCGCGAGCCACCACCAGCTCCAGCTCCGGCACCCGCGCCAGCGCCGCCTTCTGGAACGCGGTGTCGATCGCCAGCGAGGCGTCGAGGTTGATCGAGGGCAGCTTCTCCAACTGCACGATCAGGCTGCCTTCGTCCATGGTCGGCATGAAGGTCTTGCCGATGCGGCCATAGATCACGCCGGTGACCAGCAGCAGCGCCAGCGCGGCCGCCACCACCGTACGCGGTCGCGCCAGCGCCGCGACCAGCAGTGGCTGATAGAGCCGCGCCAGGGTGCGCGGCAGCCAGGGATCGTCATGGCCGCTCTCGCTGAGCAGCCAGCGCGCCGCCAGCGGGATCACGGTCAGCGACAGCAGCAGCGAGCCGGCCAGCGCGTAGACGATGGTCAGCGCCACCGGCGAAAACAGCTTGCCTTCGAGCCCTTGCAGGCTCAGCAGCGGCAGGAACACCAGGGCGATGATCGCCATGCCGGCCACCACCGGCACCGCCACCTCGCGCACCGCCTCCAGCACCAGCCGGGTCTTGTTGTGGTCCTGCACGGCGCCGCCGTGATCGCTCTCGTGCAGATGGGCGACGATGTTCTCCACCACCACCACCGCCGCATCCACCAGCATGCCGATGGCGATGGCCAGGCCACCCAGGCTCATCAGGTTGGCGGTGAGTCCGGTGGCGCGCATCAGCACGAAGGTCCACAGCGCCGACAGCGGCAGCACCAGGGCCACCACCAGGGCGGCGCGCAGGTTGCCGAGGAACAGCACCAGCAGGATCAGCACCAGCACCACCGCCTCGCCCAGCGCCTTGGCGACGGTGTTCACGGCTTTGCCGACCAGCTCGCCGCGGTTGTAGAAGGTGACGATGTGCATGCCCTCGGGCAGCCGCGGCCGCAGTTCGTCCAGACGCGCCTGCACCCCGGCCACTAGCTCGCCGGCATTGGCGCCGCGCAGGCCCAGCACCAGGCCCTGCACGGTTTCACCCTCGCCGTTGCGGGTGACGCCGCCCATGCGGGTGAGCGCGCCCAGGCGCACCTCGGCGACGTCGCGCACGCGCACCAGGGCACTGCCCTCGGCGCGCAGCACCAGATTGCCGATGTCGTCCAGCGACCCCAGCCGCCCCTGCACCCGCACCAGCAGCGCCTCCTCGCCCTCGTTGACGCGACCGGCGCCGTCGTTGCGGTTGAAGCGCTCCAGCGTGGCGCGCAGTTCGTCGAGGCTGAGCCCGGCGGCGGCCAGGCGCGCGGGATCGGGCACCACCTCGTAGGCGGTGGCGCGCCCGCCCAGCACGTTGACGTCGGCGACGCCGGCGACGGTGCGCAGCGCCGGCCGGATCTGCCAGTCCAGCACCTGCCGGCGTTCGGCCAGCGACTGCGGGCCTTCCACCGTGAACATCAGCATCTCGCCCAGCGGCGTGGTGATCGGCGCCAGACCGCCGCTGGCGTTCGCCGGCAGCGAGCCCCAGATCGCGTTGAGCCGCTCGGCGACCTGGCTGCGCGCCCAGTAGATGTCGGTGCCGTCGGCGAAGTCGAGGGTGATGTCGGCGAGGCCGTACTTGGTGGTGGAACGCAGCATGGTCTGGCTGGGCAGGCCCAGCAGTTCCAGCTCGACCGGCGCGGTCACCCGGGTCTCCATCTCCTCCGGCGTCATGCCGGCGACCTTGACGATGATCTTCACCTGCGGCGCGGAGACGTCGGGGAAGGCGTCGATCGGCAGGCGGTGAAAGCTATAGCCGCCGGCCACCACCAGAACCAGGGCGGCGAGCAGGGTGAGCAGCGGTCGCGTCAGCGCCGCGCGGGTAAGCGCAAGCAGCATGGCTATTCTCCTCCGCCGTGGCCCTGCCAGGCGCCCTTGAGCGCCACCGTGCCGCTGACCGCGACCTGGCTGTCGGCGCTCAGCTCGGCACGCAGGCTCAGTCGCTCACCGTCCTGCGCAAGCACCGTCACCGGCAGCACCCGGAAGCCCTGCGCCTCGCGCAGGAATACCACCGCGCCACCGGCATGGCGGCTGACCGCGCTGGCCGGCAGGCTCCAGGCCGGCCCCTCGCCGCCGAGCAGGCGCTGCACCTTGAGCCACTGGCCAGGCCGCAGATCGCCGGCCGCCGCCGGCAGCGTCGCGCGCACCGGCAAGGTCTGGGTGCTGCTGCTCGCCGCCCAGCCGACCTGGCGCACGCTGGCCTCGCGGCCATCGGGCAGGCGCAGGCGCTCGCCCGCCACCGGCGCCGGCTCGGCGACCGGCCATTGCAGCTCCAGCATCAGCCGGCGCGGGTCGATCAGCCGCAGCAGCGGATCGGCCTCGGCCAGGCGCTGCCCCGGCCGCGCCAGACGCTCGACCACGGTGGCGGCAGACGGCGCACGCGCCAGCACCCGGCCCTGGCTGGCCTCGGCGGCGCTCAGACCCTGCAGGCGCAGGCGCATGCGGATGGCGGCCAACTGGCTCTCGGCCTGCAAGGCGGCCTGCTCGCTGGCCTGGGCGCGGCGGGCGGCGATGATGCCCTCGCGATGCAATTGCTGGTCGCGGTCGCTGTCGGCGCGCGCCAGCCGCGCCGCCGACTCCGCCTGCACCAGCTCGGCGGCGAGTTGCGGGGCCTCGGGGCTGCGCAGCTCGGCGAGCACCGCACCGGCGGCGACCGCCTCGCCCTCGGCCACCGGCAGGCGCACCAGCACGCCGGCGGCGGGCGCGGTCACCACCCATTCGGCCTCGGGCGCCGGCACCACCTGCGCCGACAGCCAGGTGCCGGCGGCCTGGTCCAGGCGCTGCGGGCGCTCCAGGCGGATGCCCAGGCTCTGGATCTGCGCGGCGCTGATCGCCAGCGTCTCCGGCGCGGCCCCTGCCGGTACCGGCAGGGCGAGACAGACGCCCAGCAGCAGGCCGCTGGCGTAGCAGGAGATCAGGAAGGGAACGGGGACTCTCACGGCAACACTCCATGAACCTGGTTGTAGCGGGCGATGGCGCGGGCCAGCGCCAGTCGCGACAGTTGCTGGACGCGCCCGGCTTCGGCGGCGCGGATTTCGCTGAGCAGACGCTCGACCAGCGCGCTCTCGCCCAGGCCGTAGGCGCGGCGCGCCAGCGCCAGCTCCTGGCTGGCGAGCGCGTAGCGGCCCTGGCTGTCGGCGAGCGCCACCTCGCGCGCATGCAGCTCGTGCTCGGCCTCGTGCTGCGCCAACTCCGCCTCCTGCTGCTGGCGGCGCAGCTCGTCGGCGGCGCGTGCCGCCTCCAGTTCCAGCGGCGCCAGGCGCGCCTGGCGGTGACTGCTGCCACCGAAGGGCAGGCTGAGCTGGGCGGAAACACTGTCGGTGGTCTCGGCGCCGTCCTGCTGGTCCTGGCGCAGGCCCAGCAGCAGGCGCGGCGCGCCGGCGCCCTCGCGGCGGGCGGCGGCCAGCGCGGCTTCGGCTTGGTCCCTGGCCGCGCGCGCCGCCAGCAAGGGCAGGTAATCGCCGGGTGTCGCGGTGACAGTCTCGACCCGTTCGGCGGGCAAGGCCGACAGACCGGTCAGCACCCGCCAGGCGTAGTGGCGGTCGGCCAGCACCACCTCGGCCTCGTGCACCGCCGCCTCGCGCTCGCGACGCAGGCCCTCGGCGCTGAGCACCTCGGCCGGCGCGGCATCGCCGGCGGCGACCCGGGCCCGCACCTCGGCTTCCAGT
Source organism: Nevskiaceae bacterium (assembly GCA_004297005.1). Taxonomy (GTDB): domain Bacteria; phylum Pseudomonadota; class Gammaproteobacteria; order Nevskiales; family Nevskiaceae; genus Stagnimonas. Next base: position 41,568 of record SCVA01000015.1, read on the forward strand.
TGCCGGAAGGAAGCCAGTTCCGCCTGCGCCAGGCTCAGGCGTTCCCTCGCCTCGCGCAGCTCCCAGTAGTGCTCGCGCACCAGACCGGCGAGCTGCCAGCGGTGCAGGCGCGCGGCCTCGCCAGCCAGCGCGCGACTGGCACCGGCCTCGCCGGCCAGGGCCTGGCGCTGGCCGGGTCGCCACAACGGCAGCTCGAAGCCGAACTCGGCCTCGCTAAGCCCCTGGCGGGTCTGCCAGCGGTCGCTGAGGTAGCGCAACTGGGCGCTGGGGGCGCCGGCCAGCCAGCTCCCGGCGCGCTGTCGATAGGTGTCGGCCAACCCGGCCTGCGCGGCGACCAGCGCCGCGCCCGGCGCGCGCGCCAGTGCCGCCTCGAGCGCGCCGGCCAGGCTCAAGTCCGCATCGGTCTCGAGCACCAGGCGCTCCTCGGCCTCGTGGTCGGCGGGGCTCTGCGCCCACGCCGGCCCGGCCAGGGCCATCAGCAGGATCAGCAGCGTGCTGGGGAGTTGCCTGGAAAACATGTCTGCCGCTCGGCCGAAGTACGGCGATTACCTTCGGCAATCGCACCTTGCCAGAGCATGTCCGGAGCATGAACAAACGTTAATGTTGCGGCCATCATCCGTTTAAGAGCAGGCGCCTAGGCTGCACCGCCATGACCCAGAGTCCAGTCCCCAAGGAGACCGTCATGACCGACCTCAAGCCTCGCGGCGCCAGCCTGCGCTACAGCCACGCCGTGCTGGCCTTGGCGGTGCTGCACCAGTTGATCGGTTCGGAGTGGATGTCCAAGCCCTGGCGCTTCAAGGACGCCAGCGCCTGGCAGATCCAGTTGTACGAACTGCACGAGTGGACCGGTCTGGCCGCCAGCCTGCTGCTGGTGCTGCTGATCTGGAGCCTGTGGCGCCGTTATGGCGCCGACACTCTGGCCCGTTTCCTGCCCTGGCTGAGCGGCGTCGGCCGCAGCGCGCTGGCCGGCGAGCTGCGCGGGCTGCTGGGCGGTCTGCCGCGCCTGCAAGCGCCCGACGCCAGCCAGACCCGCGTGCTGGCGGCGGCGGTGGAAGGCCTGGGCGTGCTGACCCTGCTGTTCTTCGCCTGCACCGGCGTCGCCATGTGGCTGCTGGAAGACCAGCTCGAGTTGATGCACGAGATCGGCAGCATCCACGAATGGGGTGCGCTGCCGCTCAAGCTCTATCTCGCCGGCCATGCCGGCATGGCCCTGGTCCACGAATGGCGCGGGGAAGGCCTGCTGCGCCGCATGTTCCGGGGGGCCTGAGGCCATGCGCGTTCTGGTGGTGGAGGACGACGCCGAGATCGCCGGCTTTCTGCTGAAAGCACTGCGCGAGGCCGGTCATGTCGCCGAGCATGCGGCCGACGGTCGCCAGGGCCTGTTCCTGGCCACCGGCGAGGCCTACGACGCCATCGTGCTCGATCGCCTGCTGCCGAGAATGGACGGCCTGGCCATGCTCGCCGCGCTGCGCGCCACCGGCTCGCGGGTGCCGGTGCTGATCCTCTCCGCGCTCGGCCAGGTCGACGAGCGCATCAAGGGCCTGCGCGCCGGCGGCGACGACTATCTGGTCAAGCCCTTCGCGATGGCCGAGCTGCTGGCCCGCCTGGAGGCGATCACCCGTCGCGGCCTGCTGCCATCGGCCGAGAGCCGCCTGCGCGTCGCCGACCTGGAGCTCGACCGCATGGCGCATGTGGTCAAGCGCGGCGGCGAGGTCATCAACCTCAAGCCGCAGGAGTACCGCGTACTGGAATTCCTGATGCGCCACGCCGGCCAGGTGGTGACCCGCACCATGCTGCTGGAAGGCGTCTGGGACTATCACTTCGACCCGCAGACCAATGTCATCGACGTGCACGTCTCGCGGCTGCGCGCCAAGGTGGACCACGAGCCCTGGCCACCGCTGATCCACACCTTGCGCGGCTCCGGCTATTGCTTGCGCGAGCCACAATGAGATGCTGTGGAGGATGAAGCTCAGACTCTCCACCTCCGCCCGCCTCACTCTCGCCAACAGCGCTCTGCTGTCGCTGAGCTTTGGCCTGCTGCTGCTGTTCATCACCTGGCTCGCCGACCGCTTCATGATCGGCCACGTCGAGGAAAGCGTGGACGCCGAGCTGCACATCCTCGAAGCCGAGGAGCGTATCGACGGCCGGCGCGGCGTCGAAGCCCTGATCACGCAGCGCATCCAGAACGTCACGCCCAACCACGACCGCCTGTACCGGCTGGAGAGCAAGCAGGGGGTGCTGCTCGCCGGCAATTTCGACAACTGGCCGGCAAATGCCGTGGAAGCGGAGCGGATTTTTCGACTGCCCAGCCGCAGGTATCCCGGGCGCACCGAGGTGGTCGCCGAATGGACCCGCCTGAGCGACGGCAGCCGCCTGCTGGTGGGCTTTGACGAAGTGGAAGTCGACCAGGTGCGCGACGACATCCGCCGTGCGGCGCTGTGGAGCCTGGGCGCGATGCTGCTGGTCTCGCTCAGCACCGGCCTGCTGCTGACCCGCGCGGCGCTGCGGCCGGTGGAAGCGATCCGCGCCGCGGCGCAAAAGATCATGGACGGCGACCTGCGCCATCGGGTGCCGGCGCGGCCGAATGGCGACGAGTTCGACCGCCTGGGTGAAACACTCAACGCCATGCTCGACCGCATCAACGCCCTGATCGCCTCGGTGCGCGGCGCCACCGACAACATCGCCCACGATCTGCGCTCGCCGCTCACCCGCTACCGCTCGCGGCTGGAAGCCGCGCTCGCCAACCCGCCGCCCGCCGCCGAGCTGCCGACCTGGATCGAGCACAACCTCGCCGACCTCGACCAGGTGCTGGCCACCTTCCAGTCGCTGCTGCGGATCGCCACCGTCGAGTCCGGCCTGCTGCGCCAGGAGTTCGAGGCCTGCGAGGTCGGCCAGTTGGCGCAGGACGCCGCCGACTACATCGAGCCGCTGGCTGAGGAGAAGCAGCAGACGCTGCGGCTGGACCTGCGACCCGGCACGCCGCTGCGCGGCCACCGTCACCTACTGTTCCAGATGCTGGTCAACCTGCTCGACAACGCCGTGAAGTACAGCCCCGCCGGCGGCGTCATCACGCTCAGCGCCCGACCCGAGGCTGGCGCCTGGCTGCTGGAAGTAAGCGATTCCGGCCCGGGCATCCCGGCCAGCGAGCACGAGCGCGTGTTCGAGCGCCTGGTGCGGCTCGACGCCTCGCGCCACGAACCCGGCCTGGGGCTGGGCCTGTCGCTGGTGCGCGCGGTGGTGCTGCTGCACCAGGGCCGCATCGAGGTGCTGGACCACCAACCGGGCACGACCATGCGGGTCTGGCTGCCGGGCGGCTGAGGCTCAGGGCCTGTCACAGCCTCGCTGTGGTCGCAGGCCCTAGTCGGCCAGCCACTCCAGCTCCGCCCACAGCCACTCCGGCGCCAGCAGCGGCGGGTGCGGCGGCAGCTCGGCGAGCAGGGACTGGTCGTAGTCGACGCCGGCGGCGCGACGGCGGTCCCAGATCGCGCAGGCGCCGGGCGGATCGTCATCCTCGTAGGCGCGCGTCCATCCGACGCTGGCCTGCGCCAGCAGGGTCTCGTAGGTTTCGCGCGTGGCCGGCTCCAGCGCCAGACTCACCGCCTGCACCCCCGGCCATTCGCTGGGCTCCACTGCTAGCACCTGGACGCGGAGTCCAGGCAGCGCCGCCAGTCGCGCCTCTGCCAGGGCGGCGGCGCTGTCTGCCTCGGCCAGCAGTCGCAGGCGCAGGTAGAGGCGCATGTATCGTCCTAGCGGCGCTTCAGGGCGTCGGCCAGCGCCGCGCCCAGCGAGCCCTGCGGCGCCGGCGCGGCACGCGGCGGCTTGCCACCCGCGCGCGAGGGTGGAGCCCCACGGCCGCGAGAGTCGCCCCTGGCCTCGCCCGCCGTCGGCGCGCGGCTGCTGGCGCTGCCGTCGTCCTTCTTCATCGACAGCGCGATGCGCTGGCGCTTGAGGTCCACTTCCACCACCCGCACCTTGACGATCTGGCCGGCCTTCACCACCTCGTGCGGGTTCTTCACGAACTTGTCGGAGAGCTGCGAGACGTGCACCAGGCCATCCTGGTGGACACCGATGTCGACGAAGGCACCGAAGGCGGCGACATTGGTGACCGTGCCTTCCAGCACCATGCCCGGCAGCAGATCCTTCAGCTCGTTGATGCCCTCGGCGAAGGCCGCGGTGCGGAATTCCGGGCGCGGATCGCGGCCGGGTTTTTCCAGCTCGCCGAGGATGTCGCGCACCGTCGGCAGGCCGAAGCGCGCGTCGGCGAACTGCCGCGGGTCGAGCTGCTTGAGCGCGGCGCTGTCGCCCATCAGAGTCTTCAGCTCGCGGCCACAGGCGGCGACGATGCGGCGCGCCAGCTCGTAGGCCTCGGGATGCACGGCGGAGGCATCCAGCGGCTCGGCGCCATCGCGGATGCGCAGGAAGCCGGCGCACTGCTCGAAGGTCTTCGGCCCCAGGCGCGACACTTCCAGCAACTGCTTGCGGCTCTGGAAGGCACCGTGCTGGTCGCGGTGGAAGACGATGGACTCGGCCAGCGAGCTGCCCAGGCCGGAAACCCGCGCCAGCAGCGAGGCGGAGGCGGTGTTGAGATCGACGCCGACCGCGTTCACCGCGTCTTCCACCACCGCATCCAGCGACTTCGCCAGCCGGTACTGATCGACATCGTGCTGGTACTGGCCGACGCCGATCGACTTGGGGTCGATCTTCACCAGCTCGGCCAGCGGGTCTTGCAGGCGGCGGGCGATCGACACCGCGCCACGCAGCGAGACATCGAGCTGCGGGAACTCCGCCGCCGCCAGCTCCGAGGCCGAGTACACCGAGGCGCCGGCCTCGCTGACCACCACCGTGCGGGGGCGCGGCTCGGGTAGCGCCGGCAGCAGCTCGGCGACCAGCTTTTCGGTTTCGCGGCTGGCGGTGCCGTTGCCGATGGCGATCAGTTGCACGCCGTGCTGCTTGATCAGCCGCGCCAGCTCGGCCTGCGCGCCGCGCACGTCGTTGCGCGGCTGGAAGGGATAGACGGTGGCGGTCTCCAGGAGCTTGCCGGTGCCGTCGACCACCGCCGCCTTCACGCCGGTGCGGATGCCCGGGTCCAGGCCCAGCGTGGCGCGCGAGCCGGCGGGTGCGGCCAGCAGCAGATCCTTGAGATTGCGCGCGAACACCTCGATGGCCTCGGCCTCGGCGCGGGCGCGCAGCTCCATCATCAGATCGACGGTGAGGCTCAGCGACAGCTTCACCCGCCAGCACCAGCGCGCCACCTCCTGCAGCCAGGCCTCGGCGGCGCCGGCCTCGGCGCGGATGTGGTGCTGCTCGGCGATCATCCGCTCCACCGGCTTGATCGGTGACGGGTCGTCGGCGTCGATCTCCAGATCCAGCATCAGGATCTCTTCGTTGCGGCCGCGCAGCATCGCCAGCGCGCGGTGGCCGGCGACCCGCGCCCAGGGTTCGGCGTGGTCGAAGTAGTCGGAATACTTGGCACCCGCCTCGGCCTTGCCCTCCATCAGCCGCGAGCGCAGCACGCCGCGATCACGCAGGTACTGGCGCAGGCGGCCGAGCAGGCTGGCGTCTTCGGCGAAGCGCTCGCTGAGGATGTCGCGGGCGCCTTCCAGCGCTGCCTTCACGTCGGCCACCTCGCCCTGCACGTAGGCGGCGGCGGCTTCCGTCGGCAGTTGCTTGCGGTCGCTGTAGAGCAGGTCCGCCAGCGGCTCCAGGCCGCGCTCGCGGGCGATCTCGGCGCGGGTGCGGCGCTTGGGCTTGTACGGCAGGTAGAGGTCCTCGACCTCGGCCTTGCTGCTGGCGGCGAGCAGTTGCGCTTCCAGCGCCTCGCTGAGCTTGCCCTGGCCACGAATCGACTCGATCACCGCCGCGCGGCGGTCTTCCAGCTCGCGCAGATAGCCCAGGCGCTCTTCCAGGCGGCGCAACTGGGTGTCGTCGAGGCCGCCAGTGATCTCCTTGCGGTAGCGGGCGATGAACGGCACGGTGGCACCCTCGTCGAGCAGCGCCACCGCCGCCTCCACCTGCCGCGGCTGGGCTGCGATCTCGCCGGCGATGGTGCGGAGAATCTGGGTACGGACGTCGGCGGCAGCGGTCATGGGGTCGCAGAGGCGGTTGCAGGCGGCCGGCGACGATACGGGCTGGCCGCCGCGAATCCAAGCCTGGATTTCAGTTCAGAGCGAGTCCGCCAGCAGCGCCGCCAGGCGGTTGAGGTGCTGCTCGCTGGGCACCGCCACGTAGCGGGCGATGCGCGCGCAGTCAGCGGCGGACTGGAAGCGCTGACACCAGACGATGCAGGTGCGGCCCTCATGGGCTTCGAGGTCGATGCTCAGGTCGAACGGCGGGCCGGACAGATGCCGCAGCACGATACGCTGCGCCGGCAGCAGCTCCACGAAGCGGCTCTCGTTGGGGTAGTGGCTTCCATCCGGGCCGTGCATCACGTAGCGCCAGATGCCGCCCGGCCAGGGCTCGAACTGCTGGAAGCTGTTGCGGAAGCCCTCCGGCCTCCACCAGCGCGCCAGATGGCCGGGGTCGGTGAAGGCGGCGTAGACCTCGGGCGGCCTGGCCTCAAGCAGGCGCGAGGCGCGGCGTTCACAGTCGCTAGCGTCAATTGCAGGGATCAGGCTCATGCCGCTCCTCCGCGCAGATACCGGGGCTGGGGCCGCAGCTTACCCGGCTGGCGCGCCCTCTTCTGCAGGGGTGGCTGCGATTGCCCTGGAGCGCGCTCCCGACGCGGAGCCGTGCCTACACTGTGTCATGAACGCCCCTCTCGCCATCCACCCTCGGCAGCGCCTCGGCAGCGCGGGCCGGAGCTGGCTGCTGAGGCTGGCCGCCAGCCTGGGCGTACGCGACCCCGGCCGGCCGGCCGAATGGGCTTTGCGGCTGTTGCTGCTGCCGCCGGAAGCCCGGCGCCCCTTGCCGGTGCCGCTGGCGCGCGCGCTGGCCCGGCTGGCGGCGGTGGCCGCGCGCGGCCTGGCGGTGCCGGCGCCGGGTCGCTGGCGCGACTGGTGCGCGGCGCTGCTGCTGTCACGGCCGATGCCGGAATTCCGACCGCCACTCCCCGGCACTTGGCGACCGGCCTTCCTGGCTCCGGCCTACTGGCTGGCGGAGCCCTGGCTGCACCCCCTGCTGTGGCCGCTGCGGCGGCTGAGGACGGCGCTGGACCGCCTCGATTACCGCGCCGGCAGCGCGCGACTGGAGCACTGGGCGCAGAGCCTGGAGTCCCGCCAGCGCCTGCGCCTGTGGCTGCTGGCGCTGAGCCTGCCGCTGGCCTTCATGGCGATCAGCACGCCGCTGGACCTGCCGCGCCAGTTCCTGTTCCTGGCCCTGTTGTGGGGCGCGGCGATGCTGGTGCGGCGCATGCCCGGCGATCTGCCGACACTGATCCTGGTTGGCCTGTCGCTGATCGCCTCCGGCCGCTACATCTGGTGGCGGCTGACCAGCACCCTCGATCTCGAAGGCCCGCTCGCGCACGTGCTGGGCTACGGCCTGGTGGTGGCGGAGATGTACACCTGGCTGATCCTGCTGCTGGGCTATGTGCAGAACGTCTGGCCGCTCAAGCGCCAGCCGGCGCTGCTGCCGGCCGACAGCAGCGACTGGCCGACGGTGGATGTCTACATCCCCAGCTACAACGAGCCGCTGAAGGTGGTGAAGCCAACGGTGCTCGCCGCCGCCAATCTCGACTGGCCGGCCGACAAGCTGAAGATCTACCTGCTCGACGACGGCCGCCGCGAGGAGTTCCGTGCCTTCGCCGCCGAGGCCGGCGTCGAGTACCTGATCCGCCCGGACAACCGCCACGCCAAGGCCGGCAATCTCAATCACGCGCTGACCCGCACCAAGGGCGAGTACATCGCCATCTTCGACTGCGACCACATCCCGACCCGCTCCTTCCTGCAGATGACCCTGGGCTGGTTCCTGCGCGACCGCCGCTGCGCGATGCTGCAGACGCCGCACCACTTCTTCTCGCCCGATCCCTTCGAGCGCAATCTCGACACCTTCCGCCGCGTGCCCAACGAGGGCAGCCTGTTCTACGGCCTGGTGCAGGACGGCAACGATCTCTGGAACGCCGCCTTCTTCTGCGGCTCCTGCGCGGTACTGCGGCGCACCGCGCTGGAGGAGGTCGGCGGCATCGCCGTGGAAACCGTCACCGAGGACGCGCACACGGCGCTGAAGATGCACCGGCGCGGCTGGACCACCGCCTATCTCAACCTGCCGCAGGCGGCCGGGCTGGCCACCGAGTCGCTGTCGGCGCACGTCGGCCAGCGCATCCGCTGGGCGCGCGGCATGGCGCAGATCTTTCGCGTCGACAACCCCTTGTTCGGGCCGGGCCTCAACCTGTTCCAGCGGCTCTGCTATTCCAACGCGATGCTGCATTTCTTCCACGGCCTGCCGCGCCTGGTGTTTCTCACCGCGCCGCTCAGCTATCTGTTCTTCGAGGCGCACGTCATCACCACCTCGGCGCCGATGCTGCTGGCCTATGCGCTACCGCACCTGACCCAGGCCAGCCTCGCCAACTCGCGCATCCAGGGCCATTACCGGCACTCGTTCTGGGCCGAGGCCTACGAGACCGTGCTGGCCTGGTACATCGCGCTGCCAACCACGCTGGCGCTGATCGCGCCGCGCATCGGCAAGTTCAATGTCACCGTCAAGGGTGGCCTCGTGGAGCGCGCCTATTTCGACTGGCGCATCGCGGCGCCGTTCATGGGGCTGGCCCTGCTCAATCTCGCCGGCCTGGTGGTCGGCGTGCTGCGGCTGTTCTGGTGGAACCCCGAGGACGCCGGCACGGTGCTGATCAACCTGGTCTGGACGGTCTACAACCTGGTGATGGTCGGCACCGCGCTGGGCGTCTGCGCCGAGGCCCGGCAGGTACGGCTGACGCCGCGCATCCGCATGTGGCTGCCGGCGGCGATCCGGGTCGGCGACGGCCGCAGCCAACGCTGCGAGGTGCGGGACTACTCGCTCAATGGCCTGGGCCTGTCGCTGGACAGCGAGCAGCCGCTGGCAGCCGGCGCGGCGCTGACCGTGAGCCTGTTCCACCGCGGCGGGCAGTACGACTTTCCGGCGCGGGTCAGCGACTGGAGCGCGCCACGCCTGGGGGTGCAGTTCGAGCCCCTGAGCCTGCGGCAGGAGCGCGACCTGATCGAATGCACCTTCGGCCGCGCCGACGCCTGGCTGCAATGGCTGCCGCCCGATACCGGCGACCGGCCGGTGGCGAGCATGCTGGAAGTGCTGCACTTCGGCCTGCGCGGCTTCTGGTACTTCCTGCGCAACTTCGGCCGCGCCGCGCTGATCTGGCGGCGGCCGATCACGCCGCCCGAAGCTGGCGCGGTGCAACTGCAAGCCGCGGGGGGCGGCTAGGGCGATGGGCGTCTGGAGCTTTTACTTCTTCCTCAAGCTCTTCCTCTACCTGGGGAAGTTCATCGGCTTTCACGTCTGGCCCAATCTGGGCTTCGCGCTGGCCCTGGCCTGGCCGCTGGAGCGGCGCTGGCAGCGGGTGCTACGGCAGGTGCTGGCGGTGCCGGCGGGCCTGGCGCTGCTCTACTACGACTCCTGGCTGCCGCCGTTCCAACGCCTCATCAGCCAAGCCGGCTATCTGCAGCAGTTCAGCTTCGCCTACCTGCTGGAGTTGCTGGGCCGCTTCGTGAATCCGCTGGCCCTGCTCGGCCTGGTGCTGCTGTTCGCGGCCTGGTGGCTACTGGGGCAACGCCTGCGCATGGGCAGCTTCGCGGTGCTCGGCATCCTGCTGGTGCCGTTGAGCCAGCAACTGGGCCAGCAACTGAGCCTGCGACTGGCGCAGCCGGCGACCGCGCTCACCGCCGCGGCTCCCGCGACGAGCGCCGGTGGCGACGCGGCGACGGTAGCGACGGCGGTGACCGACACCCGCCCGGCCGACAGTGCCGAGTTGAACAGCGCGCTGGAAGACTTCTACCGCCGCGAGGCCGGCCGCCAGCTCAAGCTCAATGCCCCCGCCAGCCCGGCGGTGCCCTTCGACGTGATCTTCCTGCACATCTGCTCGCTGGCCTGGGACGACATGGACTACGTCGGCGAAAGCAAGCCGGCGGTGCTGGACCGCTTCGACATCCGCTTCAGCAACTACAGCACCGCTGCCAGCTACAGCGGCCCGGCGGCGATCCGCCTGCTGCGCTCGGCTTGCGGCCAGACCAGCCACTCCGCGCTCTACAAACCGGCGCCGGGCGAGTGCTATCTGTTCAACACGCTGGCGCAGGCCGGCTATCAGTCGCAGTTGCTGATGAACCACGACGGTCACTTCGGCGATTTCGTCGGCGATCTGCGCGAGGGCGGCGGCTTGAAGGTGCCGGCGATCGACAATCGCTCGGCGCCGGTGAAGATGCGCGCCTTCGACGACTCGCCGGTGTACGGCGATCTCGCCCTGCTCTCCGGCTGGCTGGCGCAGCGTCCGGCGGAGGGTCCGCCAGTGGCGCTCTACTACAACACCGTCAGCCTGCACGACGGCAACAAGCTGGTCGGCGTCCCCAAGAGCGGGGTGCGCGACAGCTTCCGCCAGCGTCTGCAACTGCTGTTCAGCGACCTCGGCCAGTTCCTCGACCAGCTCCAGGCCTCCGGCCGCAAGGCGGTGGTGGTGCTCGTGCCCGAGCACGGCGCGGCGGTGCGCGGCGACCGCATGCAGATCTCCGGCCTGCGCGAGATCCCCAGCCCGGCCATCGCGCTGGCGCCGGTGGCGGTGAAGCTGATCGGCCTCGCCGCGCCGCCGAAGGACGGGCCAGTGACAGTGAGCGCACCGACCAGCCTGTTCGGTCTGAGCAGCCTGGTGGCGCGATTCATCGAGCACAGTCCTTATGGCAGCGAACCGCCGGCGCTCGCCGACTATCTGCGTGAGCTGCCACAGACCGAGTTCGTCGCCGAGAACGACGCCACCGTGGTGATGCGCCTGCGCGGTCGTTACTACCTGCGCAACCCAGACCAGAGCTGGGCCGAGTACGACACCAGCCACTGAGGCGGCGGCGCTCTAGCGCTCGGAATTGGGTCGCAGCGGCTGCGGTGGCACCAGCGGGCCTTCGGGCGCGCCGTCGAGCCAGCGCCGCAGGTAGAGGTTGAACTGCAGGGGTTCGTAGAACTCCGAGCGGTCGAGGTCGGTGCGACCGCCGAGAGTCCAGTGCGGGCTCAGGCGGTATTCCAGCGCCGCCATCAGCGAGTAGCCGAAACCGCCACCGTCGCCACCCTCGTACACCGCGCTCTCACCGCTGGCGGCCAGGCGCGTGGCCGCCGCGGCCTGGAGATCGGGGCGGGTGGGGAAGAACAGCGAGTCGTCCTCGTAGGTGCGGGTCAGCGCCGCCACCGCCTGCACCTGCCAGCTCAGCGCGCGATAGCGGCCACGCCAGTCCAGCGGCAAGCTCAGCGCGCTACGCCGCTGCGGGCTGTAGTAACCGCCCTGGCCGAAGCTGTAGTAGCGCAGGTTCTCGGCATAGCGCTGGTGGCTGAGCGTGAGGCCGAGGTAGAGGCGCTGGTCGTCGCGGTCAAGCAGCTCCCAGTCGCCGCCGAGGCGCAGGTTCCACTGGCGGTTGTCGGCGACCTGCTCGCCCTTGAGCGCGCTGTAACCGGTGCTGACGAAGCCGCTCCAGCGCCGTTCGTAGCGCGCCAGTCGCAGGCCCAGGCCGTTGTCGCGCACTCCGCCCCAGACCTCGCCGCTGAGCGGGTCGCGAGCACCGGCGTAGGCCAGCAGGCTGCTGGTCAGCGGCCGGCGATGGGCTTCGACCGCGTAGTCGAACTGGCCCCAGTCGCCGCCGTAGCGCAGGCCGCCGACCACATCCACCACCGGGAAGCCCAGCGGCGTGCTGCCGATGTCGCCGCGCCAGGGCCCCTGGCTATAGCCGACGGTAGGCGCCCAGCCCTCGGCGGACTGCGAAACCCCGGCGTAGCCGCTGGCGGTCGGCCCCACCGCCTGCAACTGGCCATAGGGCGCGGCGGCCTCGAATGCCGCCGGCAGGCGACCGGCATCCAGCGACACCGCGTCGATCTGCGCTTCCAGCCGGCCGGCGCGGCCCAGCGGCCCCTGATAGCGCAGCGGGAGCTGCTGGCCGCGGTAGCGGGAAATGCCGGCGTCGCCGGGTTTGTCGATCAGGTCCAGCGCCAGCATCAGGCTGGATTCGCGCTGCGGCCGGGTGTCGTCGAGCAGGGCTTCGCGCGCCGTCAGCAGCGCCGGCTCGCGCGGCGCCTCGCGCAGCGCGGAATCGAGGGTGGCGAAGGCGCCGGCACTGTCACCGCCGGCCTGCTGGGCCTGCGCCTGGCGGCGGGCGCGGCTGGCGATGAGGGCAGCGCGCTCCTCGGCGAGATCGGCGTCGGCCAGGGGCTCGGCGCGCAGCCGCGCCAGCAGGGCGTCCAGCTCGGTGTCGGCGTCCGGCGCGCGGTCGGCGGCGGCATCGAGCACGCCGCCCCAGGCCAGCAGCAGCTCCGGCGTTTCGCTGCGCGTCTCCACGTAGCGACGCATGGACTCGCGGCCGCGCCCGGGCTGGCCGGCGGCGATCCAGGTCTGCGCCACCTCGGCCTGCAGGCGCGGGTCCTCGCCGGCGAGCGCGGTGGCGCCTTCCAGCAGGGCCTCGCCGCTGGCCTGATCCTGTGCCAGCAGCAGGCGCTGGCCGGCGGCCAGCAGCGGCCGCATCTGCAAGCGGCTTTGCAGGCGCAGCATGCCCTCGCTGCGCTCGCCGGCGGGAATCCTGGCCAGCGCCGCCTGCGCCGCGCGCGGATCGAGCCCGGCCAGCAGCAGGGCCTGGGCGTAGTACATGTCGGCGCCGGGGGCGAGCTGCACGCCCGCCGCCATCCGCGCCCGCGCCGCCTCGCTGTCGCCCGCGCTCAGCTCCAGTCGCGCCAGCCGGTAGCGCAGCCAGGGGTCTTCCGGCGCCAGCGCCAGCGCCTGTTCGGCGGCCTTGCGCGCGCCGGCGAGATCGCCCCGCGCCTGCGCCGCGCGCGCCTCGGTCTGCCAGGCCTCGATCTGCTCGGCACGGGTATCGGGCACCGGCGGTGGCTCCTGCAGCTGCGCCGCCAACTGCAAGTCCAGCGGCGTCGGCGCGATCACCGGCGTGGCGGTCGGCGTCTCGGCGGCCGCGCCCAGTGCCAGCGCCAGACCGCCGGACTCCATCGCCACGGCAGGTGCGGACTCTGGTACCGCCGGCCGCGGCTCGGGCGTCGGCGCCACGACGGGCGTGCCCGCCTGCGCGGGCGGCGGTGGCCGAGTCACCGCCGGCCTGGCCTTCACGGGCGCGGCGGTAGGTTCGGAAGCAGCGGCAGCCACTTCGGCCGCCGGCGCCCGGCCCTGCCAGCGCGCCTGCAAGGCCAGCATCTGCTGATCGTCCGGCGCCAGCCGCAGATAGCGCGCCAGCATCTGCTGGTCGGCGGCGCTGCCGGGCTGCTCGCTGAGGCCATCGCGCCAGAGATCGAGCACCCGCCGCTGCGAAACATCGGGCCGGGCGCTGATCGCCTCCAGCCGCGCCAGACCATCCGGCCGGGTGGCGGCGCGCCCGAGGTAATGGCGGGCGATGGCGATCTCGAACTCCGGTTCGCCGGGGTTCTCCCGCAACAGCCGCTGCAAGCCGGCCAGGCCCTCGTCGCGACGGCCATCGACGCGCGCCAGCGCCCGGTAGTACTCGATGCCCAGCAGGCCGCCGGGCGGCCCCTCGGGGAACAGTTCGCGCATCCCCTGCATCGCCGCGTCGATCTCGCCGGATTGCAGCAGGCGGCGGACATTGGCCATGCGCATGCGGTCCTTGGTGGCGATGCGCTGGGCGTCTTCCAGCTCGCGCACCCGGCGGTCGTCGGGATGGCTGGCGCGCAGCCGCTGCAAGACCTTGGCGGCGGCTTCCATCTGGTTGGCCTGCAGCTCCAGCAGGCCCAGTTGCAGCAGGCCCTCGGGGTGATCGGGCGCCGCCACCAGCAGCTTGTTGAGCGCGACGCGGGCCAGGTCGGCGCGGCCATGCGCCTCCCAGGCGCGCGCCGAGGTCAGCAGTTCGTCCACCGCCGCGCCGGAGGGCGCCTGAGCCCAGGCCGTCGTCGTCGCCAGGCCCAGCAGCAGCAGGCCCAGGGTGGCCGGCAGCCCGGGGCGGCTCATGTCGCCGCGATACGCCGGGCGGCGAGGCGCCGCAAATAACCGTAGACGCCGGCGGCGGCCAGGAGCGCCGCGATCAGCACCAGCCCGACCACCAGCCAGGGGTGCAGCGAAAACTGTAGCCACAGCCAGGTCAGCGGCGCCAGGTGGCCAACCGCGTAGCTGCCGTTGGCGCTGAACACGCTGATCTGGCTGCCGCGGATGATCGCGGTATCGCCACGGATGCGTGCCACCGCGCCGGGCGAGGCCAGGGCGTCCAGCACCGCCTGCCGCGCCGGCTCGCCGTTGTAGAGCAGGGCCACCACGCTACGGCCGCCGCGCGCGGGCGACTCGAAGCCGACCAGGGCGCCGATGGCACCACCGCTCTCGGCGCTGACTCCGCCCTCGCTGACGCTGGCGGCGTTGTCGCCGGCCAGGCCACGGCGGAACCACAGGCCGGCGCGCGCCAGCGGCCCGCTGCTGCGTGCTTCGCGTTCGATCACCGCCGGCAGGTTCTGTCGCCAGCGCTCCAGCAGCGGCTGGTTGCCGACCAGCAGCAGATCGCGGTCGTCGAGTTCGTCCAGCGCTTCGCCGCCGGCCAGGCGCAGACGCAGGCCGGGAGCGCCGGTGATGCCGCCCAGGCGCCCGAGCACCTGAAAGGCGGCCTCCAGATCGCCGTCGCTGGCCGGCGTCGGCAACAGCAGCGCGGTCTCGGCGAGATCGGCGTAGCGGGTATAGGGATGGCCGCCGTTGGCGAACAGCCGCAGGTTGGGCATCAGCGCGTAGTGGTCAAAGCCGGAGACGTCGATGGTCGAGGCCTCCGGGTCCAGCGAGGAGCGCACCAGATCCAGGCCGGAATCGCGGCAGGGCCCGGGTCGGTGGTAGTCCACCCCGAACTGGAACTGGAGATTGTTGTCGGCGCCGAGCAGATAGGGCGGCACCCGCAGCACGCCGTCGAGATGCCCCGGCTCGCCGGGCTTGAGCCGGAACGAGCTGACGATCTGCTTGTTGGCGCTGACGGTGAGCAGCGAGTTGTCGTCTTCCAGCGGCGGCGTGTAGCGGTAGCCCAGCTTCAGCGGCACGCCGCGACGGTTCCAGGTAAACAGGTCGGGCGCCACCCGCACTCGCACATTGATCGGCCCCGGCGCGTGACCATCGACCTGCAGCTCGGAAAGATCCTGCACCAGCTCGCCCAGCCGCGCCGGACGATCGCTGGGCAGCCAGCGAGGCGCGTCGTTGACCGGCCGGCGCGCTGGCAGCTCCACCGTCTTCATGACCGCCACTGGTCCGCTGAGCAGGGTCGAGCCCAGCGCCAGCCCGGTCACCGCCTGGCGCAATTGCGCGGCGTCACGGCCCTGCACCACCAGGAGCTGGCCGTAGGGGTCGCTGGGGTTCCTGAGCATGCGCAGGGTCGGCTGCTGCACCGCCGGCAGCTCCAGACCGGCGGGACGGGCGTCGTTGGTGGCGAACAACAGCGCGTGGCCTTTCGGCAAGGCGCCACGAACCACCGGGAAATAGGCGCCGCGATAGTCGGCGAGCGCGCCGAACCAGGTGGCGGCGACCCCGGCCGCCTCCAGCATCGGCAGGCTGGGCTTGGCCGGGAACACGAACGGCAGGAGCAGGCGCTCGCTGTCGCGCTCGTCGAAGAACGGCGCCGGCAGACGGGCGAGGTCGGGGCTCAGCTCCAGGGGACGCAGGTTCAGCAGCAGTTCGCTGGCGCCGTTGATCGAGGCCCAGAGGCTGCTGTGCAGCGGGTCCTCGCAGCCGGTGGTGTAGTGCCCGATCAGTTGGATGTTGAGCTGGTTGTAGTCGGTGAAGAACTCGCTGGGCAAAGCGATCTCGCTGAGCTGCTCGGCGCCATTGGCCTCGCGCGGCAGCGGCACCGTCGCCACCACTACGCCATTGAGCTGGATCCTGAGGTGCGAAAGCTCGGCCAGCAGGGCCGGCGAGTAGCTGTAGCGCAGCCGCAGCCGCGCCGCCTGCACGGTCTGGTCGAGGCGCAGGCCGAAGCTCCAACTGTGCTGGCCCTCGACGCCCCGCAGCGTCTCCGCCGGGTTGCCGCCCAGCTCGCTGAGCAGCAGCTTGCGCTCCTGCGCGGGCGGCGGCGGCGGCGCGGTGCTGGCGGAATCCGGAAGCGGCGCTTCGGTAGTCGCGGCTGTGGCCGCTCCGGCGGCGGCGACCAGCAGCAGCGCCACCAGCAGTGCCAGACGAGACCTCATGCGGCGACTTGCCACGGCCCGGCCATCCAGACCTCTAAGCGACTCATCCAGACTCCCCCGCTGTTCCCGCATGATTGTTCGCAGCCTGCACGCTTCGCAGCCTAGCGCACCGGAGCGGGCGAGCGGTATGGGCCAAGACTTACCGCGCCGGTTAGGCTTGCCACAGACGAAACCGAGAATCCCATGCGCATCCTGGTCTACAGCGCCCATAGCTACGATCGCCGCGACCTGCTCGCGGCCAACCAGCGCCACGGCCACGCGCTGGACTTCACCGAAGCGCGCCTGGGGCCGGAAACCCTGCGCCTGGCAGCCGGCTATCCGGCAATCTGCACCTTCGTCAACGATCCGCTGGACGCCGACGCGCTGGAACAACTGCACGCCGGCGGCACCGGCCTGATCCTGCTGCGCTGCGCCGGCTACAACCAGTTGGACGTGGCGGCGGCCGAGCGCCTGGGCCTGGCCGTACTGCGGGTGCCGGCCTACTCGCCGCACGCGGTCGCCGAGCACACGGTGGGCCTGATCCTGACGCTCAACCGCCACCTGCACCGCGCCTACAACCGCACCCGCGAGAACGACTTCCGGCTCGAAGGCCTCGAAGGCTTCGATCTGGTCGGCAAGACCGTCGGCGTGATCGGCGCCGGCCGCATCGGCGCGGTGTTCGCGCGGATCATGCGCGGCTTCGGCTGCCGGGTGCTGATCCACGATCCGCTGGGCGTGCCGCCGGCCCTGCTCGCCGAGGGTGCAATCGCCAGCACGCTCGATGACTTGCTGGTGGAAGGCGATGTGGTCTCGCTGCATTGCCCGCTGACGCCCGCCACCCGCCACCTGATCGGCGCCGCCGCGCTGGCGCGGATGAAGCCGGGCGTGATGCTGATCAACACCAGCCGCGGCGCCCTGCTCGATACCGCGCTGGTGATCGAGGCGCTGAAATCCGGCCGTATCGGCGCGCTGGGCCTGGATGTCTACGAGCAGGAGGGCGATCTGTTCTTCGAGGATCTGTCGTCGACCATCGTCACCGACGACGTGTTCCAGCGCCTGCTCACCTTCCCCAACGTGGTCATCACCGGCCACCAGGCCTTCTTCACCCGCGAGGCGCTCGCCGCCATCGCCGAGACCACGCTGACCAATGCCGACGACTACCTCGCCGGCCGCGCCGCGAGCAGCGGCAACCGGGTGGATTCCTCGCTGCTGCGGCCGGCGCCGATTTGAGGCCGAGGCGGCTCGGCTAGAGCACGCCGCTGTCGCGCAGCCAGCAGTACGCCGCGTAGGCGAGGCCGGCGAAGTAGAGACTTCCAAAAATGCGCTGGTTGTTGCGCGCCAGCCAGAGCGGAAGATAGATGTCGAAGTTGGCGCGGCGGTCCTCGGTGTAGCGCGCCGCCAGCGCGGTGAGCGGGCAGCGCAGGCGGTTGAAGACCAGCACCAGCACTTCCAGCGCGACCGCGCCGGCCAGCATCGCCGCCAGGCGGTGCGGGCCCAGCCAGGCCGCGAACGGCAGGGCCAGCACGCAGCCGGCGAAGAAAGCCCAGATCAGCGTGTGCGCCAGCTTGATGGCGCGCAGCTTGGCGGCGGCGCTCATGCGCCCGCCACCGCCCGCTGCAAGAGCAGCAGGCGCAGGTCGAACTCGATCTGGTGGTAGTCCGGCAAGAGGTGCTCGCAGAGCTGATAGAAGGCCTTGTTGTGCGCGCGCTCGCGCAGGTGCGCCAGCTCGTGCACCACCACCATTTCCAGAAATTCCGGCGCGGTGGTCTTGAACAGGCTGGCGATGCGGATCTCGGCCTTGGCCTTCAACCGCGAACCCTGCACCCGCGAGACGCTGGTATGCAGGCCGAGCACGTTCTGGATCACATCCATCTTGTTCTGCCAGAGCACCTTGTGCACCGGCGGCGCGCTGCGCAGCTGCGCCTGCTTGATGCCCTGCACGTAGTCGTAGAGCGCGGCATCGCTCTGGATCGCATGCTGGCCGGGATACTTGCGCGCCAGATGCTCGCCTAGCCGGCCTTCCCGCAGCAGGCCGCGCACCTGTGCCTGCACGCTCTCGGAATAGGCACCGAGATAGGCACGGAGCTGGCGCTCCAGCAGCGCCGGCTCGACCCCGGAGCTCATCGGCTCAGCCGGTGGCGGCGGCATGCACGCGGATGCGCATACCGTCGCAGACCACCACCTGACCGGCGCGGATCTTGGCGGTCTTGCGCGACTCCGGCTGGCCGTCCACCGACACCAGACCCTCGGCCACCAGCAGCTTGCCGGCACCGCCACTCTCGCAGAGGCCGGCCAGCTTCAGCAGCTGGTTGAGTTCGATGTAGTCGGCGTCCAGGGTGAAATCGAGCTTGGTCATGACGAGAAACCGGCGGGAGTGGCCGCCATGGTAACGGGCGCGCGGCGCCGGGCCGCGCTATTTCGGCGGCGCGGCCGGCTCGTCGAGATGGAAGAAGCCGCGGATGCGCCGCAGCAGGCTGTCGGGATGCGGCGCCGGGCTCGCGGCCCGGGCCTCGGCGTTCGCCACCGCCTGCGAAAGGCCGCTGGCGCGGGCCGCGAGCACTTGCGAGATCGCCTGCGCCAGTGCCGGCCTGGCGCGCAGGATGCTCTCGAAGCCGGCCTTGTCCAGCCGGTAGCACTCGACCTCGCTGCGCGCGATGACCGTGGCCGCGCGCGGCTCGCCGGTCATCATGCCCATCTCGCCGAACACCGTGCCGGGGCTGAGCAACGCCACCCGCTGGCGCGCGCCGCCATTGGCCTCGTGCCAGACCTCGGCCTCGCCGGCGATCAGCAGATACAGCCAGTGGGCGACCGCGCCCTGGCGGGTGATGACGCTGCCGGCGGCGAACGGGGTGCGCACCAGATGGCCGGCCAGGGCCTCCAGTTCCGTCGCGGTGAGCTGCGAGAACAGCTCCACGCCCTGCAGCGCCCGCACCCGGGCGGCGAGCTGCTCCTCACGCAACCGCGCCGCGCGGGCCTCGTCTTCGGCGATACGGTGTATCACCGTGGTCGGCAGCGCCGGGGCGATGCCGGCGCGCTCCAGGGCGGCCAGCAGATGCACGCGCACCCGGCTGTCGGTGAGGTCGTCGCATTCGGGGTCGGCCAGCCAGTAGCGCAGCGCATAGCGACGCAGGCCGGGGCCCAGCTCCATGAGCAGGCATTGCGGCGCCGGCTCGGCGCAGACCTGAGCCAGCTCGGCGCCGGCCAGGGCCTGCTCGGCGACCGCGATCACCTGCGCCGCCGGCGTCTCGTAGCCGACCTCGAACCAGATCCAGCGCCGCCAGCGCAGCGCCTGGCTGTCCGGATTGCCGATCACCGCGTAGCGCGACTTCATCAGCGCGCTGTTGGGCACCACCACGGTCTCGCCGTTGCGGGTGCGGATGGCGGTATGGCGCCAGCGGATGTCGATGACGCGGCCGGAGAGCTCGTCGAGCTTCACCCAGTCGCCGATGGCGAGCGAGTCGTCCAGCTCCAGGAACAGGCCGCCGAGCACATTGCCGAGCGTGTCCTGCATGGCGAAGGCGAGCACCGCAGTGATGATCGCCGAGGTGGTGACCAGGCTGGCGAGATCGACGCCGGCCAGACGCAGTTGCAGCAGGCCCCAGGCGGCGTAGGCGGCGATCAGCGCCACGTCCTCGACGATCCGCGGCGGCGCCAGGCCACGGCGGCGCAGCAGCACGCGGAACAGCGCCAGCCCGACCAGACGGATCACCGCGAAGCCGGTGGCGACCAGGGCGGCGCCGTGCGCCAGCGTGCCGGCACGCACCAGCCCCAGAGCCACCACCAGGGCCGTCACCAGCTCCAGCAGCAGGCATAGCGCCAGCGCCACCAGGCTGTGCCGCAGCGCCGCCCGGTCGGCGGGCGCGGCGCGCCCGAGCGTCAGGCCGGCCAGCGCGCCGACGATCAGCAGATACGGCAGCTCGGCGCGCCAGAACAGCGCCCAGGCGGTGTTCGCGAATGAGTCCATGCGCCCGTCGGCGCGGCGCGCGCCTCAGCGCGCGTCCAGCGCCGCCTCCAGGGAGTCCACCAGGGCCGAGAGAATCTTCACCCGGGCGTGATACTTGTCATTGGCCTCGACCAGCACCCAGGGCGCCTGCGCGGTACTGGTGCGCTCGATCATGTCGGCCGCGGCAAGCTGGTAGGCATCCCATTTCTCCCGGTTGCGCCAGTCCTCGGGGGTGATCTTGAACCGCTTGAAGCGGGTCTGCTCGCGCTGCTTGAAGCGTCGCAGCTGCTCGGCTTTCGAGATCTGCAACCAGAACTTGGCGACCACCGTGCCATTGGCGGTCAACTGTTCCTCGAAGTCGTTGATCTCGGTATAGGCGCGCAACCAATCGGCCTCGGAGCAGAACCCCTCGACCCGCTCCACCAGCACCCGCCCGTACCAGCTGCGGTCGTAGATGGTGAAGCGCCCCTTGCCCGGAAGATGGCGCCAGAAGCGCCAGAGATAGGGCTGGGCGCGTTCCTCGTCGCTAGGCGCGGCGATGGGAATGGTGTGGTACAGGCGGGCATCCAGCGCCGAGGTGATGCGGCGGATCGCGCCGCCCTTGCCGGCGGCGTCCATGCCCTCGAACACGCAGACCACGTTGTGCCGCGCAAATCGGGGGTGCCGCGAGGCCAGCGCCAGACGGCCCTGCAGGTTCTCCAGTTGCCGCTGGTAGCTCGGCTTGGCCAGCTTCTGCTTGAGATCCATCCGCGCCAGGATGTGCAGATGGTCCGGCGGCCGGACCAGCGGTGGCGCCGAGGGCTTGGCCAGGGCTTTCGGCGACGTGGCCTGCAGGCGTTGCCGCAGCGCCTGCAGCAGGGCAGTGCCCACCGCCACCGCCCGGTAGCGGGGGTCGGAGCCCTCGACCACCAGCCAGGGCGACTGGGCGGTGCTGGTCTGGCGCAGGGTTTCCTCGCTGATGCGGTAGAAGCGGTCGTACTGCTGGAAGAAGTCCCAGTCGCGGTCGGTGACCCGCCAGCGGGTATCGGGGTCGGACTGCAGCTGCTCCAGGCGCTTCTTCTGGCGCTTGTGCGAGAGGTGAAACCAGAACTTCAGGATCAGCGCGCCCTCGTCGGCGAGCATGCGCTCGAAGTGGTTGATCTCCTCGATGGAGCGCAGCAGATCGCCCTTGCTGCTGCGCTTGAACACGCGGTCGATGATCGGCGCGGTATACCAGGAGCCGAACAGGATGCCGATGCGGCCCTTGGGCGGCAGCGCGCTCCAGTAGCGCGCCGCCATCGGCTGGTCATGCGCGAGGCCCGAAGGATCGTCGAAGGCGTGGGTGTGGATATGCCGCGGGTCCATCCACTCGTTGAGCAGATTGACGGTCTCGCCCTTGCCGGCGCCGCGCACGCCGGAGATCAGGATGATCACCGGGAAGCGGCCGTTCTGGCTCAGGTCGTACTGGGCGTCCAGCAGATCGGCACGCAGGCCCGGCTCGATCTGCCGGTAGCGGCTCTTGGACAGCTTGTGCCCGAGTTCTGCGGCTTCAAACATGGCGGTGCCCCCCGGCCCTGGACCCAGCCCTGGCGAATTCGCCGACTGGCGGTCCGGCTCAGGAGCCTGAGCCCCGGCCGGGGGCCGGGGCATTGACCTGCATCAAGCCCGCTCCGGTAGATGGCAGCCCGCCTCCCTAATGCTGGCGCAGACCACGCACCCGCAGCTTGAAGTTCATCGCCGGGCCGGGCGTCGGCGCGGTCTTGGTCTTGAGCACGTAGCCGGGCGTCGGCAGTTCCAGATCCAGCCGATGGAACAGCCTGCGCGACCTGCCACGTGCACATCAGTGCGCCCTGGCTGGCCAAGCTGCCGCCGATGGCCGATTTCGAGAAGTCGATGCTGGAGTTCGCCGTCGACAACGACGAGTCCTCGCGCCTGGGCTGCCAGATCAAGATGACCGCGGAGCTCGACGGCATCGTCGTGCACACGCCGCTGGGCCAGCATTGAGCCGGCGGAGTCGGGGCCCGCGACGCGAGCGCCAAAGCATCGGCCACGCCCCGAACGGGGCGCTGGCCTCGGCACTCTCGTCGTAGTGCATCCGTCGCCTTCGCCACGGACCCCAGCCGCGCGGGCGAGCGCGGGAACCGAACCAGGCGATCAGTGCCCGCCGCTGTCCACGCTGGAGTCGGGCGCCGCATATCGCTTCCAGCCCCAGCGCTCCCGCACCACGTAGATCAACAGGGCAACGAAGCCGAGCAGCAGCACCGCCACGGCGAAAGGCAGCAGCCAGGCCAGCGAGGGCAGGAAGATGCCGAGCGCGCAGAGCAAGACGCCGGGCAGGTAGAAACGCGACCACAGCCAGTTGTTGGCGATGGCCGGGTGCCGGCGTTCCACCAGCTCACCGGCGCAACGCGGACAGACCAGCCGGCCCTCCGGTCCGGGCTGTCTGCGAACCCGCCGCAGGCGGAGCGAGGCCGCGCAGTGCGGGCAACGAAAGTCCATCAGAGGGTCGAGTTCGGATAGCACCTGCCGATTCCTTGCTTCGTTACACCGATACGGCGCCGGAAGCTGGCGCAGCGAGGATGGACACTACACCAGCCCGGACCGCTGGCACCCGGCCTGCGGCACCGCCAGGAGTCGTCCGGCGGCCTGCCAGCCAAAATGTAAAGAGGTGAAAACGCCGGTATGCCAGGCCCGCGCTGGCGGCGTACTGTTGCAGCCATCGGCTCCGGCCGCGAAAACCTCTACCGGTCATGGACCTCTCACCTCAGTACAAGGCCGCCACTGCCACCGAGCGCACGGTGCGGGTGCTGGTGGTGGACGACGACGAAAAGCTGCGCAGCTTCATCCTGCGGCATCTCGAACAGGCGGGCTTTCACGCGACCGGCGTCGGTGACGGGCGGCAGATGGAGCGGGCGATCCGGCGCGAGTACTTCGACATCGCTGTGGTCGATCTGATGCTGCCGGACGCCGACGGCTTGCAGTTGTGCACGCGGCTACGCGCCGAGGGCTGGGAAACCCCGGTGCTGATGCTGAGCGCGCGCGGCGACGAGGTGGATCGCGTGGTCGGCCTGGAGATGGGCGCTGACGACTATCTCGCCAAGCCCTGTAGCGCCCGCGAGCTGATCGCCCGCATCCGCGCGATCACCCGCCGCACGCAGGCGCCGGTGGCGCGGCACTCGGTGGCGAAGTCGGACAACTATCGCTTCGGGGCCTTCGAGATCGACTACACCAGTCGCACGCTGCGCCGCGATGGCAGCCCGCTGCCGCTTTCGCCCACCGAGTTCGCGCTGCTGTCGGTGCTCAGCCAGCGTCCCAACAGGCCGCTGTCGCGGGATCAGCTCTCGGTGCTGGTCTCCGGCAAGGACTACCGGCCGGAGGAACGCACCCTGGACGTGCGCATCTCGCGGCTACGGCGTCTGATCGAGGACAACCCCGACCGCCCGACCTACCTGCGCACCGTCTGGGGCGTCGGCTACGTGTTCGTGCCGGACGAGCCATGACGCCGCCGCCCGCCAACGAAGCCGCCGCCAGCTTTCGCCGCGCGCCGCTGCTGCGCAGCACCTTTTCGCGCGCGCTCACCGCCATCCTGGTCGCCCAGCTACTCACGGTCGCGCTTGCCGGCGTGACCCTGGTTCCACTCGCCTATCAGGGCCGCGTCAATCTGATCGTCAGCCTGCTCGACGGCGTGATCGCCGGCATCCAAGTCTCCGCCGACGCCCTGCCGGCCGGGCAGCAATTGCGCCTGCTCCAGAACGCCGGGCTGGAACTCAGCAACAGCCGGCCGCCCAGCAGCCGGGCGACCGGCCTGGGCTACTTTCTGCGGCTCGCCCACGTCGAGTCCGACATTAGCGCCGCCCTCGATGCCGAAGTGATCTTCGAGCGGCGCGCGCCCGGGCAACTGGTGATCTGGGTGCGCAAACCGGATCTGCTCGGCGGCGCCTGGCTGGGCGTCAAACGCAGCCAGGAGCCGCTGCAGCTCGGCCCCTGGCTCAGCCTCTGGGGTTCGCTGACCCTGCTGTTCGCGATACTGACCGCCGTGCTGTTCTCCCTCACCGTGAGCCGGCCGCTGCGCAGCCTCGCCAGCGCGGCCGAAAACTCGGCCAAGGCCGGCGAGCCGCTGCTCTGGCAGCCCAGCGGCGCCGAGGAGATCCGCCACCTGGGCGCCATCGTCGCCAATGCCCACGCGCGGCTGGACCGGCACTACCGCGAGCAGCAGCTCGTACTCGCCGCCGCCTCGCACGACATGCGCACACCGCTGTCGCGCCTGCGCCTCGCCGTGGACCTGCTGCCCGCCAACGATTCGGCGCTGGTGCAGGACATGACCCGCGACATCGAGGAGATCGACGACCAGATCGGCGAGTTCCTGCGCCTGCTGCGGCTGGGCTTGCAGGAACCCACGGTGGAGCTGGATCTCGCGGCGGTGCTGCGCAGCATCGCCCGACAGTACGGCAGCGGCGGCGGCGAGATCCGCTACCAGGGGCCACCGGTGCTGGTGCAGCGGCTGTCGGCGCGCGCGCTGCAATGGATACTGCGGACGCTGGTGCAGAACGCCATCGAGCACGGCCGGCCGCCCATCGAGCTGAGCCTGGCGAAGGAGTCGGACGCGCTGCGCATCCGCATCCGCGACCACGGCGCCGGCGTCGCCGAAGACAGCCTGCCCCTGCTCGGACGCCAGGTCGCGAGCCGGAGCCGGGGGCATGGCCTGGTGGTCTGCCGACGGCTGATCGAGGATCTCGGCGGGCGTCTGGAGTTCAGCAATGCCCAGCCGGGGCTGGTGGCCGAGATCGTCTTGCCGGTCCGCTGAACCGAGCCGCTGGCACCGCCCCAAGTCATTACAGGCAGTTACATTCTGACCCCGTCGTCAGACCCCCCAAACACCTTAATCGGACACGAACTTTGCGTTAATCCGTCGTGAAAACCGCCTCAGGGCGGCATCCATTCATAACCGGATTGGCGTGAAGACTATGACCATCAAGGAAGCAGAGGCGCATCGCGGGTCGGCGCCTGGCAAGGCTATTTACCGTTTGCCTGGCGCCGGCAAAGCCCTGGCCGCAGCGGTGATTTCCGTGGCGGCGGTGCTGGCGGTGCTGAACCGCGACCGCGATGGCCTGGAGCAGCTCACCGCGCAGGCGCAGTGCCCGGCCGGGCATGTCGCGCGCGACCCGCTGGCGGTGTCGCAGGAGCTCAACCCCGCTTACGCCCGCGACCACGCGGAAGCGATCCGCCAGCAATTTGGCGAGCAGATCTGCGTACCGCGCAATCTGCCGGAGTCCATGTTCGAGATCGGCGCCCTGCGCCGCGACAAGACGCAGGTCGCCGGCCACCCGCTCGGTGGCCTGCGCAAGGCGGTGGAACAGAAGCAGGCGATGCAGGCCGCGCAAGCCAAGGTGGCCAATGCCGAGGGCGCCTGGAGTGACTACGGCCAGGGGCCGCAGGTTTCCGACCCGGCCTATCCGGCGGGCAATACCGACGGCATTCCCGAAGTGGCCGGCCGTGTCGACAACTTCGCCTACGACTCGGAGGCCAAGCGCCTGTTCGCGGCGGTGGGCAATGGCGGCATCTGGATGAGCGAGGCGGTGGACGGCGATCTCGGCACGCTGGGCGACCATTGGGTGCCGATCGGCGACCGGCTGCCGACGCTGGTGAACAGCGCGGTGGCCTGGACCACCGCCGAGGGCGGACGCCTGATCGTGCTCACCGGCGAGCACACCATGGGCGGCAACTCCTACGTCGGGCTCGGCGTGTACTGGAGCGATGACCTCGGCCAGACCTGGCATCACGCAGAGGGCGTCCCCGACGGGGCGCTGGCCTTCAAGCTCGCGGTCGATGGCTCCAACCCCAAAATCATCTACGCGGCCACCGGCAAGGGGCTGTTCCGCTCCGACGACGCCGGCGAGAGCTTCGTCAACGTCAAGCTGCCGGTCTCGGCAGAATGCGCCGGCGTCGAGAGCCTCGGCCCCTGCCAGTTCGCCAGCTTCGTCACCGACGTGGTGGTGAAGGCGCCGGGCGGCTCCACCAACTTCCAATGCGGCGCCGAGGGCTGCCCGGTGCTCGCCGCGGTCGGCTTCCGCGCCGGCGCCATCCCCTATGCCGATGGCACTCTGCAGGCGCCCGGCAACGGTCTGTACCGGTCGGAAACCGGCCGGCCGGACAGCTTCGAGAAGCAGGGCGGCTCCGCGCTGCTGGGTCTGCTGCCCTTCGGCTTCGCCCAGCCGGAGCGCATCGGCCGCGTGGAGCTGGGCGCGGCCATCGGCCCGGGGCAGGACCACAGCTATGTCTACGCCATCGTCGAAGACGCGGTGCTGTTCAACGGCGGCTTCCCGCTGCTCGACATCGATGTCGGCCAGAACTTCGACCCGGCCACGCTCTGCGCCATCACCGGGCCGGTGTCCTCGATCTGCGAATACCTGGTCGGTGGCGTCGCCGGCGCGACGACTTTCAACGGCCTCTACGTTTCCGACGACTTCGGCAGGAGCTGGACGCGCCTGCTGGACGACGCCGGCCTCTACGCCAACGCCCTGCC
Source organism: Nevskiaceae bacterium (assembly GCA_004297005.1). Lineage (GTDB taxonomy): Bacteria > Pseudomonadota > Gammaproteobacteria > Nevskiales > Nevskiaceae > Stagnimonas. Next base: position 68,255 of record SCVA01000015.1, read on the forward strand.
TGCGGGCTCCTCGCTGGCGGCGGTGATCGCGCTCGGCGTCGGTCCGGGCGTGCAGTCCTGGTACGACATGTGGGTCAAGCCCGATCCGACCCAGGCGCTGGCCGGCGCGCCGACCCGCGTCACCTTTGGGCTGGAAGAGCTGTGGGTCAACCGCCTGCCGCTGCCGCCGCTGGGGCTGGTTGAGAACACGCCCATCGGCTGGAACGTGTTCGGCGCCTACTTCGCCGGCGACACCTGCCTGTTCCTGATCGGCAATCTCGGTCTGGGCGAAAGCGCGCCGCTCTGCCCCGGCTACGACGGCCTGATCAATGGCACCACCACGCACCCCGACCAGCACGACGGCATCTACATCCCCGACGGCAAGGGTGGCACCTGGCTGTTTGTCGGCAACGATGGCGGCGTCTACCGCCAGCACTCCTCCGGCATCACCGACAACTTCCGCAACGACCGCTGGGGCCGTGGCGTCAACCAGGGCTTCTATACCCTGATGAACTACGGCATCGCGGTCGCCAACGATGGCACCGTGTACTACGGACTGCAGGACAACACCTCGGGCAAGATCGAGCCCGACACCCGCCGGCAGGTGCGCCTGTATGTGGGTGACGGCATGTGGGCGGCGGTGCACCCGGAAAACTCGCAGATCGCCTACTACCAGACGCCCGGCCTGGCGCTGGTGCGCACGCTCAATGGTGGCGCCAGCTACGACTATCTGGACAGCTTCGATGTCGGCACCGCGCACTTCCTGTCGCCGTTCGTGATGGACCCGGTGGACCCCGAGCATCTGGTGGCGGCCGGCACCAAGGTGGCGGAAACCTCCGACGCCTCCACCGGCGGCAACTGGACCACGGTATTCGAGCTGGGCGCCGACGAGGCCAGCGGCGCCGCGCGCCAGACCCGTCAGCGTCCGCTGGCGGTGCAGGGCGACAACATCTACGTCGGCTACTGCGGTCCCTGCAATCTCGCCGGCAGCGACGCCCAGTTCCAGAGCGGCATCGCCACCAACGTCGGCGGTGACAAGCCGCCGCAGCGCGGCACCGGCGACGGCTGGCACTTCGCCAAGGCGGAAGGCCTGCCCAACCGCTACATCTACGAGATCGCCATCGACCCCGAAAACCCCAAGACCATCTGGGTGGTGCTGGGCGGCTACTCGCCGGCGCGCTGGGCGCCGCCGGGGCAGCACCTCGACCAGAACCCGGACCTCGGGACTGGCAGCGTCTACAAGTCCACCGATGCCGGTGAGACCTTTACGAACGTCAGCGGCAATCTGCCGGAGATGATCGTCACCTCCATCCTCAAGCGTCGCGACCAGTTGATCATCGGCACCGACATCGGCGTGTTCATCTCCAGCGACCTCGACGGCAAGGAATGGGCGCCGCTCGGCGATCTGCCCGCCGTGCCGGTCAACCAACTGGTGCTGAAACCGGATGACGACAAGCAGTTGTTCGCCGCCACCTTCGGGCGCGGCGTGCAGCACTACCTGCTGAGCGACAACCCCGGCGGTGGCTCCTCGGGTGGCGGCTCGGGCGGATCTTCCGGTGGTTCCTCCGGCGGCAGCGAGGACGGCCGCTTCGGTGGCGGCCTGGGTCTGGGCCTGCTCGGCCTGATGGCGGCGGCGACGCTGCTGCGCCGGCGGCCACGCAGGGCCTAGGCGAAACACCGGCGTCGTCTGCGACTGGCAAGCCAGCGTGGACAGCGCCGGTGCCCCTCTCACAAGAAGTCATCGTGAACCACGGGCGCGGAGCGGCAGGGATTGCCGTCCCGCGCCCGTTCCAGTGTTGAGGACCACATCAATGCCTTTCCTGAAACCCCACCTGCTGTTGGCCACCGGCCTGCTGTTGACCGCCCCCGCCGCGCAGGCACTGAAGCTGGAAACCGCTGCACTGCTGCTCGGCACCAGCGTGCTCGGCACCGAGGCCGGCATTGCCGCCCTTCGAGACCAACCAAGCTGGTTCAGCCAGCTCCGCGCGGCCTCCGCCGCCGAAGGCTGGCTGCTGAGCATCGAAAGCGAGGGTCCGCGTGGCGACTTCGCCTCGCTGCGCGACATCCGCGTCACCACCATGGACCTGAGCCGGGCCTGGCGGCTGCCGTATGGCTTCGAGTTCCAGTTGGGCGGCGGTCTGCTGAGCGCGCAGGGCAGCAAGGGCGATCTGTTCTCGCCCGAGCCGCCGCAGGACAGCGACGCCATCGCGCTGCACCTGGGGCCTGGGCTGCGCTACAACCTGCCGGAGTGGCGCGGCAGCCGCGTGTTCATCGACAGCAGCATCCATTTGCTGGTCAGCAGTCCGGAGTTCCCGGCCGACGGCACGCGCGTCAACGGCCTGATCCGCCACGGCATCGGTCTCAGCCACGATTTCGGCCGCTACGGCCGCGCCGAAGCCGGCTGGCATCTCGGCCATGTTTCCAACGGCTCCGGCGAAAACGACAACAACCCCGCCTGGGACGGCCAGGGTGCTTGGTTGGGTTGGCGGTTCGGCTTCTGAGGTCCTGGTGCTGGCTGCGACTGGCCGGGAATGGCGGGCCCAGCAGGAGCGCGAGCGTTTCCTTCAGCACTATCAGCACCTGACCCTTCACGCCCAGGAGCGGCTGCCATCGAAAGCCGATGTGACACTGCGCCTGGGCCTCGATCACGAGGTCGAGAGCACTCGATACCGGAACAAGAGCCGCTACCCCGGCGGATGTTCAGCGGCGCCTAGTAGCGCGAGCCTTGCTCTTAACCCGGCCCGTATCGAAGCCCGCCTTCAACTGCTCCAGCGCGGCGATCACCAGGTCTGGCAGGCTCAGCGGCGCCTCGCTCGCACTCCAGTGGTAGACGCAGGTGGTGCTTACCGCCAGCGTCGAGGCCGCCAGCCAACGCGGGCGCAGGTCGTCGGCCGCAAGGTTCTCATAGCGACCAGCAATGGCGGCGGCGATCGCCTGCTCGTAGCTGGCCTGGTAATCGAGCGCCTTGGCTCGCAGGCTCGGCGAGGTGAGCAGCATGGTCGCCAGCAGGCGCATCAGCTTGCTCTGCTTTTCGAAGTCGGTGCCGAGCTGGAGGAAGCTCCAGATCAGCGCGTCCACCGGCCCCAGCTTCGGCGGGGCCCGGCCCAGGGTCTCGACCAGTTCCTTCAGCCGGCTCTCGTAGAAGCCGACCACCACCGCGGACTCCTTAGAGTCGAAGTAGCGGAAGAAGGTCGCACGCCCTACCTGCGCCGACGCGGCGATGTCGTCGGCGGTGAAGTTGCTGAGGCCCCGCTCAACGGCGAGACCCATCGCCGCAGCCGCGATCTCCTGACGGATGCGCAGCTTGTTGCGACTGCGCAGCGGCTCGGGGCTGGGGAGGTCAGATTTTGCCATTGATACATTGTCTCATTTGATACAAAGTATCCCAAATAGGGTCGGGTCCGAAAGTCGGGTCCGGGTGACTTCGACGACAGCGGGCGCGGCAAGGGAGTGTGACGTGAGGCGGAAGCAGACAGCGGTGGGACTGAGCGGGATGCTGCTGCTGCTCTCCATATCAGGATGCCAGCGCGTAGAAGAAGCGCCCACCCAGGCCAGCGCCGCCCTGACCGTGGAACTGGTCTCGGCCACGCAGGAAAACTGGCCGGACCGAATGACGGCCAGTGGCGAAGTCGCCGCCTGGCAGGAGGCCAGCATCGGCACCGAGGTCGGCGGCCTGCGTCTGGACGAGGTTCTGGTCAATGTCGGCGAACCGGTCCGCAAGGGTCAGCTGCTGGCGCGCTACAACGAGGACCTGCTGCGCGCCGACCTGGCCCGTTTCGCCGCCATGGTCACCGAGGCCGAGGCACGCGAGGCACAGGCACGCGCCGACGTTGATCGCGCCGAGCGCATGAAAAGCAGCGGCGCTTTTTCGCAGCAGGCAATCCAAGGCCTGCACACCCAGGCTGCGGCGGCAGCGGCAGCGGTCACCTCCGCGCAGGCTCAGCGCGACGCGCAGGCCCTGAAGCTGCGCTACGCCCGTGTGCTGGCGCCTGACGACGGCGTGATCTCGGCGCGCATCGCCACCGTCGGCGCGGTCAGCATGGTCGGCGGCGAGCTGTTCCGGCTGATCAAGCAGAACCGGCTGGAATGGCGCGCCGAGGTGCCGGCCGCCGCGCTGGCCAGGCTCGCACCGGGCGTCGAGGCGCAGGTCCAGACCCTGGACGGCGCCGCGATCACCGGCCGCGTGCGGCAGCTCTCGCCGATGGTGGATACCGGCACCCGCAACGGCCTGGTCTATGTCGATCTGCCGGCCGGCAGCGGGCTGGCGGCCGGCATGTACCTGTCGGGGCAGTTCCTGCTGCCGGGACGGGAGGCGATCACCCTGCCGGAGTCGGCCCTGGTGCGCCGCGACGGCAACAGCTATCTGGTCAAGATCGATGCACAGAACCGCGCCCGGGAGCTGAAGGTGCAGACCGGGCGCCGCCAGGCGCAGGCGATCGAAATCCTCACCCCGCTCGACCCGGCCGACCGCTACGTGAAGTCCGGTGCGGCCATGCTCAGCGTCGGCGATCTCGTGCAGGTGGTCGGCGGAGCGCCCGCCCCGTGAACGTCTCCACTTGGGCGATCCGCAAACCGACGCCCTCGATCCTGCTGTTCGTGATGCTCACGGTCGCGGGGCTGATCGCCTTCCGTGGCCTGGGCATCCAGGGCTTTCCGGATATCGACTTCCCGGCGGTGATGGTCGAGGCGCGCCTGCCGGGCGCGCCGCCGAGCCAGCTGGAGAACGAGGTGGCGCGGCCCATCGAGGACGCGGTGGCCAGCATCGCCGGCCTCAACCACGTGATCAGCCGCATCACCGACGGCGCGGTGACGATGATCGTCGAGTTCGACTTCGACACCGGCTCGCAGCAGGCCATGCTCGACGTGCGCGATGCCATCGACCGCATCCGCGCCACACTGCCGGCCGACCTCGAAGACCCGGTGGTGACCCGCATCCAGGCCGCCGGCATGCCGGTGCTCACCTACGCCGTGCGCGCCCCGGAGCTGGATGCCACCGACCTCTCCTGGCTGGTCGAGGACGTGATCGCCAAGCGCCTGCTGTCGGTCAAGGGCGTGGCGCAGGTCAACCCTCAGGGCGGCAGCCGCCGCGAGGTGCGCATCGAACTGGATCCCGTGCGCCTGCAGGCGCTCCGGGTCACGGCCGGCGAGATCAGCCAGCAGCTTCGCAGCATGCAGCAGGAGGCCCCGGGCGGCCGTGGCGACCTCGGCGGCCGCGAGCAGTCAGTGCGCCTGCAGGGCACGGTCGGCAGCGCCGAGGAACTCGCCCAGCTGTCGCTGCCGCTGGCCGACGGCCGGCGCATCCGGCTCGGCGACGTGGCCCGTGTGCTCGACACCCACAGCGAGGCGCGCGAGCTGACCCTGCTCGACGGCCAGCCGGTGGTCGGCTTCCAGGTGCTGCGCGGCCGCAGCTTCGACGAGGTGAGCGTCTCGCACGGCGTACGCGAAGCGGTGGCCGAGCTGATGCGCGCCGACCCGCGCATCGAGATCATCGAGGTCGCCAACATCGTCGACGCCAGCCAGGCCGACTACGACGCCTCGATGCGCGCGATGTACGAGGGCGCGATCCTCGCCGTGCTGGTGGTCTGGCTGTTCCTGCGCGACTGGCGCGCCACCCTGGTCTCGGCGGTGGCGCTGCCGCTGTCGATCATCCCGACCTTCCTGGTCATGGCGGTGCTCGGCTACAACCTGAACCTGATCACCCTGCTGGCGCTGACCCTGGTGATCGGCATCCTGGTCGACGACGCCATCGTCGAGGTCGAGAACATCATGCGCCACCTGCGCATGGGCAAGACCCCGCTGCAGGCGGCGCGCGAGGCCGCCGACGAGATCGGCCTGGCGGTGATCGCCACCTCGCTGACCCTGGTCGCGGTGTTCCTGCCCACCGCCTTCGTCGGCGGGCTGACCGGCGCCTTCTTCCAGCAGTTCGGCTGGACCGCCTCGGTGGCGGTGCTGTTCTCGCTGCTGGTGGCGCGCCTGCTGACGCCGATGATGGCCGCCTACCTGCTCAGGCCGCCCACCCACGCGGAGGTCGACGGCCCGGTGATGCGCGGCTATCTGGTCTGCGTGCGATGGTGCCTGGAGCGGCCCTTGGCCACCTCGGCCGGCGCCGCGGCCTTCTTCGCCGGCTCGATCTTCCTGATCAGCCTGCTGTCCTCGGACTTCATCTCGCCCAAGAACATCTCGACCCTGATGGTCACCCTGCAGGGTCCGCCCGGCAACACGCTGGAGGACACCCGCGCGCTCACCGAACGGGCCCGCGCGGTGCTGGCCGCGCAGCCGGAGATCGAGCAGGTCTACGCCGCCATCGGCGTGCCCATCGTCGGCGGCGACCAGCGCGACATGCTGCCGGGCGCGGTGCGCAACGCCCAGCTGATGGCCAAGCTCAAGCCGGACGCCAGCCGCAGCCGCTCGCGCGCCGAGATGGAAGACGCCATCCGCCGCGCGCTCGGCGTGGTACCGGGCGTGCGGATCAGCATGGGCCAGGGCGCGCCGGGCGAGAAGCTGAACCTGTCCTTCGCCTCCGACGACCCGGAGCTTTTGCAGCAGACCGCCCGCGCCATCGAGTCCGAGCTGCGCCAGCTGCAGGGCATCGGCGCGGTGAACGGCTCCACCAGCCTGGCGCGGCCGGAGATCATCATCCGCCCGGACTTCGCACACGCCGCCAGCCTCGGCATCACCTCGGCCGCCATCGCCCAGACCGTGCGGGTGGCGACCACCGGCGACTTCGACTTCAACCTGCCACGCCTGAACCTTCCGGATCGCCAGGTCTATGTGCGCGTGCAGCTCGACCCCGCCGCCCGGCAGGACCCGGACAGCATCGCCCAGTTGCGGGTGCGCGGCACCGGCGGCGCGGCCGTGCCGCTAGCCAACATCGCCGACATCCGGGTCGCCGATGGCCCGGCGCAGATCGACCGCTACGACCGCTATCGCAACGCCCGCGTCGCGGTGGATCTGCAGGGCCGGCCGATGGGCGACGTGGTCAAGGAGGCCAACGCCCTGCCGACGCTCAAGAACCTGCCCGAAGGTGTCTGGCCGGTGATCTCCGGCGAGCTGGAGAACATGCAGGACATGCAGGCCGGCTTCCTGCTGGCGATGCTGGCCGGCATCTTCTGCGTCTATGCGGTGATGGTGCTGCTGTTCGGCGACTTCGGTCAGCCCATCACGGTGCTCACGGCTTTGCCGCTCGCCGTCGGCGGCGCGCTGGGCCTGTTGTGGGTGTTCGACATGAGCCTGTCGATGGCGGCGTTGATCGGCCTGCTGATGCTGATCGGCATCGTCACCAAGAACTCCATCCTGCTGGTCGAGTACGCGATCATGGCCCGCCGCGACCTGGGCATGGACCGCACCGAGGCCCTGATCGACGCCTGCCACAAGCGCGCCCGCCCGATCGTGATGACCACCGTGGCGATGGCCGCCGGCATGACCCCGATCGCCATCGGCCTGGAGGGCGACCGCAGCTTCCGCTCGCCGATGGCCGTGGTGGTGATCGGCGGCCTGATCACCTCCACCGTGCTCAGCCTGCTGGTAGTGCCAGTGGTGTTCGAGATGGTGGATGACTTCAAGCAGCGGGTGATGCGTGGCTTGGGACTGAAGCCGTCTGTTCCGGCGAGCGGATCCAGGGCGGCAGAGCCACAGGCAGACTGATCACCGGATCATCGAAACGCCGGAGGTGGTGCGATTCGGCATCCGCGTGCCGCCCCGGTCGCGTCCCGGATGCCGAAGCAATGCACGGAGCTTGTTGCCATCGGGATCGCGCACCTAGGCAAGGTACATGACACCCAATGGTTTTAGGCCTGGTCGCCAGCGGCGTGTTACTGATTGCAAAATGAGCACTTCAGGAGCATGGTCCATTCTCACCATCGCTGGGAGAGCAACATGGCCTACGTCGAGTGGCACATGCAGGGGATGCAGATCTCCAATTGCAACTGCGATCTGGGTTGTCCCTGCCAGTTCAATTCACTGCCCACGCATGGCAATTGCCGTGCCTTCGTTTTCATCCAGATCGACAAGGGCCACTTCGGCGATGTGCGGCTGGACGGCTTGCGCTGGGGTGGATTTTACGAATGGCCCGGGCCCATTCATCTCGGCAACGGCAGGGCCATGCCCATCATCGACGAGCGTGCAAGCCCCGAACAGCGCGCTGCCCTTGAAGCTCTGGCACACGGCAAGGAGACCGAACCCGGCTCGCTGATCACTCAGGTGTTCAGTACCACGCTGAGCAGTGCATTGCCCACCCAGTACAAGCCGATTCATCTGAAGATCGATCAGAAATCCGGCACTGCCACGGTGAAGATCGAAGGTCTGATTGAAGCGGCAGCCGAACCCATCAAGAACCCGATAACCGGCCAACCGCATCGCGCCACCGTTTCGCTGCCCACTGGCTTCGAATACACCGAGGCAGAGTTCCTCTCCGGCACCAGCAAGACCTCGGGCCCCATCAAGCTCGAATTCAACGGGACGCACGCGCATATCGCCAAGGTGAACTGGAATACGCGCGGGTTGGTGCGTTAAGCGGTCCGACAGCGCTGTGAGCGAGGGCGCGGCAGGCTCCAAGGAATACCTGATCGAAGCCGCGCTCAAGCGTGATCGCGCCCTGGTGCTGGCCGGGCTGGTGCTGGCGGTTTCGCTGTCGTGGCTCTATCTCGTTCTGGCCTCACGCGACATGTACGGCCCCATGGATGGCTTGTCGGCCTGGATGATGACGGCCGCCTGGGATCCGGAATACAGCGTCCTGATTTTTGCAATGTGGGTCGTGATGATGATCGGCATGATGCTGCCAAGCGCAGCGCCTGCGATCCTGCTGTATTCGAGAATCCTGCGCAGCAGTCCCGGCGCGAGTGCACCGGCAGCACGAACCTACGCCTTCATGGGTGGTTATCTGCTTGCATGGACTGGATTCAGCCTGATGGCCACGCTGCTGCAGGGCCTCCTGGCCGAAACCCTGCTGTTGTCCCCCATGATGGTGAGCGCCCATTCGTGGCTCAGCGCAGCCCTGTTGATGGTGGCCGCGATCTATCAGCTGACGCCGCTCAAGCAGACCTGCCTCAGCAGTTGCCGCGCGCCTGCCGATTTTCTCACTCGAAACTGGCGCCCCGGTCTTGGTGGTGCGGTACGCCTCGGCGTCCATCACGGGCTTTATTGTGTTGGTTGTTGCTGGGCTCTGATGTTGTTGCTGTTCGCCGGCGGAGTGATGAGCCTGCTGTGGATCGGAGCCATCACCACCTATGTTCTGGCTGAAAAGCTGTTGCCTTATGGCGTGCAGGGCAGTCGATGGGCGGGGGCATTTTTAATGCTGGTGGCGATCTACCTTGGTTGCATCTCGGCGTCCTAGTTGCACATCAAGTTGCGCCAGTGCTGATCAAGGATTGGAACTCACCCGATCACCATCACCAACTAGCCTTCTCCTTACTGCTATTCGAGGCATGCGGCAGCTTCGTCGTCCCTACTCACAAAGCCGGATCTCACCGCGCCAGTTGCTGCGGTAGCTACAGCGCCTTGATTTCCAGGGGCCGAGCACGGGGAGCCTTTATGCGGGCGGCCCGGGCACGCAGTTGGCCACAGCCGCCCTCGACGTCCTGCCCGGCCGACTGCCGCAGCTTGGTGAGCACGCCGCGCCGGTGGAGTTCGCGTGCGATGTCGCGCGCCCGATCCCATGTCGGGCGTTGAAAGGGCAGCTCGTCGACGGTGTTGTAAGGAATCAGGTTGAGCACGGCGTAACGACCCTTGAGCAGACGGACAATCCCGTCGAGCTCGGCCGGGCCGTCGTTGATCCCCTCGAGCAGGGTCCACTGATACTGGATCGGATAGCCGGTGCGGCGAGCATAGTCGTCGCCCAGTGCCACCAAGTCGTCCGGCGTGATACAGGGCGCACGCGGCAGCAGTTGTTCGCGCAAGGCCGCGTCGGTCGTGTGCAGCGACAAGGCCAGCGCCGGCTTTACCGCTCCCCGCGGCAGGCGCTCGAACACACGCCGGTCGCCCACCGTGGAGAACACCAGGTTCTTGTGCCCGATGGCTCCACTGGTGCCGAGCAGATCAATGGCCTCCAGCACCGCATCGAGGTTGTGCGCGGGCTCGCCCATGCCCATGAACACCACTTTGCGGACCGGCCGGCGTTGGCGGCCCAACACCACCTGGGCCACGATCTCGGCGCTGCCGATCTGGCGAATCAGCCCCGTGCGGCCGGTCATGCAGAAGACGCAACCCACCGCGCAGCCGACCTGGGTGGAGACACACAGCCCGTCGCGGGGGAGCAGCACGCTCTCGATGGTCTGGCCATCCCGAAGACCGACGAGGAGCCGCTCGGAGCCGTCTTCGCTCGGATGAACAGAGCGCAGTGCCACCAAGGCCGAGAGATCAGCCTCCAACTGCGGCAAGGCCTCGCGCACAGTCCGCGGCAGGAAGTCCTCGAGATTGCGCTTGCCGGGCGATGCCAAGGCCTGAGCCCACTGACGCAGCAGGTACTGCTCGTGGATCGGTGCCGCACCAGCGAGCCTCAAACGCTCGCGGATTTCAGCGACGTGCATGGCCACCACGCTCATGTGGGAAGGCAAGAAGGGATGTGGTCAAGCCGGCCTCGGTCAAAACCTGGGAAGCGGATGGTGCACGTAGTCCGATCCATTTAGGCAAGGAGACCGGTATCCCGCTGGGGGAGCGAGCCGCTTGATCCCCGTGCCTTAGAGCGACGGGGGGTTTAGTCGAGCCCGGCCAGAATCTGGCTCATCCGCTTGCCGGTCGCCGACTTTCTCAAGGCGAAGATGATTGCCTTGGTCAGCGCATCCTCTGAGAACTTGGGATGTGCGAGGTCGGTCTCGCAGGACAACGGCCCGACAAACGATTCCCAGTCATCCCCGACCCACCATTCGCAGTCAGATGCTCGGACGTGGTCTTCGACTTGCTTGGAGATGAAGCGCTGGTTCTTCGAGTCGAACGTTACGTCTTCGTTGATGCCCGTGACGATGTAGCGAACAACGGCCCCCGCATAGGCGGAGCAGAAAGACTCGTGGATGGCTTGTTCTTTTTTCATGAAGGTATCTGCCCAGCTATTCGGCCAGAGATTTTCCAGTGGCCGGACGCCGCGGCGTGTCGTTGATTCACAGTCCGTGTTTGATCCTTGGGTTCACCCTCAACGGGATGACCCTAGGTGTCCCAGAGGGATATGGTCATTCTGAAGCTTGGGGGCTGTCCCAGAACTCTCCCACCACTGTCCCAGTGACCCATTCTCTGCGTTGGGCCCTGCATTGGACTCGAGAGGGTGGATGACCACTTCCTTGCGCGTCCCATTAGCCCTGGGACAGTTGCCGACAATGCGCTAAGGGTTGATTTGGTGCGCCCGACAGGATTCGAACCTGTGACCCTTGCCTTCGGAGGGCAATACTCTATCCAGCTGAGCTACGGGCGCGTTGTGGCGCGGATTGTACACCGCGAAAAGGCTCAGGTCTGAAGCGCTGGGGTAGGCAGCGCGAGGCTGTACTGCCATTCCACCCGGTGCTCCTGCTGGTCGTCGACCAGCGGGATGCTCGGCTCGGCCTGCACGACCTCGTCGAGCCGGACAGTGGTGGTCGCCACCGGCGTGGGCGATAGCTGCTGCACGCGGATTCGATACCAGGTGCTGCCATAGCGATAGCGGAGCTCGTAGTGGCTCCAGTCCGCCGGCAGGCAGGGGCTGATGCGCAGGCGCTCGCCTTCGCGGCGCAGGCCCAGCAGCGATTCCAGCATCAGCCGGTACAGCCAGCCGGCGGAGCCGGTGTACCAGGTCCAGCCGCCGCGCCCGGAGTGCGGCGCTACCGCATAGACATCGGCGGCAACCACATAGGGCTCGGCCTTGTAGATGGCGACATCTTCGGCACTGCGCGCATGGTTCACCGGGTTGATCAGGGCCAGCAGCTCCCAGGCGCGGCGGCTGTCGCCGAGCCGGGCATAGGCCATGGCCGCCCAGATCGCGGCATGGGTGTACTGGCCGCCGTTCTCACGCACGCCCGGCACATAGCCCTTGATGTAGCCGGGGTTCAGCGTCGAATGGTCGAACGGCGGGTCGAGCAGCTGCACCAGCCGGTGGTCGCGGCGCACCAGGTGCTGATCGAGCGCGTCCATCGCCAGCCGCTGGCGCTCGGGCTCGCCGGCACCGGAGAGCACCGACCAGCTCTGGGCAATGGAGTCGATCGCACACTCGCTGTTGGCCGCCGAACCCAGCGGCGTGCCGTCGTCGAACCAGGCGCGGCGATACCAGGCGCCGTCCCAGGCGTGCTCGGCAAGGCGCTCGCGCAGACGCGCGGCCTCGGCCTGGCAGTGGTCGGCGAAGTCGGCGTCTTGATAGCGGCGCGCCAGGTCGGCGAAGCCGGTCAGCACCTCGTAGAGGAAGAACCCCAGCCAGACACTCTCGCCCTTGCCCTCGATGCCGACCAGGTTCATGCCGTCGTTCCAGTCGCCGGAGCCCATCAGTGGCAGGCCGCGCTCGCCGTAGCGCAGGCCGTAGCGGATGGCGCGTACGCAATGCTGGTAGACGCTGGCCTGCTCGGCGGAACGCGCCGGCAGATCGTAGTAGGACTCCTCGTCGGGGCCGAGCGCGCGGCCATCGAGAAACGGCATGCGCTCGTCAAGCACAACGGTATCGCCGCTGCTCTGCACATAGCGGCAGACCGCCAGCGGCAGCCACAGGTAGTCGTCGGAGCAGCGGGTGCGCACGCCGCGGCCGGAGGGCGGATGCCACCAGTGCTGCACATCGCCTTCCAGATACTGGTGGCGGGCGCAGCGCAGCAGGTGCTCGCGCAGCAGGCGCGGCTCGGTGTGCACCAGGGCCATGGCGTCTTGCAGTTGGTCGCGGAAGCCGTAGGCGCCGCCCGACTGGTAGTAGCCGCTGCGCGCCCACATCCGGCAGGCCAGTGTCTGGTAGACCAGCCAGCCGTTGGCCAGCACGTTGAAGGCCGGATCGGGGGTTTGCACCTGCACCGCGCCCAGCGTCTGCTGCCAGTACTGCTGCACCCGCTCCAGCGCCGCGCGCGCCGCGCCCGGTTTGCGCAGGCGCAGGGCCAAGGCCCTGGCCTGCGCTACGTCGGCGGCGGCACCCAGGCGGAAGATGATCTGGCGCTGCTGGCCGGGCGCGAGATCGAAGGGCACCTGGATCGCTCCGCAGGGGTCCAGCGCCGCGCCGAGACGGCCGGAGAGCTGTACCCGGCTCATCGCATCGGGGGCGGCGAGCGTGCCGTTGCGGCCGAGGAACTCGGTGCGATCACCGGTGAGGGTGCGCGAGAGATCATCGACGTCGAAGAAGGCGACGCGCTTGGCGAACTCGGTGTTGTAGGCATTGCGCGCGAACAGGGCGCCGCTGCTGGCGTCGATCTCGGTGAGCACGTGCATCGCCGACTTGTGGCGCAGATCGCCGAGCACCCATTCCACATAGCCGGTGGCGGACAGCCGCCTTGGTCGGTCGGAATCGTTGCGCACAGTCAGCACCGAAAACTTCACCGCGTCTTCGAGATCGACGTAGACCTGCAAGTCCGAATGGAGATGGCCGCTGCGGTGCTCGAAGCGGCTGTAGCCGAAGCCGTGACGGCTGAGATAGGACTCGCTGTCGGGGCTGGGCAGCGGCGTTGGCGACCAGTAGTGGCCGCTCTCCTCGTCGCGCAGGTAGATGGCCTCGCCGCCGGTGGCGCCCACCGGGTCGTCGCTCCAGGGCGTCAGCCGGAACTCGTGGGCGTTCTCGCTCCAGGTGTAGGCCAAGCCGCTCTCCGCGATCACGCTGCCGAACTGCGGATTGGCCAGCACATTCACCCAGGGCAGCGGCGTGCGCTGACTGGCGGTGGTGGTGATGAGGTATTCGCGGCCGTCGGCGCTAAAGCCGCCCAGGGCATTGCCGAGCTGCACGGCCGGCGGCGGCGCTTCCGGCGCACCCGGTGGCGGCGGCCGGTGGCTGCGGGTCGGCACCAGCCGCGGCACGGTCTTGTCGGCGATGGCGCGGCGCAGCACCTGCTCGGCGAGCGTGCCGCGACTGGGTGCGATCACCACCCGCGCCACCGCCTGCAGCAGCACCCGGTCCTCGGCGGCGATCTGCTCGGCGGAGCGCACGTAGATGCCGCCCGGCCGGTCGGTGGCGCTGGCCTCGGTGCCGGTGGCGATCAGGCCGAGGATCTGGTCCTGCAGGCGCTGCCGGTAGCCGCCGCTGTCCTCGTTCCAGATCACCAGATCGACCACCAGACCCTTCATCCGCCAATAGGCGTGGCAGCGGATCAATTGCCGCGCCAGATCCAGTTGGCTGGCGTCGGTGATCTTCAGCAGCACGATCGGCAGATCGCCGGAGATGGCATAGCCCCACAGCCCGGACTGGCCGCGCCGGTTCTGCCGCAGCAGACCGGCCTCGGCGCGCAGCGCGGCATTGGCGTACAGCACCGAGCCGGCCAGGCGCCGGTAAAGCTGGGCATCGGCCTCGCCGGCATTGATCTGCCGCAGGGTGACGCCGCCGTGGGTCCAGGCGAGGTCGAGCACGCGGTCGGTGAGATGGCGGTCCTGGAATTTGTCGACCAGGCTCAGGCAGGCCTCGCGGTTGTCGGCGGCGCCAGTCACCAGGTCGAGGGTGGCTGACTGGTCGGGCTCCAGCACCAGGCGGCAGCGGATGGCGATGATCGGGTCGAGCACCGAGCCGGTGGTGCCCGAGAGCGGGCCGGCCGTGGCCATCGCCAACGGCGCCGCCACACTGCGGCCGCGGCCGATGAAGCGCATGCGGTCGGTCTCGTAGGAGACCGCGACGATCTCGCTGCCGTGCCCGGCCAGCAGATGGAACATCCAGGGCGTCGGCTCGTCGACCGAGCGCGGCCGCCGCGTGCACAGGATCGCCCGGCGGCTGTCGACCACCTCGGTCTGCACAAACAGCTTGCCGAACGAGGGCTGGGTGAGGTCCGCCGCCTGCGCGGCGAGCACCACTTCGGCATAGCTGGTGATCTCGAGGGTGCGGCGCGTTCGGCTGCGGTTGGTGAGCCGCAGGCGGCGCAGCTCAACGTCGTCTTCCGGCGACACCACGGTTTCCGAATGGCACTCGATGCCGTGGTCGCGGCGGCGGAACTCGGCGCGGCCTTCGGAGAACATCGCCTCGTAGCTGTCGGCGCGCCGCAGCGTCGGTTGGTGCGCCGCCGACCAGACCTCGCCGCTGACCACGTCGCGCAGGTACAGGAAGGCGCCCCAGTTGTCGGCGCTACGGTCTTCGCGCCAGCGGGTGAGGGCGAGGTCCTTCCAGCGGCTATAGCCGCCGCCGGCGTTGGTGACCATCAGGTGGTAGCGGCCGTTGGACAGTAGTTGCACTTCCGGCGAGGGCGTGTCGGAGCCGAACGGCGTCGGCAGGGCGGCCTCCGGCGCACCGGCCAGGTCGCCACCCTCGATCTGCTCGGCGATGCGGGTGTGGAACACCGTGTGCCGGGGAATGCGCTCCTGCAACAGCAGCAGGGTGGCCTGGAACAAGGGGTCGGACTCGAAGCGCCGCTGCATCGGCCGGTTGAGCAGCAGGTAGGCCATCGCCAGCAGGCTCATGCCCTGGTGGTGCGCCATGTACGACTGCACGACCACGCTGGTCTGGCCGCGCGGCAGGCGCGAGGGCGTGTAGTCGATGGCCTCGTACAGGCCGTAGCGGCCTTCCAGGCCGGAGGTAGCCAGCTTTTGCAGATTGATGCAGGCCGCCTCCGGCGCCACCATCAGCGCCAGCGCCGAGGCATAGGGCGCGATCACCGCGTTCTCCGCCAGGCCGCGCTGCAGGCCCAGGCCGGGCACGCCGAACGCGTGGTACTGGTAGTTGCCGCTAGCGTCGGCGGTGCTGTAGCCGGACTCCGACACGCCCCAGGGCAGGCCGCGCTGGCTGCCGTAGGCGATCTGCCGCGCCACCGCCGCCTGGTAGGTCTGCTCCAGCAGCGTGCCGGGATAGGCCGGCATCACCAGCAGCGGCATCAGGTACTCAAACATCGAGCCGCTCCAGGACAGCAGGATGGTCTCGCCGCCGGCGCTGGTGAGCAGGCGCCCAAGCGCAAACCAGCTTTCCTGCGGCAGCTTGCCCTGGGCGATGGCGACAAAGTTGCAGAGTCGGGTTTCCGAGGCCAGCAGATCGTAGAAGCTGGTGTCGCGGCGGAACTCGTCGACGTTGTAGCCGACCGCCAGCAGGTGGCGGGTGCGGTCGTAGAGCAGCTCGTATTCCATGTTCGCCAGCTCGCCGGCCTGCGCCGCCAGCGCCGTGCAGGCGGCGATGCGTTCGCGGGCGCGGGCGGCGCCCGCCAGCAACCGCCGGTGGTGCTCGTCCAGCCAGGCCAGACGCGCCGCCGGGGCCGGCTGCAAGCGCTCGGCATCGAGCGCAGGCAACTGGCGCTCGATGGCCTGCACCAGCCCGCACAGGCTAGGGATGCCGGGCGACGGCAGCGGCGGCGCCTCGGCCCCGTCGGCGGGTAGTGCCAGCCAGGGCGCCAGTTCGGCGAGGTCTTCCAGCGCCTCCCGGGCCTGGCGCGACAACGCCTGGGCCGCCTCGCTGGCGGCGGTGCGCGGATCGCCGGCGAGGCTGGCGGCGAGCTGGTCCGCGGCGGCGGCTAACGGCAGCAGCGCCTGCCACAGCGCCGGCAGCGTCGGTGGTGGCAGCGTCTCCTCGCGGTCGAGCCGGCTCTGCAGGTTTTGCAGCGCCGCGGTGTCGGCCGCAGAGGGCGGCGCGCCGAGCGCATCGACGACCACCGCCAGCGCGTCGGCGAAACCGGCGAACAGGCGCGGCGAGACCATCGCCTGCTCCGGCAAGGCCAGCAGGCCGGCGCGCAGGGTCAGCAGATGGCCGGCGAGATTGCCGCTGTCCACCGAGGAGACGTAGCGCGGCGGCAGCGGCCGCAGCGTGAGGGTGTCGTACCAGTTGTAGAAATGGCCCTGGTGCCGCTCCAGCGCCAGCATGGTCTGGAAGGCGTTGCCGGTGCGCCGCAGCAGACCGCCGGTGCCCAGGTAGCCGAAGTCCCAGGCCGAGAGATTGGCCAGCAGCGACAGGCCCATATTGGTCGGCGAAGTGCGGTGGGCGATCACCGGGCCCGGCTGCTCCTGGAAGTTGTCGGGCGGCAGCCAGTTTTCTTCCGCCACCACGAAGCGCTCGAAGAACGCCCAGGTCTTGCGCGCCAGCTTGCGCAGAAACCATTGCTGCTCCTCGCTCAGCCGTGCTTCCGCGCGCTGCGGTGGCCGGCTCAGCCGCTCGGCGAGAGCCGGCGCCAGCAGCCACAGGCCGAGGACCGGCAGCGCCACCGCCAGCGCCTCGGGGCGCAGCAGGGCCAGCGCCGTCGCAGTCGTCAGCGCGGCGGCCGGCGCCACCCACATCTGCCGGTAGGAGGCGAGGTAGCCGGTGCCGGTGGCCGCGTCGGTGGCCAGGGCGGCGGACACGCTCCACTCCAGCCGCCGCCGGTGGCTGACCAGCATGCGCCAGCCGGTGCGCAGGATCGCGTCGAGCGTATAGAGCACCTCGTAGGGCAGGCAGGCGAGCCGGAACGCCGCCAGCGCGCCGCCGCGCGCCACTGCGTACAGCGCCTCGGCCAGATGCTGCTTCAGCGCCACCTCCTCGGGGCGGCGGAAGCCATCGACCAAGCCGGCCAGCAGGGTCGGGATCAGCGCGATGCCGAGCGCGGTCAGCGTCCACAACCAAGGCCGCGGCAGCAGCGACCAGCCGATCAGCAACAGCAGCAGCAGGGCGACCGGCGCCAGGCTGCGGCGGAGATTGTCGAGAATCTTCCAGCGCGACAGCGCCGATAGCGGATTGCGCTGGCTGGCGCCGTCCGCGCCGGGCACCCGCGGCCACAGCCAGCGGGCGATCTGCCAGTCGCCGCGGATCCAGCGCCGCTGGCGATTGACGTCAGTCTGGTAGCGCAGCGGATAGTCCTCGAACAACTGCACGTCGCTGAGCAGGCCGGAGCGCGCATAGCAGCCCTCCAGCAGGTCGTGGCTGAGAATGCGGTTTTCCGGGAAGCGCCCGCTGAGCGCGGCCTCGAAGGCGTCGAGATCGTAGATGCCCTTGCCGATGAACGAGCCCTCGTCGAACAGATCCTGGTAGACGTCGGACACCGAGCGCGTATACGGGTCGATGCCGGGCTCGCTGCCGCACAACTGGGCGTAGCCGGAGCGCTGGCTGCCGGACAGGCTGCTGGCCATGCGCGGCTGCAAGATGCCGTAGCCACCGGTGACCCGCTGCAGCCGGGCGTCGTAGCGCGGCCGGTTGAGCGGGTGCGCCATCGCCGCGACCAGTTGGCGGGCGGTGTCGCGTGGCAACTGGGTATCGGTGTCGAGCGCGATCACGTAACGCACCCCGGCCAGGCCGGCGAGGCCGCCGACCAGGCGCGAGAAGCGCTGGCTTCCGCTGCCGCGCAGCAGGGCATTGAGATCGGCAAGCTTGCCGCGCTTGCGCTCGTAGCCCATCCACAGCCGCTCTTCGGGGTTCCAGCAGCGCGGGCGATGGAACAGGTGGAAGCGGCTGCCGTCGGCGCCAGCGTACTGCGCGTTGAGGCGCGCGATGCCCAGGCTGGCGCGAGCGAGCAGTAGCTCATCCTCCGGCAGCCGCTCGGCGGCGGCGTCGCGGAAGTCGGTGAGCAGGCCGAAGCGAAGCTGGCCGTCGCGATTGCCCAGATAGCGGACTTCCAGCGCCTCCAGCAGTTCGTCGATCTGCGCAGCGCTGGACAGCAGCGTGGGCACCACCACCAGGGTACGCACGCTGGCCGGCATGCCGAGCTGGTAGTCCATGCGCGGCAGCCGCCGTGGCGCCACCGCCAGATTGGCCAGCCAGTTGGTCAGCGCCGAGGCCAACTGGCTGGCGGCGAACAGCGCCAGCACGCCGAGCAGCAGCAGCCTGCCGCCGCTCACCGCCTCGGCCAAGGCCGGCCAGAGCAGGAGGCGGGTGAAGGCAACGGTCATCAGCAGGATCAGGCCGAGATGGATGACCAGATGAGAGCCCCCAAACCGGCGGCGCAAGCCCGGCAGCAGCGGCAGCCGGGCCTCGACCGCGCGTTCCAGCGCCGGCAGGCCGCGGTCGATCAAGTAGTAGCCGACGTGGGCGCGGTGCGCCTGTGCCGGCGCGCCGGCGGCACTGCGGCGCGCCAGGCCGATCGCGGCGCGGGCGATCTCGACCTCGGTCATCGGACTGCACTTGGCCAGGCGGTCGATGACCTGTCGATAGTGGTCGCGGGTGGCAAAGTCCATGTCCCGGTAGCTGCCGTGCAGGTCTTCGCGCAGGGCCTGCTCGACCACGCTCATCGCCTCGACGAACACCCGCCAGTCCATCGCCCCGAGGTAGCGCAAGCTGCCGATGCTGTTGCTGATCGACACCTGGTCTGCGGCCTGCTGCTGGTTTTCCAGCAGCACCAGTTGCTCGATGGTCTGGCTCGACTCCGCCAGCCGCTGCTCCACCCAGGTGAGCGGCAGCGCCAGCGCCGGGCCATGGCCTTGCAGGCGGCGCGTCAGCTCGGCGACGAAGGCGCTGCGCATCGGCGGCTGCGAGCGCGCCATGTCGGCGATCACCAGGATCAGGCTCTTGGGGTCGGCCTCGGCCACCGCCATCATCCGGTCGGCCCAGTCCTGCGCCTGGTTGAGGTGCAGGCGGGCGCGGGTGATGCGCGCCGCCACCCGGCGCAGGTTCTCGATCAGCGCCAGCCGCAGGGTGATCGGAATGGCCCAGAGCTCGCCCAGCGTCAGCGGCGTCACCGTCTGGTAGGCGGCGACGAAGCGGCTCAAGGTTTCGGTATCGACCCGGCCGTCGCCGTGGGAGATCGCCTCCAGCGCCAGGTCGTAGACCCTGGGCAGGCCGCGCGAAGGCCCCAGCGCCAACTGCGGCAGCTCGCGGCTGTAGCCCTTCGGCAGATGCCGGCGGGCGGTGCGGATCTGCTCGTCGATGAGATAGAAGTTGTCGAGCAGCCACTCGCCGGCCGGCGCGATCGGCAGCTTGGCCTTGACCGCCACCGCCAGCAGGCGGCGGGCTTCGATCAGCCGCCGCTCGTTGTCGTCCAGGCGCGGCAGCAGCGGGTTGCTGGTGTGGGCCGGGCCCAGCACATGACCGCTGGCCAGCACCCGGCCGTGCAGCTCCATCTGGTCGGCGCTGAACAGCTCGGCGCGCAGCGGCGTCTCGTCGTCGTGCTCTGGCGGCGCGCGGCGCGGATACCAGCCGGGCTTCGCGCCGGCCCGCACCGGCGCGAGGCGCTCACGCAGACGCTGGAGCAGGCTCGGCGGCTGGGCCGCGGCGGACAAGGCCGCCTCTCAGGACGGCGCGTTGGGGGCGTCGGCGGCCGCGTAATGCTTGTCGAGAAAAGCCCGCACCTGCTGGTCGGACTCGACGCGGCCGATCCGCTGGCGCAACTGCACCAGTCCGGCCAGGCGGTGGAAGCTGCCGTTGACCTCCGCCAGTTCCTCGGGAGAAATCTTCTCCCAGGTGGCCTGCGCCTCGGCGATCAGCGTCTTCCACTTGCGCTTGGCGGCGAGGCCGTCGGCGATGGCGGTGGCGCGAATCTGCTTGTTGCTGCGCGGCAGCGCCGTGCGGGGAGTCGGTGCCAGCGGCGTGGTCGCCGGCGGCTTGTGTTCATTGCTGTTCATCGCGAGTCCTGTGCGTGCCGCACCGGACGGTATTGCCCGGCGGCCCCATGCACTGCGATCCAGCAGCGCCGACGCGACCGCGGCCGGCTTGGCGCGTCGCTCAGCTTTGCGGGGGGCAGTGGCGGCCGGTATAGCCCGGCAGGTTCCGGCGCTCTGTCTGCTAGCGCACTTAGCGGGGACGCCGGCCGGTGCGTCTATTCGAACCAGGCTTCGATCCGGTTGCGCCCCTCGCGCTTGGCGCGGTACAGCGCGGCGTCGGCGTTGCGCAGCAGCTCGCGCAGGTCGCGGATGTCCGGGTTGAGCGAGGCCAGGCCGATGCTGACGGTGAGGCCGAACTCCTTGCCGTCGTTGGTGCGCACCGGGCATTCCATCAGCCGCAGGCGCAGGCGTTGCAGCATCTCGTAGGCGGGCTGCTTGTTGGCGCGCGGCAGCAGGATCGCCACTTCCTCGCCACCAATGCGACCCACCAGGTCGATCTTGCGGGTCATTTCCTGGCAGACCTTGGCGAAGGTGATCAGCGCCAGGTCGCCGGCGTCATGGCCGTAGCTGTCGTTGACGCGCTTGAAGTGGTCGAGATCGAGCAGCGCCACCGACAGGGGGTCGTTGAAGCGACGGGCGCGCACGATTTCCAGCGAGGCCATCTCGGTGAAGTGGCCCCGGTTGGCCAGTCCGGTGAGGGCGTCGCGGGTGGCGCGCTGGTAGAGCGCCGCCTCGCGCTCCTTCTGCTGGGTGATGTCGCTGAATACCTCCACGTAGCCGAGCAGGCGGCCGCTGTCGTCGCGGATGGCGTCCAGCGTGCAGAGCGCCATCAGCGGCTCGCCGCTCTTCCGGCGGCGCGCCTGTTCGTCGCGGTGGTGGCGGTTGGCGCGGGCAAACTCCAGGGTCTGCTGCGGCAGCTTGTCGGCGACGGCGGCGGCGGTGAACAGGGCGGCGAAGGGTTGGCCCAGCACCTCGGCCTCGCTATAGCCGGTGATGTTGCTGGCGCCGTGGTTCCAGCTCTGGATCAGGCCCTGCTCGTCGAGCAGGTAGATGCCGAACTCGGCGACTTCCCGCACCGCCTGGGCGTAGCTCTGCGGGTCCAGCCGCGCCAACTCTTCGTGCTGGCGTGGATCGAAGCTCCCGCTGAGGGGATCGCGACTGTCGGACATGGGTTTCCGGCTCTCTTTAAGCACCCGCCGATGGGCGGCGCAGGCATCCTAGCTCAAAGCCATCGGCAACAGTCCCGGCATGGCCCGCCTAGCCGCCGGGCGCGGGCTCCTGAAACAGCCGCTGCCAACCCGGATAGCCGAGCCGGCGCAGGGTTTCGATGTTGCGCTCCGGCACCGAGGCGATGTCGGGGTAGCTGGCCACGGCCTGCTCGATGCTGGCTTCCCGCAGCAGATGCAGGCAGGGGTAGGGCGAGCGGTTGGTGCAGTTCTCGACATCGCCCGGCGCGGTGCCGTCGAACTGGTAGTCGGGGTGAAAGCTGGCGACCTGGATCTCGCCTTCCAGCTCCAGCGCCGCGACGGCGGCGTCGGCGGTGTCGAGAAAGTCGTTGTAGTCGTAGAAGTCCTGCAACACCTGCGGATGCACCAGCAGGCTGGTCTCGCGTTCGGCGGGGTCGGCGTCGCGCAGGTCTTCCAGCTCGCGGGCCAGATCCACCAACAGCTCCTCCGGCGTGGTCGCGGCGCTTACCGCGATGTGCACGCGCTGCTTCACGTAGGCGGCCTTGGCGAAAGGGCAGAGGTTGAGCCCGATCACCGCGCGCTCCAGCCAGAGGCGGGTGGCGGCGATGGCGGCTTGATCGTCGGTGGGGCTGGGATTCATGGCGCGCAGCCTAGCAGCGCACCACTAAAATCGCCGCCATGCCCGAATTGCCCGAAGTCGAAACCGTCCGCCGCGGTGTGGAGCCGCATGTGCTTGGTCAGCGCATCCTGCGCGCGCTGGTGCGCGAACCGCGGCTGCGCTGGCCGGTGCCGCCGGACTTCGCGGCCTGGGTCGCCGGCCGCCGCATCGTCGGCACCGACCGCCGGGGCAAGTACCTGCTGCTGCTGCTGGAGGGCGAGCCGGGCGCGCCGCCGGATCGGCTGATCGTGCATCTGGGCATGTCCGGGCGCCTGCTGGTCGTCGCCAGAGACGTGCCGCTGCGCAAGCACGACCATCTCGATCTGGAGCTGGAAGGCGGCCTGGTGCTGCGCTACCACGACCCGCGCCGCTTCGGCGCGGTGCTGCCCTGGCCGGCGGCGCAGGGCGCGCATCCCTTGATGGAGACGATGGGGCCGGAGCCGTTCTCCGCCGACTTCCACGGCGACTATCTGTTCCAGCGCTCGCGCGGCAAGAGCGCGGCGGTGAAAACCTTCCTGATGGACGGCGGCGTGGTGGTCGGCGCCGGCAACATCTACGCGGCGGAGAGCCTGTTCCGCGCCGGCATCCGTCCGACCCGGCCGGCCGGCAAGCTCACGCGCGCCGAATACGCGCGTCTGGCCGAGCGGGTGCGCGAGGTGCTAGCCGAGGCGGTCGAGCAGGGCGGCACCACCCTGCGCGACTTCGCCGGCGCCGACGGCCGCTCCGGCTACTTCCAGCAGGATCTCTACGTGTACGGCCGCGAAGGCGAGGCCTGCCGGGTCTGCGGCACTGCCATCAAGAGCCTGCGTCTGGGCAATCGCCAGAGTTGCTATTGCCCGCGCTGCCAGCGCTGACGGCGCCGCCCTTTCTCGTCAGCGCCGAACTGCGTTAGCGTCGCCGCGTCCCAGGAGAAACCAACGATGACGCGACTCGCGCAAACCCTGAGCCTGCCCTGCGGCGCTCAACTGCCCAACCGTCTGTGCAAGTCGGCGATGACCGAGGGCCTGTCCGACCCCCGGCTCTACGCCAGCGAGCGCCACAACCGGCTCTACCGGCAGTGGAGCGAGGGCGGCGCCGGCCTGCTCATCACCGGCAATGTGATGATCGACAACCGGGTGATGGAGCGGCCGGGCAATGTCGCCATCGACCCGGCCTCGGCCTACCGGCCCGGCCACGAGGGTTACGAGCGCCTGCGCGCCTGGGCGCAGGCCGGCACCGTCGCCGGCAACCATCTGTGGATGCAGATCAGCCACGCCGGCCGGCAGTCGCCCTGGTACGTAGCCAAGCAGCCGCTGGCGCCCTCGGAGGTGCAGCTCGACCTGATGGGCAACTACCGCCGGCCGCGCGCGCTGACCGAGCCGGAGATCCTCGACTTCATCCAGCGCTTCGCGGCGGCGGCAAGGGTGGCGCGCGACACCGGCTTCACCGGCGTACAGGTGCATTCGGCGCACGGCTATCTGCTGTCGAGCTTCCTCTCGCCGGTCACCAACCAGCGCCAGGACGCCTGGGGCGGCTCGCTGGAAAACCGCGCGCGCTTCCTGCTGGAAACCCTGCGCGCGGTGCGCAAGGCGGTGGGGCCGGACTTTCCGCTGTCGGTGAAGCTCAATTCCGACGACTTCCGCAAGGGCGGCTTCGAGTTCAGCGACTGCCTGCAACTGGTGCAGTGGCTCAATGCCGAGAGCGTCGATCTGCTGGAGATTTCCGGCGGCACCTACGAGCAGCCCAAGCTGCTCGGCTACGAGGGCCGCGCCGAAGACGCCAGGCCGATGCGCCAGAGCACCCAGCAGCGCGAGGCCTACTTCCTCGAGTACGCGGCGGCGATCCGCAAGGTCGCGGCCATGCCGATCCTGATGCCCGGCGGCTTCCGCCACCGCGAGGCCATGGAGGCGGCGCTGGAAAGCGGCGACATCGACGTGATCGGCCTGGCCCGGCCTTTGTGCACCGAGCCCGACCTGCCCAAGCGCCTGCTCAGCGGCGCCAGCCTGGAGGCGCCGGCCTTCGAGAAGAGCCTGAAGCTGGGCGGCGGCATGTTCGCGCCCAGCTCCGGCAACTTCGTGGTCAAGCTGATCAACCTGCTGGGCCAGATGGGCTGGTACTACGCGCAGATCGAAGACCTGGCCGACGGCAAGCCGCTGAACCTCGAGCGCGGCGTGCTGGCGGCATTTTTGCGCTACCTGAAAAACGAGTACGGAACGGCCTGGCGGATGCGGCGGTCCTAGGAGCGTCCCCATCGCCTACGGAGTCCCTCATGCGCCACATCCGTTTTGCCATGACGCTCGCCGCCCTGCTGACCCTGCCGGGCTGGCTGCCGGCCCAGGCCGAGGAGGCCCAGGCCCAAGCCGAATCCAAGCCCAAGCTCGAACGCTGCGATAGCCCGACCGGGTCGCGCATCCGGCCTCAGCGCGACGCCAAGGGCGAGTGCCCGACCGTCGCCGGTGCGGGACGGGTCTACGACCGTGAGGACTTGCAGACCACCGGCGAGACCGATGTCGGCCGGGCTCTGAGCCGGTTGGATCCGTCGATCACCAGCAACGGCCGCTAGCTGGGCCGCGGGCGCCGCGCTAGTTGAGCGCGCCCGGAACGGCCAGGCGGAAAGGGGCGATCAGGGCCTCGAAACGCTCGCCGCTGGCGGGGATCAGCATCTCGTACTCGCCGTGCATGGTGCCCACCGGCGTATCCAGCGGGCAGCCGCTGGTGTAGCTGAAGCTCTCGCCCGGTTGCAGCAGCGGCTGCTGGCCAACCACGCCCGGGCCGCGCACCTCGTCGACTTCGCCCTCGCCATTGGTGATGACCCAGTGGCGGTTCAGCAGCTGCACCGCGTAGCTGCCGAGGTTTTCGATACGGACGTGGTAGGCGAACAGCCAGCGCTGCACCTGCGGCATGGACTGCGCCGGCAGGTATTCCGGCTGCACGCGGATGCGGATGTGGCGGGTGGTGGTGTCGCTCATACGTATACGCCAAGAGCTTGTGGATAAACCGTAGCGAGCATGGGCCGATGCAAGGAGCCGAACCGACTAAAGGTTCGGCCAGCGCACCGCAGCGTACTCAAGTACGTGAGGATTGCGAGCAGCGCATGGTGTTTGGCCGATGGGCCGTGCTGCCAGTGGCAGTACGGCTTAAGCCAAACACGCAGCGGCCCAGCGCAGTAGGTTTATTCACAAGCTCTCACATGAACCCGGCGGTGAGCTGAGCTTCTTCGCTCATCATGTCGCGAGTCCAGGGCGGGTCGAAGGTCAGCTCCACCTCCACCTCGGCGATCTTCGGCACCGAGGCGACCTTGGTCTTCACGTCGGCCACCAGGATGTCGCCCATGCCGCAGCCCGGCGCGGTCAGGGTCATGCGGATGCTGGCCTTGCGCTGCTCTTCGCTGGCCCCGGGCAGCACATGGCAGTCGTAGACCAGGCCGAGATTGACGATGTCGATGGGGATTTCGGGGTCGTAGACGGTCTTCAACTGACCCCAGACCGCCTGCTCGATTTCCTTGTCGGTGGGGTTTTCCGGCAACTCGAGCTGCGCCGGCTTGGGCTTGCCGATGGCGTCGGCGTCCTGCCCGTCGAGACGGAACAGATGCCCCTGCACCTGCACGGTATAGCTACCGCCCAGGGCCTGGGTAATGACGCCCACGGCGCCTTCCGGCAACTCCACCTTGGTGCCCTGGGGAATCAGGACACCGATGACGTCGCGGCTGAGGGTGACTTCTTCCTGACCCTGCACGGCTGCTGACCACCCAGAAGAAAACTTTTCGGGCGCGCATCTTAAACCCCCGGCGGCGGTCGCGTATCGAAGCCCAGGATTGCTGCGCCTTTTCGTCGGCGACCGCGGCCCCCGGAGGGGAGAAAACACATGCGCCTGGAAAAATTTTCCATCAACAATCCGGCGGCCGTGATCGCGGCCGCCTTGCTGGTCCTGCTGTTCGGCTGGATCGCGATGGCAAGGCTGCCGATCCAGTTGCTGCCCGACACCCAGCAGCCGCAGTTGTTCATCCAGGTCGGCTGGCGCGAGGCCGCACCCAGCGAGCTGGAAGAGGCGCTGATCGAGCCCATCGAGGAGGCCATGCGCGGCCTGCCGGGCATGAAGGAGATGCGCGCCAACGCCGGCCGCGGCTTTGGCGGCGTGGCGCTGACCTTCGGCATCGGCACCGACATGACCCGGGTGATGCTGGACGTGGTCAGCCGCCTCAATACCCTGCCCAGCCTGCCGCCGGACGCCGACGAGCCGCAGGTGTTCGCCGGCGACAACTGGCAGGGCGCGAACGCCGCCTCGATGCTGGTGCGGCCGCTGCCCGGCAACCCGGTGCAGGACCCGGCCTCGGTCTACCAGAAGCTGATGGAGGAGGTGGTCGAGCCACGGCTGGCGCGGGTGCCCGGCGTCTCCCGGGTCAACCTCGAAGGCGGGCGGCCGCGCGAGGTGCGAGTGTCCTTCGACCCGCACCGGCTGGCGGCGCTGGGGCTGACGCCCTCGCGTCTGGCCGAGCTGGTGGCCGGCGCCCGCGATGTCTCCGCCGGCTTCGCCAATGTCGGCCGCCGGCAGTTCACCGTGCGTTTCACCGGCAAGGAGCCGGTGAGCCAGTTGGGCGAGCTGATCGTCGGCTGGAGCGGCGGCGGCGGCGGCCTGCTGGGCAATGACGGCGAGCGGCCGCTGTACCTGCGCGAGGTCGCCGACATCCAGATCGCCTACCAGGACGCCCGCGCCTTCACCTACCGCAACGGCGTGCCGGGCTACTACATCACCGTCAACCGCACCTCGGAATCGAACATCGTCGGCCTGCTCGACGGCATCAAGGAGGCCATCGCCGAGCTCAACGCCGGGCCGCTGGCGCAGGAAAAGCTGGTGATGGACCTGTCCTGGGACGCCAGCGTCTACGTGCGCCGCGCGGTGGGCTTCGTGCAGGAGAGCCTGATCATCGGCATCCTGCTGGCGGTCGGCGGCCTCTGGTACTTCCTGCGCGGGCCGCGCGCCCTGGTGGTACTGGCGGCGACCATCCCGCTGTCGCTAGCTTTCGCGGTCATCACCCTGCATGCGCTGGAGCGCACGCTCAACGTCATCTCGCTGGCCGGCCTGGCCTTCAGTACCGGCATCGTCATCGACGCCGCGCTGATCGTGCAGGGCAACATCCTGCGCTACGTGCAGGAGGGCAAAAGCGCCTGGGATGCCACGCTCGACGGCGCCCGCGAGGTGATCCCGGCGCTGTTCGCCTCGATGCTCACCAGCGTCGCGATCTTCCTGCCGGTGCTGTTCATGGAAGGGCTGGAGGGCCAGCTCTTCAAGGATCTGGCGATCACCATGAGCGTCAGCCACGCCGCCTCGCTGCTGGTGGCGATGACGGTGATCCCGGCCGCCAACCGCTGGGCGCTGGCGCGCGGCATTCCGGCCGATAGCCACGGCCACTGGTGGCAGGCGATGGCGCGGCTGGCGATGCGCGCCACCGAGGCGCCGGCGGCGCGCGCCGCCTGGATCGCCGCGCTGGTCGTGGGTGCGACCGCCTTCACCCTGCTGATGCGGCCCAAGCCCGACTACCTGCCGGTGGCGCCCACCGAGAACGTCTGGGGCAATTTCCGCCTGCCGCCGGGCGGCAATCTGGAAACCTTCAAGCGCGAGGTAGCGCCGGTGGTGATCGGCCGCCTACAGCCCTACTACGAAGGCAAGAAAGAGCCGGCGATCAAGTACTACAACTTCTCGGCCTTCGCCGGCGGCGGCCAGGGTGTGGTGGTGGCCTACGCCCGCGACCCGGAGAAGACGCAGGAGGTGGTGAAGCTGCTCAAGGAGGAGATCCTCGCCGGACTGCCCGACACCGCCGCCTTCGCCAACCGCGGCTCGCTGCTGAGCGTGGATGGCAACAACGCCCGCGAAATCCGGCTCTGGCTGCAAGGCCCGGAGCTGGAAGGCCTGATGGCGGCCGCAAAGGTGGCCGAACAGGAAATCCCCAAGGCCATCCCCGATACCTTCCCGCAGCCCTATCCGCCGCTGGAGTTCAGCCAGCCGGAATTGCAGCTCAAGCCCGACGAGTGGCGCATCAGCCGCGCCGGCCTGGACCGCAACACGGTGTCGCGCAGCCTGCGCGCCTACACCGGCGGGCTATGGGCCGGCGAGTACTTCGACGGCAACGAGCGCCTGGACATCATCCTCAAGGGCAGCGAGTGGACCAACCCCGAGCAACTGGCCGAGCTGCCGCTGATGACGCCGAAGGCCGGCATCCAGACCGTCGGCGAGCTGACCCGCATCCAGACCACCGTCGGGCCTTCGGAGCTGGCGCGCATCAACGGCCGCCGCACCATCACCGTCGGCTTCGAGCCGCCGGAGGACATGAGCCTGGACGAGGCGATCCAGCGCATCCGCGAGCAGGTGGAGCCCAAGGTGCGGGCGGTGCTGCCGGAAAACGCCCAGCTCACCTACGCCGGCTCCGCCAACGACCTGCAGGAGGCGCTGAAGGCGATGGCCAACAACTTCGCGCTGGCGCTGCTGATCCTGTTCGCGCTGATGGCGGCGCTGTTCCGCTCGGTCTGGGATTCCCTGCTGGTGATGCTGGTGATCCCGGTCAGCACCGCCGGCGGCATCGCCGCGCTGCGCCTGCTGGGGCTGTTCAGCTTCCAGGCCCTGGATCTCCTGACCATGATCGGCTTCATCATCCTGCTCGGCCTGGTGGTCAATGCCGCGATCCTGCTGGTGGATCAGACCCGCGCCCGCGAGCACGCCGGCATGTCGCGTCGCGACGCTGTGCAACAGGCCCTGGAAACCCGGGCCCGGCCTATCGTGCTGTCCACCCTGACCGCGGTGCTGGGCATGCTGCCGCTGATCCTGATGCCCGGCCTGGGCAGCGCGGTGTACCGTGGCCTGGCGGCGGTGGTCTCTGGCGGCATGGTGATCGGCACCCTGTTCACCTGGTTCCTGATGCCGGCGCTGCTGCGCATCGGCGAAGCGCGCAAGCCGGTGGCACAGCCAGCCCAGGCGCCAATCAGCGACCTGGAGGCCTACGGCAAATGAATACGCATTGCGCCTCTCTCCCCTGGTGGGAGAGGGAAGGTTTCATCCGATTCTTCGAGGCTCAAACCATGAACCGCGTCCTGCTCCTCTCCTTGTTGGTCCTGTCCGCCCCGGCCTTTGCCCAGGGCGGCCCCGCGCCTTCCGCGGTGCGGGTGTCGCGCGCCGAGCTGCGCGCCATCGCGCCCAGCGTCACCGTCACCGGGGTGGTGCAGTCGCGCGCTGCTGCCGACCTCGCCGCGCCGGTCGCCGGCCGCCTGCTGTGGGTGGCGGAACCCGGCACCGCGGTGAAGGCGGGCGACGTGGTGGCGCGCTTCGACATCGAGGAGCTGCAATTGCAGCGCGCCGAGCAACAGGCGCGGGTCACCCGCGGCGAGGTGGCGGTGAAGGCCGCCGAGCGCGAGGCCGAGCGTCTGCGCGCCGCTGGCACCGCGATCTCGCGGGTGCAGCTCAACCAGGCCGAGGACACCCGCGATCTTGCCAAGGGCGATCTGGAAATCGCCCGCGTGAGCCTGCGCCAGACCCAGGAGCGCCTGAGCCGCGCGGTGCTGCGTGCCCCGGTCGCCGGCGTGGTCAGCGAGCGCATCAAGCGCGCCGGCGAGGAGGCGGCGCGTGGCGAGGTGATCGCGCGTTTCGCCGATACCGGCAATCTGGAGCTGCGGCTGTTCCTGCCGCTGCGCCATGTGCGGGCGATCCATAGCGGCACCGAGGTGCGGGTGCTGAGCGCCGCCGGCGTGGCCAGCGCCGGCAAGGTGCGGGCGGTGGTGCCGGTGGGCGACGCGCGCTCGCAGTCCTTCGAGGCCCTGGTGGATGTCGCCAGCCTCAAGCCGCAACCACCGGTGGGTGAGACCCTGCGCGTCGAGCTGCCGCTGGAAGCCTCGCGCAACGCCCTGGTGGTGCCACGTGACGCGGTGGTGATCCGCGCCGAAGGCAATGCCGTGTTCCGCCTCAAGGACGGCCCGCAACAGACACGTGTCGCCGAGCGTATCCCGGTGCGCCTGGGCGTGGCCGACGGCGCCTATGTGGCGGTGGAGGGCGCGCTGGCGCCGGACGACGAGGTGGTCATCCGCGGCGGTGAAACGCTGTCCGACGGCGCGACAGTGAAGGTGGTCGATCTGCGTAGCGCGGTCGCCAGCCAGACCGGCGCGGCCGGTGACCGCGGTTAGTTCAAACGTTTAAGTCAGGGTTCACACTATTCACCTAGCCTGCGGCACCGATCCTGTCCGTCCTCCCTGGGAGTCCCCATGCGTCCTGCCTTGCTGCTGCCCGCCCTCGCGCTGCTCACCGCCGCCTCTCTCGCCCAGGCCCAGCCGCCAGCGCCGGCGGCGCGGGTGGTTACCGTCAGCGGCCAGGGCGAGGCCAGCGGCCTGCCCGACCGGGCGCGGCTGTCGATGGCGGTGGAGGCGCGCAATCTCGATCTGCGGCTCGCCGAGGCCGAGGTCAACAAGGTGGTGCGTGCCTATCTGGCCGAGCTCAAGACCCTGGGCTTCAAGGACGAGGACATCAACACCGCCGGCTACTCGGTGAACCCGGAATACGACTGGATCGACAACCAGCAGCGCTTCCGCGGCTATCTGGCGCGGCGCCAGATCGAGGTGACGGTGCGCAAGCTCGACCAGCTTGGCGACGCCCTGCTGCGCGCCACCAAGGTGGGGGTCAACCAGGTCAACCCGCCGGTACTGGAGTCCTCGAAGCTCAAGGAGATCGAGCGCAGCGCCCTGGCGCGCGCCGCCGCCGACGCCCAGGCGCAGGCGCAGGTGCTGGCCGAGACCCTGGGACTGAAGCTGGGCGCGGCCCGCAATGTCGTCGCCGGCGGCAGCCAGCCGCTGCCGCCGCCAGTGCCGATGGTGAAAGCCATGGCGATGCGCGCCGATGCCGCGCCGGAGATGTCCGGCAACGAGCAGATGGGCTTCGCCGGTGGCCAGATCCGCGCCAACGCCAGCGTCACGGTCGAGTTCGACTTGCTCGGGTCGAACTAGCGCCGGGTTGTTTCGGCGCGCGCTGCGGTCATTCCCGCCTGGGCGGGAATCCCGATCTGACTGAGGACTGCACCCCGCACACCGCGGGGTATTCCAGAAAGTCGAGAGGCCGCGGAGGGGCGCTGCTACGCGGCGCGCGCTCGGATCAAACGGAGCTTGGGCGCCTTACTTGATCCAAAGCAGGAACAGCGACAACGCGCCGGCGTAGAACACCGTCACCGCCAGCGCGCCGACGATCTTCTGCCAGCGCGGCGCCTCGGCGGTGACCCGCCACATCCACAGCGCGGCGACCGCCAGCAGGGCTTCCGGGACCAGCGGATAGAGCGCGACGCCACCGACGGTGAGCACGTTCTGGGGATGCCAGAGGCCCAGACCGGGCGCGGCCCATTCCGCCAGCAGGAACAGCAGCAGCCCGGTGACACCGGCGAACAAATAGGACCAGCCGCGCTGTACCGCCGCCGCGTAGAGCGTGATCGGCCAGAGCAGCATGATCCACATGCCGGCGAAGTAAACCGGCACCACATTGGCGAGCTTGGGCACGCCGTAGTTCGGGAACACCAGGGTGCCCAGGCGCTTGACCAGCAGCCAGTCGGCGGCCGGCAGGGTCAGCGACAGCGGCAGCAGGAAGGTCCACAGCACATACCACTGCGGGTGCCGGCGCCAGCGCGCCGCCAGCGGCAGCGCCAGGTTGTAGAGCGCCGCCAGCCAGATCAGCGCGCGACCCAGATCGTGGCCCTCAAGGCTCAAGGTCAGCGGCAGGGCCAGGGCGAAGAACGCCAGGTGGAACAGGGCGGCGTCCCGTAGGGAAGCCTGGTTGGGGCTGTCGATCATTTTCTTATTGTCCTTCCTAGACTCGGCAGCCGCCACGCCGTCGAACGGCAAAACATGCAGCCTGCCGCGCAGGATGGCAGAATTGGGCACTTTCCCGCCAAACAACGGAAACCTCGTGCCGGAAAGTCCGCGCCACAGCGCCTCCGCTAAACCCCTCGTCGGTGTGATCATGGGCTCCCGCTCGGACTGGGAGACCATGCAGCACGCCGTGCAGACGCTGGTCGATCTCGGCGTGCCGCACGAGGCTCGCGTGGTCTCCGCGCACCGCACGCCCGATCTCCTGTTCGACTACGCCGAAGCAGCCGTCGGCCGCGGGCTGAAGGTGATCATCGCCGGCGCTGGCGGCGCCGCCCACCTGCCAGGCATGTGCGCCGCCAAGACCCGGCTGCCGGTGCTGGGCGTGCCGGTGCAGAGCAAGGCGCTCAACGGCCAGGACTCGCTGCTCTCCATCGTGCAGATGCCAGCCGGCATCCCGGTCGGCACCCTGGCCATCGGCCGCGCCGGCGCCACCAATGCCGCGCTGCTGGCCGCCGCCATCCTCGCCAACGAGGACGCCGCCCTGGCCGAACGCCTGGACGCCTACCGCGCCGCCCAAACCCGCAAGGTGCTGGAAGACGCACCGCTGGAACTGCCTGGGGTCGTATGAAGATCGGCATTCTGGGCGCCGGCCAGTTGGGCCGGATGCTGGCGCTGGCGGGCTATCCGCTCAACCTCGACTTCGTCTTTCTCGATCCCGCCACCGAGGCCTGCGCGGCGCCGCTGGGCAGCCACATCCAGGCCGGGTTCGACGATGAGCGGGCGCTGACCGAGTTCTGCGTCAGCGTCGACGTCGCCACCTTTGAATTCGAGAACGTCAGCGCCGAAAGCGCCGGCTTTGTGGCCAGCCGCATTCCCCTGCATCCCTCGCCGGCGGCGCTCACCGCTGGCCAGGACCGTCTGCACGAGAAGCAGTTGTTCCAGCGCCTGGGCATCCCGGTGCCGGCGCACGCCGCGATCAGCTCGCTGGAAGGCCTGCGCCAAGCAGTGCGCCAGCTCGGTCTGCCGGCGGTGCTCAAGACCCGGCGCATGGGCTATGACGGCAAGGGCCAGGCGGTGCTGCGCAGCGAGAACGAGCTGGAGGCCGCCTGGGCGCGCCTGGGTTCGCAGCCGCTGATCCTCGAGCAGTTCATCCCCTTCGAGCGGGAGGTCAGTTGCCTGGCGGTGCGCGCACAGGACGGCCAGATGCGCTTCTACCCGCTGGTGGCGAACGTCCACCGCGACGGCATCCTGCGCACCGCGATCCCGACGCTCGCCGATCCGCTGCAGCGCGAGGGCGAGGACTACGCTCGCCGGGTCGCCGAGCACCTCGACTATGTCGGCGTGCTGGCCTTCGAGTTCTTCGTCGCCGGCGGCCGCCTGCTGGCCAACGAGATCGCCCCGCGCGTGCACAACTCCGGACACTGGAGCATCGAGGGCGCCGAGTGCTCGCAGTTCGAGAATCACTTGCGCGCGGTGGCCGGGCTACCGCTGGGTGGCACCCGGCTGCGCGGGGCTTCGGCGATGGTGAACCTGATCGGCGACGCGCCGCCGGTCGCCGAGCTGACCGCCTTGCCCGGCGTGCATGTCCACCTCTACGGCAAGACACCCAAGCCGCAGCGCAAGATTGGGCACGTCACCGTCACCGCCGATCACCACGACGAGCTGCTGGCGCTACTGGCGCCGGTGCAGGGGCTGGTGGAGCGCTACACCGGCTGAGTAAGTCGGCGCTGCCCCGGCGGTGCTCCTCAAGGCTTGAGATCGGCCTTCAGCTCCTTCCACAGCAGCCGGTAGGCCTCAGCGGCCGGGTGGCTACTGGCGTAGTCCTCGATGGGCGCGCGGTGCTCGCCCATTTTCTCCACGCCCGAGGCATAGGGGATCACCGCCTTGTAGGGCCTGGGCATGGTCTTGGGCGGCTGCTCAATCAGAGCCCGGTGCAGGCCGCGCCGGCGATCGGCCAGAGACCAGAAGCCTCGCAGCTTGGCCTTGGGGAAATCGTGTTCGGTGAAGTAGTCGAGTACCTGCTTGAGCGCGCGCAGCGAGAGGTGCGTGGGTACGGTTGGCACCAGCACGCGATCGGCGGCGGTGAAGATGTTGTCGGCCAGATGCGAGAGGCTGGGCGGACAGTCGAGCACGCATAGCGAGTAGCTCTCTGAAAGCGGCTCCAGCAGGGTCGCCAGGGTGTCGCGGCCGTCCTTGCGCAGCCAGGTGTCGAGATGACGGCTGGCGAGATCGGCGGGGATCAGCGACAGGTTCGGCCAGGCGGTTTCCTGAACCCACTGGCCGATGGGCGCGCCACCGGTCCATAGCGATTTCGGCTTGGCCGCTTCCGGCGCCTCGGCACGCAGCGTCCAACTGGCGGCGCCCTGGGGATCGAGATCCCAGAGCAGCGTCGGCAAGCCGGAACTGGCGGCCAGCGTGGCGAGATTCACCGCGGCGGCGGTTTTACCGACACCGCCCTTGAGGTGGTAGAGCGCGACTGTCTTCATGGACCGCTCCCTGCGGGCTCCAGCGCATTATGTCGCCAGCCACGCTCGCTCTGCTGGCGAGGCGCTCGGCTACCATCGCCGCCGTCCCCCAAGGCCCTGTGCATGCCGCTTTCTTCCGCCTCCCGTCGCGCCCTCTGGTATGCCCACGGCGCGGCGCTGTTGCTGGGAGGCACAGCCTTGTTCCCACGCTTGATCCCTTTGCCCTCCGAGCAACTGGTCAGCCTGCGGACGGCCATCGCCGCCCTGCTGCTGCTGAGTCTGGCCGTGGCGCGGCGAACCTCCTGGGCCTGGCTGACGGGAGCCGGCAAGCGCTGGCTGCTGCTCAGTGGACTGCTGCTGGGTGGCCACTGGTGGGCCTATTACGAGGCCATCCAGCGCGGCGGCGTGGGGCTGGCGGTGGTGCTGGTCTACAGCTCGCCGGCCATGACCGTGTTGCTGGAGGCCTGGCTGCACCGGCGGCGCCCGGCGGCGCAGGCGCTGTTGGCAGCGGCGGCGGTGAGCGCCGGCGTGGCGCTGGTGTTGTTGCCGCGGTTCGGCGACCAGGACCCGGCGCCGCTGGCCGCCGGACTGGCCCTGCTGGCCGCGCTGCTCTATGCCCTGCGCAACCTGCTGGTGCGCGAGCGGCTGGCGCAGGCGCCGGGTCTGGGACTGGCTGGCACGCAGTTCGCGGTAGTGGCGCTGGCCGGACTGCCCAGCTTGCGGGGTCTGGATCTGGATGCATCGACCTGGGCCTGGCTGCTGCTGTTCGGCAGTCTGTTCACCGCCTTGCCGCACCTGGCCCTGCTGCTGGCTCTACAGCGCTTGCCGACCTCGACGGTGGCGCTGGTGGCCAGTCTGGAGGTGCCCTACGCGGTGCTGCTGGCCTGGGGGCTGTTGCACGAGCCGCCGGGAGCGACGCTGCTGGCAGGTGGGCTATGCATCCTCGGCGCCGCCTTGCTGGCGGGCCGCCACGCGAGCGAGGACGCGCCGTCGCGCCGCTAACAGGTCTGGGTCCGCGGCTGGACCGGTGCCGAGGGCAATCGGCACTGACGCTGCGGCAGCGGCCGGCTCAGCGCCAAGGGCATGCTTGCGCGCCGCGCCAGTTGCCGTGCCGCCCAGGCCTTGGCCCCGTAGCTGCCGTCGGGTGTGACCACCAGGCCCTCCAGCTCCACTACCGCGATCCGGTCAGCGGACTTGCCGGGAACGCCCGGTGTTGGCGCGACTAAGGCCAGCGCGGTGCAGGCCAGCATCGCGGCGGCAACCACGCCGGTGTTGATGGTTTCCAGCACTCGACTGGCCGTCGAGTGGTTGTGTCCGAGGCACAGCTTCCGCAAATTCCTTTTCATCGGTGTCTCTCCTCCTGAACGACTGCGGCCTATGGATGCGCCGCAGACCACGGAGGTTGGAAACGCCGGCAATCCCGGGTGGCGGAGGCGCCCGCTCAGGGACTGGTGATGGCACCTACCGGCACCGCCGGCAGCAGCACGCTGGAGGGGTGAGCGGCGTCGCTGTAGAAGGTGATCAGGCCCAGCGCCTGGTCAACCAGATCAGTGACCGGCGGCAGACCGTGCGGAAAATCGCTGCCGCTGACGGTGATGCGCAGGCGGTTGCCCTTCTTGATCACCACGCTGGTGGGGAACACCTCGATCGGCAGCAGTGTCGGCTCGCCGGCCACCAGCGGCTGGCGCGAGGCCTCGGTGTAGGCATGCCAGGGCTGGATCATCTGCCCAGCCAGCTTGCGCGAGCGGGCTTCATCGGTGGCGCGGAAGGAAGCGGTGAGGATGCCGTTGCTGCGCTCGTGAGAGACGCCGTCCGCGGTCACCTCGGTGACCCGCACCAGCACGCCGGCGTCGGTGCCGGTGGACGACACCCAGAGGTCGGCCTGGATCGGGCCATTGAAGTAATAGTCCTCGGCCATTGGCTCGCTGGTGTAGCTCAGCTCCAGCAGGGCCTCGTTCAAGCGGTTGTCGCTGAAGCAGGGCAGTTGCGTCGCGCCGAGCAGGCCGGCAGTCCACTGCGAGGTACTGGTGGAGCAGAGGCCGTTGACCGGCTGCTGCAGAGCCACGCGGCTGGCCTCATCAGCCGCCGGCCCGGTCTTGCTGAGGCTCTGGTCCCCGCGCAGATACCAGCGCTCGGGGCGAGCCTGCGGATGCGGCCAGTCGGCGGCGGTGCTGTAGCGCTCCTCGCCCCAGAGATACTGGGTGACGTTGGGCACGCTCTCGGCCTGGTTGCCCATGCCCTTCAGGTAGCGGTCGAACCACATCAAGGCAATGGAGTCGAGATCGGGCACGTTGTCGCGCGGCAGGCCCTCGCCCATCGACCCACCCACATGCTGCCAGGGACCAATCAGCAGCTTGCTGGTGGTGTGGCCCTTGAGCGCCTCGTACAGCAGGGGCTCGCCACGCTGGAAGATATCGTTGAGACCGCCGACAACGAAGGTCGGCACCCGGATACGGTCGGTGTACTCCAGCGGCGAACGGATGCGCCAGAAATCGCTGTCATAGTTCTGCCCACCCGAACCGACCGCCGCCTGGGCGATGACCGGCACCTGGAACTGGGTCAGGGCGCCCAGCAGATGCTCGGCCAGCACCAGGGGCAACTGTGGGTCCGGCTCCACCGGCAACAGGCCGAGCCCCGTGACCAGTCCCATCCAGAGCGGGATGAAACCGATGTTGACCTGGCCGCCGCTGAACACGATGTCGCGGTAGGCGTCGCCCATCGGCACGATGGCGAACACCGCCTTGTGCGCCGGGTGCTGATGCGCGGCAGTGAACAACTGGGTGATGGCCATGAACGAGGCGCCCCAGGTGCCGACCTGGCCGTTGCTCCAACTCTGCTTGGCAGCCCAGTCGATCACCTCCAGGTAGTCGCCCTGTTCGTTCTCGCCGAAGGCCTCCCAGGTTCCGCCGGACATGCCGGTACCGCGCACATCGACGCTGAGATGCGCGTAGCCATGGCGGACCAGGAAGGCGTTGCTGGCGGGGATCGCCGGAATGCTCTTGTTGTAGCCGGTCTGCGTCAGGATGACCGGGAACGGCCCGGGCAGCGCCTCGCCGTTGGCGTCGGCCGGCAGCGCCACCGAAGCGGATAGCTGCACACCGTCGCGCAGGGTGATCTTCAAGCCGGTCTGGGAGACCGTGCCCGGGGCCTCGTCGGCGCGCTGGTAATTGAACCAGGCCTGCTTGGCGCCGGTTTCATTGCCAATTCCGCTGCTAGGGTCTCCACCGTCACCAGCGCCGCCACAGGCGACAAGCAAGCTGAGCATGGTGGCGAGCGCCACGGACAGCGCGGCGCAAGCCGCCTGGGGCAGATTCATTGGGTTCTCCTCCAAGATTAGATCCGGCCCCTTGGGGGCTCTTGTGTCTTAGGCCTCCGGGGCCGCGCAGCACGCGACCCCGGTGAAGCCGATTCTAAACGTCGAGATTGCCGACCAGCAGGGCGTGCTTCTCGATGAACTCGCGGCGCGGCTCGACATCTTCGCCCATCAGCGTGGTGAAGATCAGGTCAGCAGCGACCGCATCCTCGATGCTGACCTGCACCAGACGGCGGTTGGCCGGATCCAGCGTGGTTTCATGCAACTGCTCGGGGTTCATCTCGCCCAGGCCTTTGTAGCGCTGGATGTGCAGGCCGCGGCGGGCCTCGCTCATCAGCCAGTCGTCGGCTTCCGCGAAGCTTTCCACCGCCTTCTGGCGGTTACCACGACGCACCACCGCGCCTGGCTTGATCAGGTCGCGCAGCGCCTCGTTGAAGGCGACGATCTGGCGGTACTCGCCACCGGTGAAGAAGTCCTCCCCGAACAGGGTGCTGTGTTCGGCACCGTGCTGGTTGCGCATCACCATAAGCTGCGGATGGCCGTTGACCATGCGCGCCTGCACCGAATAGGCGCCATTCAGGGCACCGGTGCTGTTGAGATCGGTGTAGAAGCGCTCGGCCCAGCCGGCCATGCCAGCCTCGTCGGTCGGGAGCGGGGCATGCACACGCAGACGGGCAAGCACAAATGCGTCGTAACGGCGGCCCAGGCGGGCCAGGGCGTCGCCGATGGCGGCGCGCTCTTCCATCAGCCGCTTCAGGCGTTCCGACGGCAGGGCCGGTAGGCCTTCGCCCGGGATCAGCTCGGCCTCGTCCAGCGCCTGGCCCATCAGCCAGCGCGTCAGGGCGTGGTCATCCTTAACGTAACTCTCTGATTTTCCTGCCTTAACCTTGTAAAGCGGCGGCTGGGCGATGTAGATGTGGCCGCGTTCCAGGATCGGCAGCATGTGCCGGTAGAAGAAGGTAAGGATCAGGGTGCGGATGTGGGCGCCGTCTACGTCGGCGTCAGTCATGATGATGATGCGGTGGTAGCGCAGGTTTTCCGGCTTGAGCTCGTCGCGACCGATCCCGCAACCCAGGGCGGTGATCAGGGTGCCGACCTCGGCCGAGCTGAGCATCTTTTCCAGACGCGCGCGTTCCACGTTCAGGATCTTGCCCTTGAGCGGCAGGATGGCCTGGAAAGCACGGTCACGACCCTGCTTGGCGGAGCCGCCGGCGGAGTCGCCCTCGACCAGGAACAACTCCGACTTGGCAGGATCCTTCTCCTGGCAGTCGGCAAGCTTGCCGGGCAAACCGGCGATGTCGAGCACGCCCTTGCGGCGGGTCATGTCGCGCGCCTTGCGGGCGGCTTCACGGGCGCGGGCGGCCTCGATCATCTTGCCGGCGATGCCACGGGACTCCTTGGGGTTTTCCAGCAGGAAGTTGCCGAAGTGCTCGTTCATGGCGGCGGTGACCGCCGGCAACACTTCCTCGGTGACCAGTTTGTCCTTGGTCTGGCTGGAGAATCGGGGCTCCGGCACTTTCACCGAGATGATGGCGGTCAGGCCTTCGCGTGAATCCTCACCAGAGAAGTCGACCTTCTCCTTCTTGGCCAAGCCTTCCTTTTCGATATAGCCGTTGAGGCAGCGGGTCAAAGCGGCGCGAAAGCCGGACAAATGCGTTCCACCGTCGCGCTGCGGGATGTTGTTGGTGAAGCACAGCACCCGCTCTTCGTAGCTGTCGTTCCACTGCAGGGCGACTTCCACCGATACACGGTCTTGCTGGCTGACGAAATGCACCACCGTCGGATGGATGACGGTCTTTCCCTTGTTGAGAAACTCGACAAAGGCCTGGATGCCACCTTTGAACTCGAAGATGTCCTCTCTCGCGTTCAGCTCCTCGCGCAGGTGGATACGCACACCGGAATTGAGGAAGGACAGCTCGCGCAGACGACGCGCAAGAATGTCGTAGTGGAATTCAGTGAGCTTGAAGATGCTGGCATCCGGCCAGAAACGCACTTCGGTGCCACGCCGATCACTGGGGCCCAGCGTCTTCATCGGCGCCATCGGCTTGCCGCATTGATACTCCTGCTGAAACGCCTGGCCATCGCGCCAAACGCTCAGCACCAGCCGGCTGGACAAGGCGTTCACAGCAGAGACGCCCACGCCATGCAGACCACCGGAAACCTTGTACGAATTCTGGTTGAACTTACCGCCCGCATGCAGGACGGTCATGATCACTTCCGCCGCCGAAACATTGAATTTCGGGTGCAAGTCCACCGGCATGCCGCGGCCATTGTCGGTAACAGTCACGCTGCCATCGGAGTGCATCACCACATCGATCTGCGAGCAGTGTCCAGCCAGGGCCTCATCCACCGAGTTGTCGACGACCTCAAATACGAGGTGGTGCAAGCCGGAACCATCGTCGGTGTTACCGATGTACATGCCGGGCCGCTTGCGGACCGCTTCCAAACCCTCCAGGGCCTGAATACTGGAAGCGTCGTACTTGTTTTCTTGATCAGACATCTTGGTTTCCGGCTTACTTGGAGCGTCGCCTAGGTAGAACTCGCGACCCTCAAATTCCCATGTTCCACGTGGAACACGCGGTAGGCTGTGCTGGCATTTCCCACAGGCATCAGGCCAACACGCCATTCTAGCGACGTCACCATGCTTTGTCCGGCGTACTGAGCCAAAGTGGCCAGCAGCCGCTTTTGCCACTCCTGGGACAGTTCGGCTTCCAGGTCATCCAGCAGGATCACTGGACTGCTCTCACGCGCTCTGGCGACCAGGCTGGCCTGGGCCAGGATCATCGCGACTGCCAGAAGTTTCTGCTGACCACGGCTTACAAAACTGCGTGCATCGCGCTGTTCAAATCGCAACTTCAGTTCCGCGCGATGAGGCCCTGCGTGAGTGAAGCCCATCTTTCGATCACCACTCAAGCCCTGGCTGATCGCCGACTGCAACCCAAGACCCTCGTCCCAGCCCGCCGCGAGTTGCAGAGCGATGCGGTCAGTGCCCAGCAAACGCCCCAACCAAAGCTGTACTTCTTTCTCCAGGACCGCCAGGTGTTCACGACGCAGATCCTGGAGCGCCTCACCAGCAGACACCAATTCCGGATCCCAAGCGGCGATCTGTCCAGGAGACAAGCGTTGTCGCAGGGCCTGATTGCGTTGTCGTAAGGCCCGCTCATACCGACGCCAGAGCGGGAAAAATGATTGTTCCACGTAGAACAATCCCCAATCGAGATAGCGGCGGCGATATACCGGCCCTTCTTCGAAAACCCTATGAAGCTGTCGGTCAACCAGTGCCACTGGCGCAGCCTCGGCCAGCTCCTTCCGACTGCTGACTTCCGCGAACCGCCTGACCTGCACCTCGCCTCGTTGCACCGCCACCGACCAGGATGTCGGCGGTACTAACCCGGGCCCGTCCTCGGCAAGGGCAACCTGCACCCTCGCCAAAGTCTGCCCTTCCCGGATCAGCTCCTCCAGCCTCCGTGCGCGAAAACTGCTGGCTCGCGACGCAAGATAGACCGCCTCCAGAACGCTAGTCTTACCTGCGGCATTGGCACCATGAAGAATGTTGATGCCGGGGTGTGGATCAAAACGAAACTGCTCGAAGCGCCGCAGCGACTCCGCTGCGACCCGGGTGATACGCATCGAGCGAAAAAGCGTGCGGCTCGCTCAGAGCCGCATCGGCATGACCACGTACTTGCTATGCGTGCTTTCACCGGCTTCAAACAGCAGGCCACTGGCGTCAGGGCCACGCAGCTCGAGAACAAAGTTCTCGGTCTTCATCGCGTCCAAGGCATCCAACAAATAGGTGACGTTGAAACCGATCTCCATCGGCTCCCCATCCAATTCGACTTCGACCTCTTCCTCGGCCTCTTCGCGCTCCGGGTTCTGGGTCTGAATACGCAACAGGTCCGGTTCCAACTGCAGCCGCACGCCACGGAACTTCTCGTTGGAAAGAATGGCGGCACGAGAAAGCGCGGCACGCACTTTCTCACGATTACCCAGTACACGTCGGTCCTGGGAATCCGGAATCACCCTCTCGTAATCGGGGAAGCGGCCATCGATAAGCTTGGAAGTGATGCGCAGATTCAACAACTGCACCTGAATCTGACCCCCACCGATGCTCAAGGTCACCTCGGCTTCACCACCATCCAACAGGCGCGCAAGTTCCAACACCGCCTTGCGTGGCAGGATGATCTGCAGATCTTCCTTCACGCCGGTTTCCAGAACCAGCTCGGACATTGCCAGGCGGTGACCATCGGTTGCCACAGCCCGTACCCAGTGCGGACCAATGTGCAACAACATGCCGTTGAGGTAATAGCGGACGTCCTGTTGCGCCATCGCAAACGAAACCCGCTCAATCAAGCTGCGCAAGGCCTTATGCGTCAGGGTTACTTGAGTATCGGCCTGGATACCGGCCAAGGACGGAAATTCCTCTGCCCCCAAGGTGGCTAGTGTGAACCGGCTCTTGCCGGACCGAACCAGCATGCGGCCTTCCTCAGCCACTTCAAAGCTGACTTCAGCGCCTTCGGATAAACCACGAAGGATGTCGTACAGCTTTCGTGCCGGCGCAGTTACCTTGCCGGGTTTGAGGTTTTGCACCGGGGTGCTGACTTCCATCTCGATTTCGAGATCGGTAGCACGGACGACCAGTTCGGCATCTCGGGCTTCCAGGAAGACATTGCTCAGTATGGGCAAGGTTTGGCGACGTTCCACCACGCCAACGACAGTCTGTA
The DNA here is from genome assembly GCA_004297005.1 of Nevskiaceae bacterium. Classification (GTDB taxonomy): domain Bacteria; phylum Pseudomonadota; class Gammaproteobacteria; order Nevskiales; family Nevskiaceae; genus Stagnimonas. The sequence continues at coordinate 110,919 of SCVA01000015.1, forward strand.
GCGCCCCTAGGAGTTCGTTGCGGACGTGACGAATATGCATAAACAGAAATCCTCAACAGTAATAGTATTAATGCGCCACTTGTTCTGGGGATAAGTTTAAAAAATCATTACTTATCAAAATATTACATTACAATCCTGGTCCTGCTACGACTCCTTGTGCCACGTCGATTAGCCTTGCACTACCGGTGGATAAGAACAGGAGTCGGTATTTCCACAAGCTTATCCACAACTTCTTGGCCTAGCATCCCCAGGCTTGCCATCAGGTTGTGAGCTTGCGCAAGAGGTTGCTGTAATCCTCACGTACCCGGGGATCGGACTCCCGCAATTCCGCTACCTTTCGATGTGCGTGAAGCACGGTCGTGTGATCTTTGCCGAAGGCGTCGCCGATTTCAGTGAAGCTGTGTTGAGTCAGTTCCTTCGCGAGGGCCATAGCGATCTGTCGTGGCCTGGCCAGGGATCTGGTCCGACGCACCGAGGTCAGGTCATTCAGACGGATGTTGAAGTAACCCGCGACTTCCTTCTTGATGTTGTCTAGCGTCACCGCGCGATCGTAGACCGCGAACATGTCGCGCAGGCTTTCCATCGCGAATTCAACGGTTACTGGACTGCCGGTCAAACGGGCAGTCGCCGCCAGACGATTGAGGGCCCCTTCCAGTTCGCGCACGTTGGAGCGTACCCGCCGGGCGATCAGCAGAGCCACGTCTTCCTTGAGCTTAAGATCAAGCTGATCGGCCTTGCTGATCAAAATTGCCGCACGGGTTTCCAGATCCGGCTGCTCCACCGGAACCGACAGCCCCCAGGCAAAACGGGTCTTCAGTCGCTCATCAAGTCCGTCCAGTTCCTTGGGATAACGATCACAGGTGAGGACAATCTGTTTGCGACCTTCGATCAGGGCGTTGAAAGTGTGGAAGAACTCCTCCTGCGTGCGTTCCTTGCCGGCGATGAAGTGGATGTCATCGATCAGTAAGGCGTCTGCAGTGCGGTAGTGGTTCTTGAACTCTTCTGCCCGACCCAGGCGGATCGCCGAGGTGAACTGGTTGAGCCATTGCTCAGCGCCGATGTAAACCACCCGGGCGCGGGGATTACGCGCCAGGATCGCGTGACCGACTCCGTGCATCAGGTGGGTTTTGCCGAGACCGGATTCGCCGTAGATCAGCAAGGGGTTGTACTGCCCTCCGGGAGCGCCGGCCACGTATTCGGCCGCTGCCCGGGCCTGCGAGTTGGACTTGCCTTCGATGAAAGCATCGAGTGTGTAGCGAGGATCCAGTCGTCCGGTCGCGAAGCTGGAGATCGGTAACGGATCCTCCGCCTTTTCCGCCGCTGCAGTCCTGAGAGGAATTACGCTGGGTGCGCCGACCGTGACATTGATGGTCAGGTCGTAGGGCAACAACTCGCTAAGCGTCTTGCGGATGGGAGCAAGAAAATCGCGCCGAATCCGCTCCACGACTACCCGGTTGGGAGCCAACAAGGTGAGTTGATCGGCAGACAGCACCGCATGCAAGGGCCGCAGAAACGCGTTGACATCCGTTTCCGGAAGCTGCGCTTCCAATCGGCGTACACAGTCCAGCCAGAGGGTATCGCCCGACATCGGAAGCGCCAGATACTTTCAAAAGAGCGGCCAAGTCTATCCCCCAAACACACAGGGGCTCAATGAATTCCATACTTGGCGCGGTTTGATGAGCTAATTCAGCTAGTCCGCCTAAAACTTGCCCAATAGTGCCGTCTTGCTTAGACTCTGCGGCCTTTTTGCTGACCCTACTCGAGACATTCCATGTCGAAGCGCACCTATCAACCGCACACCGTGCGCCGCAAGCGCACCCACGGCTTCCGTGCCCGCATGGCTACCGCCGGTGGCCGCCTGGTGCTGTCGCGTCGCCGTGCCAAGGGCCGCAAGCGCCTCATCCCGTAAGCCGCGGGAGTTGCCGGTGAACCGCGCGCGCTTCCAGAAGCGCGTCCGGTTGTTGACGCCGGCGCAGTTTGACCGCGCCTTCAAACAGGGGCGCCGTCTGCACCAGGGGCCAATGAGCGCAGTCGTCGCCAGCAACACCCTGGATCACGCTCGTCTTGGATTCGCGCTCGGCAAGAAGCACGCGAAGCGGGCGGTGCAGCGCAATCGGCTGAAACGGCTGCTCCGCGAACGGTTTCGCCTGCATCAGCAAGGTTTACAGGCCGTTGATCTGGTGGTGTTCCTGCGCGCGGCCCTACCCGATCTGCCGGGTGCCGAGGTGGACGCCGTGGATCGCCTCTGGAACAAGCTCAGCAGCACATGCGCCAAGTCCTGATCGCGCCTATCCGAGGTTATCAGCGGCTGATCAGCCCGCTGCTGCCGCCGCGATGCCGGTTCGTTCCCAGTTGCTCCAGTTATGCCATTGAAGCATTGGAGAGGCATGGTGCAGCCCAGGGCAGTTGGCTGGCGGTCAAGCGAATTTGCCGCTGTCATCCTCTGAACCCCGGCGGCTACGATCCGGTCCCTTAACCGTCGCAGCCCGTAGAACTCGTCGCAAGGACACGCTCCCCGTATGGAAAGCCGCCGTTTCTTCCTCATCGCCATTTTTGGCGTGCTGCTGTTCTTCACCTATCAGGCCTGGCAGAAGGACCACCCAGCAGTTGCGACGCCGGCGGTTGCGGCGACAGCGCCCCAGTTGCAGGAAGATCCGATCCAGCCCGTGGCCGCCGCGGCCACCCAGGCTACTTCGACCGCCAGCCCCGCCGTTGTCACCGAGCCGTTGGCCACCACCACCGCCGGTCGCGTCAAGGTCAGCACCGACAAGCTGAATGTGGAAATCTCGCTGGCCGGCGGTGATCTGCGTCGTGTCGAGTTGGTGGGCTATCCGGTGTCCAAGGCTCAGCCGGAGATCAATCTCGCGCTGATCAGCGAAGAAGACCCGCATTTCTTCATTCTGCAGAGCGGCCTCGCCGCCGCCGACAAGCCCCTGGTGAGCGCTAGCACGGTCTTCACCAGCGCCGCCGAGAGCTACAGCCTGGTACCGGGCGCCGACAGTCTCGACGTGACGCTGGAAAGCGTCAGTGCCGGGGGCCTGAAGCTACGCAAGGTCTACCGCTTCCACCGTGGCAGCTATCAGGTGGAACTGTTGCAGACCCTCAGCAATGGCAGCGCCGATCCGGTGCAGGCAGCGCCTTACGCGCGCATGCAGCGCTCCCCCAGCGCCGCAGGGCCGGAAGCTCCGTTCGTTCACACCTTCCTTGGTATCGGCTTCTACGAGCAGAAGGAAGACGGTGGTTACCGCTTCAAGAAAATCGACTTCAAGAAGCTCGGCAAGGAGCCTTTCGAGGTGACCCAGACTGGCGGTTGGCTGTCGATGCTGCAGCACTATTTCATCGCCACCATCATCCCGCCGGCCACCGAGAAAGCCACCTACTCCGGCAAGCCGAGCACGGTGAAAGGTTTCCTTGGCCAGTACTACGGCCCCCTGCAGACCGTCGCGCCTGGCGCCGAGCAGACCTTCCAGACGGGTCTCTACATCGGCCCCAAGCTGCAGGGCAAGCTGGATGATGTGGCGCCTGGACTGGAACTGACCGAGGACTACGGCATCCTCGCGCCGATCGCCAAGCCGCTGTTCTGGCTGCTGCAGAAATTCCATGCTCTGTTCGGCAACTGGGGCATCGCCATCATCCTGCTGACCCTGACGGTCAAGGGCGTGATGTACAAGTTGTCAGAAGCGCAGTTCCGTTCGATGGCGAAGATGAAGAAATTCGCTCCGCGCATCACCGAGATTCGCGAGCGTTATGCCGGCGATCGCGAGCGCCTGAACAAGGCGATGATGGAGCTCTACACCAAGGAGGGCTTCAACCCGCTGGCCGGTTGCTGGCCGATTCTGGTGCAGTTCCCGGTGTTCATCGCGCTGTACTGGGTGCTGCTGGAATCGGTGGAACTGCGCCAAGCGACGCTGGGCCTCTGGCTCAACGATCTCTCCGCGCCCGATCCCTACTATGTGCTGCCGGTGCTGTTCGGCCTCTCGATGTGGCTGCAGCAGAAGCTGGGTGGCCAGATGGCGACCATGGACCCGATGCAGCAGCGCATGATGCAGTTCATGCCGATCGCTCTGGGCGCCTTCTTCACCTTCTTCCCCGCCGGCCTCGTGTTGTACTGGTTTGTCAGCAACGTCATCAGCATCGCCCAGCAGTGGTACATCACCCGCAAGCTGGAGCACGAGTTGGCCGCCAAGGCGGCGACCCACAAGTAAACCCGGCGGCGATGTGGCGGGCATGACCGACACCATCGCCGCCATCGCCACCGCGGCGGGTCGCGGTGCGGTGGGTATCGTCAGGCTGTCCGGGCCGCAGGCTTTTGCGATTGCCAGCCAACTCGCTGGCAGCTTACCGCCGCCACGGCAGGCAGCTTTGCGCGCCCTGCGCGATGCGCAAGGAGAGGTCCTCGACCAGGGCTTGGTGTTGTGCTTCCCGGGCCCGCGTTCCTTCACCGGTGAAGACGTGGTGGAGCTGCAAGGCCACGGGGGCCCGGTGTTGCTGGCGGAACTGTTGCGGGCCGCAGTGGTGGCCGGCGCCCGAATCGCCCAGCCCGGTGAATTTTCCGAGCGCGCCTATCTCAACGGCCGGCTCGATCTCGCCCAGGCCGAGGCCATCGCCGACCTGATCGACGCCGCTTCCGGTCAGGCAGTGCGCGCGGCGCAGAAAACCCTGGAGGGCGCCTTCTCTCGGCGGGTGCATGCGCTCGCCGATCAGCTCACCGAGCTGCGCGTCTTCGTCGAAGGCGCACTGGATTTCTCCGACGAGGACATCGACTGGCTGGCCGACGCGCGTCTCGCGGAGCGCCTGGCGTCGGCGGAAGCGCTACTTGCGGAAACCCGTCAGCAGGCAGGTCAGGGCCGGCGCCTGCGCGAGGGCATGACGGTGGCCATCGTCGGGCAACCCAACGTCGGCAAATCTACCTTGCTGAACGCGCTGGCCGGCTACGAGGCCGCCATTGTCTCGGAACAGGCCGGCACCACCCGCGACACACTGCGCGAGCATCTGCTGCTAGATGGCCTGCCGCTGACCATCGTCGACACCGCCGGCCTGCGCGACACTGAGGACGCCATCGAGCGCGAAGGCATCCGTCGCGCCTGGCAGGCTCTCGAAAAGGCCGAGTTGGCGCTGTTCCTGGTCGATGATCGCGCTGGCGTGACCGAGGCCGACCGCGCGCTGCTCACCCGGCTGCCGGCACTGCCGCGACTGCTGTTGCGCAACAAGTGCGATCTCGCTGGCCATGCGCCCGCCCTGCACTCCGGCCCCGAAGGCCAGGAATTGCGACTGTCGGCGAAGGCCGGTCTGGGACTGGACCTGTTGGTGCAGGCACTGAAAGCCCAGGCGGGCTTGTCCGAAGTCGGCGAAGGTCTGTTCCTGGCGCGCGCGCGCCACCTTGATGCCCTAGACCAGGCAGCGTCACATCTCGCCCAGGCGCGCCAGCGGCTGACTGAAGCTGCGCATGCCGAACTCGCCGCCGAGGAGCTGCGTCTGGCGCAGATGGCGCTGGGCCGCATCACCGGCGAGCAGCGCAGCGATGCCCTGCTCGGCGAAATCTTCCGTCGCTTCTGCATCGGCAAGTAATTACGAGGCGACCCGCCCTGGTTTCCGCGCCACCTTGGCATCGGTCTTGCGCTTCTTGAGCGCAGGGGCGGGCGCAGATTCGCGCTACCGCCGACGATCCGGCTTGAGGGCTAGGCATGGGCAATCTGGATGAAAGCTGGAGCGGAATGCGCCGACGCTACCGCTGGGCCCTGGTCTGCTACTTCCTCGGCTTCTTTGGCGTACTGCTGGTCTACGGGCTGTTTTAGCAACAGCACCGGCACCGGCACCGCGCGCTCGGGCTGACAAAGCCCCTGGCCGGCGGCTAGCCTGTGGGCATGAAGCCCTATGCCTATTGCCCGCAGTGCGCCTCCCCCCTGATCGATGCCGAGCACGGCGGCCGGCTGCGCCGCGCCTGTCCCGACGCAAGCTGCGGTTTCATCCACTGGGACAACCCGGTGCCAGTGGTCGCCGCCGTGGTCGAGCACGAAGGCAAGATCATCCTTGCCCGCAATGTTGCTTGGCCGGCCAGCTTCTATGCGCTGATCACCGGTTTCCTGGAGCGGGACGAGTCACCGGAAATCGGCGTCCAGCGCGAGGTGGAGGAAGAGCTCGGCTTGCAGCCGCAGGGCGCCAACTACATCGGCGTCTACGAGTTCACCCGCAACAACCAGTTGATCGTCGCTTATCACGTCCCTGCCACCGGCACGGTGAAGCTCAACGAGGAGCTGGCGGACTGGAAGCACGTTGCCTTCGAGGACATCCGCTACTGGCCGGCCGGCACCGGCTACGCCGTGCGCGACTGGCTGCGTGGCAAGGGCTATGACCCGCAGCCGATGGACTGGCCGCGTCGCTCTTAGCGCGCGCTGTCCGCTGCCTGTTGCCCCAGTAGCCGGGCCAGCTTGCGCAGGTTGAGGATCTGCGGCGAGTCCTGATCGCTCTGCCGGTAGATCAGGCTGAGCCGGGCCTTTGGCGTTTCGCCACGGATGTCCCGGTAGGTCACACCCTCGATGTGCATCTGCTGCATCGAGGCGGGCACGATGGAAACCCCCAGGCCGGAGGCCACCAGATTGACGATGGAGGTGACCTGCGAGGCCTCCTGCACCACGCGTGGCCGGAAGCCGGCGCTGTGGCAGGCCTGGACGATCTCGTCGTGCAGGCCGGCGCCGACCGTGCGCGAGAACAGCACGAAGGGTTCCAGCGACAAGGCCAGCAGCTCCAGACTCTTGCGCCGCGCCAGCGGGTGGCCCGAGGGCAGGGCCACCACCAGCGGCTCGTCCAGTACCGGCTCGGTGCATAGGCCCTCGGCGGAATCCAACAGCGGCCGCACGAAGGCGACGTCCACCGTCTCGTTGCGCACCGCCGCCGCCAGACCCGGCGTAGTGCGCTCCTCCAGTGACAGCGCCACCTCCGGATAGCGGCGCCGGAACTCGCGGATCACCCTTGGCACCAGGGGATGAAAGGGCGCGGAGTTGATCATGCCGACGCGGATACGCCCCTGCTCGCCACGGGCGACCCGCCGAGCCCGCTCGGTGGCCTGCTGGGCTTCGCGCAGGATGCGCTGGGCGTCGTCGAACAGGGCATGGCCGGCCGGGGTCAGCGCGACTCCGCGCGGCAGGCGCACAAACAGCGCGGTGCCGATCTCGCGCTCCAGTTGCTGGATCTGCTGCGACAGCGGCGGCTGGCCTATGCCCAGCACTCGCGCGGCGCGCGTGAAATGCTGCTGCTCGGCCACCGCCACGAAGTAACGCAGATGCCGCAGTTCCATGTGCGATATGAAATAAAGATGGCAACCACCTACTTCATATATTGGACGTATGTTCCGGCGCCGGTCTACATTGAAACCCAAAATTTGCGGGTGAGGAGAACCAGGTAATGGCGCAGGATCAGGCAGTGAACAACGCGGCGGGCGACAGCGACCCGCTGGAAACCCAGGAATGGCTCGACGCGCTGGCCTCGGTGCTGCAGCGCGAGGGTCCGCAGCGTGCGCACTTCCTGCTGGAAACGCTGACCGAGAAGGCGCGCCGCAGCGGCGCCCAGATCCCGTTCTCGGCGAACACCGCCTACGTCAACACCATTCCGCCGCACCTGGAGGCGCGCTCGCCCGGTGACCACGCGCTGGAATGGAAGATCCGCTCGATCATCCGCTGGAACGCGTTGGCGATGGTGGTCAACAGCAACCGCGAGCACGCCGGCATCGGCGGCCATATCGCCACCTTCCAGTCGGCGGCGACGCTCTACGACGTCGGCTTCAATCACTTCTGGAAAGGTGCGGATCATCCGCAGGGCCAGGACCTTATCTACGTGCAGGGCCATTGCACGCCGGGCCTCTATGCGCGCGCCTTCCTCGAAGGCCGGCTGGACGAGGAACAGTTGCACCGCTTCCGCATGGAGGCGCTGTCGCCGGGCCTGTCGAGCTATCCGCATCCCTGGCTGATGCCGCACTTCTGGCAGTTCGCGACGGTGTCGATGGGCTTAGGACCGATACAGGCGATCTATCAGGCGCGGCTGATGAAGTACCTGCACAACCGCGGCATCGCAAACACCGAGGGCCGCAAGGTCTGGTGCTTCTGCGGTGACGGCGAGATGGACGAGCCGGAGTCGCTGGGCGCGCTCGACATCGCCGCCCGCGAGAAGCTCGACAACCTGGTGTTCGTGGTCAACTGCAATCTGCAACGCCTCGACGGCCCGGTGCGTGGCAACGGCAAGATCATCCAGGAACTGGAAGGCGCTTTCCGCGGCGCCGGCTGGAACGTCATCAAGCTGATCTGGGGCGGCGCCTGGGATGCGCTGATCGCGCAGGACAGCTCCGGCAAGCTGTTGCAGGCCTTCAACGAGACCGTGGACGGCGAGTACCAGAACTACAAGGCCAAGGGCGGCGCCTACACCCGCGAGCACTTCTTCAAGAAGTATCCGGAGCTGGAAAAGATGGTGGCGACCTGGAGCGACGAGCAGATCGGCGCGCTCAACCGCGGTGGCCACGATCCGCACAAGGTCTACGCCGCCTATGCCGCCGCCAGTGCGCACACGGGCACGCCGACGGTGATTCTCGCCAAGACCGTCAAGGGTTACGGCATGGGCGAGGCCGGCGAGGGCCAGAACATCACCCACTCGCAGAAGAAAGTCGGCGAGGAAGCGCTGCGGCAGTTCCGCGACCGCTTCCAGTTGCCGCTCACCGACGAGCAGGTGGCGACCACGCCGTTCTATCGGCCGCCACCGGATTCGCCGGAAGTGAAGTATCTGCAGGAGCGCCGCGCCGCCCTCGGCGGGCCGCTGCCGGCGCGCAAGGTGGTGGAGGAGACGCTGGAGATTCCCGCGCTGCAAACCTTCGACAAGCTGCTGCAAGGCTCGGGCGAGCGCGAGATCAGCACTACCATGGCCTTCGTGCAGTTGCTGCAGACGTTGTGCCGCGACCCCAAGGTCGGCAAGCGGGTGGTGCCGATCGTGCCGGACGAGGCGCGCACCTTCGGTATGGAGGGCATGTTCCGGTCCTTGGGCATCTATTCGGTGGTTGGCCAGAAGTACGACCCGGAAGACGCCGAGCAGCTCGCCTTCTACAAGGAAGACATCAAGGGCCAGATTCTGGAAGAGGGCATCACCGAAGCCGGCTCGATGTCGAGCTGGATCGCCGCCGGCACCAGCTACGCCAACCACGGCGTGGCGCTGATGCCGTTCTATATCTTCTATTCGATGTTCGGCTTTCAGCGGGTCGCCGACCTCGCCTGGGCGGCGGGCGACATGCGCACCCGCGGCTTCCTGATGGGTGCCACCGCCGGCCGCACCACGCTCAATGGCGAGGGCCTGCAGCACGAGGACGGCCACAGCCACATCTACGCCGGTCTGGTCCCCAACTGCCGCGCCTATGACCCGGCCTACGCCTACGAGCTGACGGTGCTGATCCAGCACGGCATGCGCGAGATGTATGTCGAGCACAAGGATGTCTACTACTACCTCTCGGTCTACAACGAGAACTACGCGCAGCCGGCGATGCCGGTCGGTGCCGAGAGCGGCATCGTGCGCGGCATGTACTTGCTCAAGCCGGCCGAGGGGGTTCCCAGCGGCCCGCATGTGCAGTTGCTCGGTAGCGGTGCCTTGCTGCGCGAGGTGCTGGCGGCTTCCGAGCTGCTCAAGGCCGACTGGGGTGTTTCCAGCGATGTCTGGAGCGTGCCCAGCTTCACCGAGCTGGCGCGCGACGCGCAGGACTGCGAGCGCTGGAACCTGCTGCACCCCGAGCAGGCACCGCGCATTCCCTATGTCAGCGAATGCCTGCGCGGCATGACCGGGCCGGCCATTGCCTCCAGTGACTGGGTTCGCGCCTGGCCGGAACAAGTCCGCGCCTACATCCCCATGCCCTATCACGTGCTCGGCGCCGATGGTTTCGGCCGCAGCGACAACCGCCCGGCGCTGCGTGACTTCTTCGAGATCGACCGCCGCTGGGTGACCGTGAAGGCGCTCAAGGCGCTGGCGGAGCAGGGCGCTATCCCGGCCGAGCGGGTCAGCCAGGCGATCAAGATCTACGGCATCAAGCCGGAGCGCGTCGCTCCGTGGAAGGCCTGAACGCCATGAGCAAGCTCCAGGATGTAAAGGTTCCCGATCTCGGCGGCAGCAGCGATGTGCCGGTGATCGAAGTGCTGGTGAAGGATGGCGACGCCATCGAGAAAGACGCCGTGCTGCTGGTGCTGGAATCCGACAAGGCGACCATGGAAGTGCCGGCGCCGGCAGCGGGCATCGTTCGCGGTCTGGTGGTGAAGGTTGGCGACAAGCTTTCCCAAGGCAGCCTGATCTGTCAGCTTGAGGTGGAAGGCGCCGCCGCGCCGGCTGCTGCACCGCCCGCCGCCAGTCCGGCTCCGACGGCCGAGCCGAAGCCAGCAGCGCCTGCGCCAGTCGCTGTCGTGCAGACGCCCCCACCCCAACCCTCCCCCGCAAGCGGGGGAGGGAGTACGGGGATGCGTCGAGTGACGGTGCCCGACCTCGGCAGCTTCAAGGATGTGCCGGTGATCGAGGTGCTGGTGGCCGACGGCGCCAGCGTCGAAAAGGACGCGGCGCTGCTGGTGCTTGAGTCCGATAAGTCGACGATGGAAGTGCCGGCGCCCGCCGCCGGCACCGTGCGCGGTCTGAAGGTGAAGGCCGGCGACAAGCTCAATGTCGGCGACTTCATCTGCGAGCTGGAGGGCGCCAGTGGCCCCGCCGTATCCGCAGGGAGCCCCAGCAAGAACGTCCCCTCCCCCCTCGTGGGGGAGGGCCGGGGAGAGGGGGCTACGGAAGCCGGCAGACCTCAAGCACCGCCCCCACCCCAGCCCTCCCCCGCAAGCGGGGGTGGGAGTGCTTCAGCGGCGACAACCCCCGCAGGCGACGCCGCCCACGCCGGCCCCGCGACGCGCAAGTTCGCCCGCGAACTCGGAGTCGACCTCAGCCAGGTGAAAGGCAGCGGCGCCAAGGGCCGCGTCACCATCGAGGACGTGCAGGCGCATGTGAAGGCGCGCATGTCGGCGGCGCCGACCGCAACGGCTGCCGTCGTCTCTGGCGGCAGCGGCATCCCGCCGATACCGGCACAGGACTTCAGCCAGTACGGTCCTATCGAGCGCAAGGAGCTGGCGCGCATCCGCAAACTCAGCGCCGCCCATCTCTCGCGGAGCTGGCTCAACATCCCGCACGTCACCCAGTTCGACGAAGCCGACATCACCGAGCTGGAGGCCTTCCGCAAGACCGCGAGCGAAGACACTGGCGTGAAGCTCACCCTGCTGCCCTTCCTGATGAAGGCGGTGGCGACGGCGATGAAGGCCTACCCGGAGTTCAACAGCTCGCTGGCACCCGAAGGCGACGCGCTGATCCTCAAGCAGTACTGCCATATCGGCTTCGCCGCCGACACCCCCAATGGCCTGGTGGTGCCGGTGGTGCGCGATGTCTGGAGCAAGGGCATCGTCCAGCTTGCGCAGGACTGCGCCGACCTCGCCAAGAAGGCGCGCGACGGCAAGCTCAAGCCGGAGGAAATGCGCGGCGGCTGCTTCAGCATTTCCAGCCTCGGCGGTCTCGGCGTCAGCGGCGGCTTCACGCCCATCGTCAACGCGCCGGAAGTCGCCATCCTCGGCGTCAGCAAGGCGAGCATGAAGCCGGTGTGGGACGGCAAGACCTTCCAGCCGCGGCTGATGCTGCCCTTGTCACTGAGCTACGACCACCGGGTGATCGACGGCGCCTATGCCGCGCGCTACACCGTGGCGCTGGTGAAGCTGATCGGCGATCTGCGGCGGCTGGCACTTTGAGCCGCCGCCCCGGTCCCATTGCGGTAAACCTCACGGAGCCTGCCCATGCCGCGCATCCTGCTACCTGCCCTGGCGCTGCTCGCGCTCTCCGCCTGCAGCGCCACCGGCGCGCCTGCGCAAACGGCTCCGGCCGTGACTGAGGCGCCGGTGGCCGGCTACGTGACCGATCTGGCGGCCTTCGAGGCTTACCTCGCCGGCAGGCCGACGCCGGCGCAGTTCAAGACGCATTACCCGGACGTCACCCTGGTGCTGCCGGGACAGATCGCCACCAAGGAATTCCGCATGAACCACTCGCGCTACTTCGCCGAGCTGGACGCGGAAGGCCGCATCGTCGGCGGCAAGTTCCAGTAGTCGCGGCTTGCCGCGACCCGCGCCGGTTCAGGGCAGCGGGTGGTCACGCAGGAAGGTGAGCATGCGGTCGGTATAGCCCAGCGGCCAGCGCAGATGGTTGGCGGTGCCGACCGGGTTGGCCAGCAGGATGTTGGCCGGGTCCGACGGAGCCACGCAGAGGGCGTCGCAGCCCTGCACTTCCTGCAACAGATTGCCGACGCGGATGCTCTCCACCGGAGCCGCCAGGCCGCGCGAGCGCAGGTCGCTCAGCAGGGCCTCCGAGGAATCGCAGATGCCGATGATGTCGCACTGATTGCCCACATGCAGCAGGGCCATCTTGTTGTTGCCGAAGGCCGCCTGCGGGCAGGGGTCGGTGGAGTCGCCAAAAGGATTCGGCGAGGAGTACACCGCCGCCGCCGCGATGCCGGGCGTATTGAGGCCATACAGCTCGGCCATCGCCGAGCCATTGCTCCAGCCGGAGAGATACACGCGCTTGCGGTCGACGATGCCGCGTTCCTTCACCGCCGCGACGAAGTGGTCGATGGTGGCGACATCGACGTTCAGCGTCGGGCTACCGCGGTCGAGATTGCGGTACCAGTTGTCCCAGCCTAGGCCGGTGTCGTCGGGAAAGGGGTAGTAGTGCTCGGTGTCGCGGCCGGCGACCAGCAGCAACGAGAAACCGGGCCGCGCCGGATCGCCGCTCAAGTCGGCGCTGGTCTGGCGCGGCAGCAGGTCGGTGATCAGCAGGGTGTCCATCGGGAACAGCGAGGGATGCAGGAACACCAGCAGCGGCAGCGGCTTGTCCGCCGCCGCGCCCGGGCCGGCGACCAGGCAGCCGGCGCGGGCGGTGCCGTCGGCATCGGTCCAGGCCAGGCTTTCGCCGTAGATCGTGGTGCACAGCGAGGCCAGGGCCAGCACGCCGTCCAGGGAATTGGTCTGCGGCCGCGGCGTGTTGCCGTAGCGGCTGTCGCACTTGGCGCCGGCCACCGGCGTCGGCGCGGGTGGCGTGGCGGCGGCGGGCGTGCCGGGTTCGCTGCCGGCGCAGGCACTCAACAGCAGGGCGACGCACAGCCAGGGGCTCCAGGTTTTCATCGGCGGTCTCCTCCGCATGTGCCGGGCTTCGCTACGAGACCGGTCTGCGGCGGATAATACGGGTCCGCGCTACGCAGGATGCAAATCATGTCCGACTCGAAAAAGATCAATCCCGCCGCCGCTGCCCTGAAGGCGGCGCTGGCCAACAAAAAGGCCGCCGGCCCCGGTGGCAAGCTGGTGCTGCGCGCCGACAAGGGCGAGGGTGCCCGCGCGCAGAAAGACGCCGAGCGCCTGGCCGGCAAGTCGCGCAAGGTCCACTGATCCCAGCAACAGGAGATCGCCGGTGAGCACACTGGCCTTTCACACCCTCGACGTCTTCACCGAGCGTGCCTACACCGGCAATCCGCTGGCGGTGGTGCTCGATGCCGATGGCCTCAAGGACTGGCAGATGCAGCGCATCGCCAGCGAGTTCAATTTGAGCGAGACGGTGTTCGTCTGCCAGCCGCGCACGCCGGGCGCGCTGGCCACCGCGCGCATTTTCACGCCGGCGCGCGAGCTGCCGTTTGCCGGTCACCCGACGGTCGGCAGCGCCTGCCTGCTCGCCGATCTCGGCCTCGTCCCCGCCGGTGCGTCGCGCCTGGTGCTGGACGAGGGCGTGGGTCCGGTGGCGGTGGAGCTGCGCCACGAGGCCGGCCAGCCCTGGTTTGCCCAGCTCACCGCCGCCGTCGCGCCGGAGACCCGGCCCTGGGACGGCGACTTCGCCGAACTCGCCGCCGTGCTCGGGCTGGCGCCGGAGGCCCTGGGCAGCGAGGCGGAAGTCCCGCGCCAGGCGAGCTGCGGCAATCCCTTCCTGATCGTGCCGGTGAAACAGCCCGAGCTGCTGGCGGCGATCAGCTTCGATGCCCAGCGCGCCCGCGCCTTGCTGGCCGGTGACTGGGCGCACGCGATCTACGTCTATGCCCGCGGTTATGAAGACGGCGAGTTGCGTGCCCGCATGTTCGCGCCCGATCTCGGCGTCGCCGAGGACCCGGCCACCGGTTCGGCCGCCGTCGCACTCGCCGGCGCGCTGGCGCTGGAAGCCGCGCAGCCCGAGGCCGACCTGCGCTGGACCATCCATCAGGGTGTAGAGATGGGCCGCCCCAGCCAGCTCTACGCCGAGGCCAGCAAGCGCGGCGGCAAGGTGGTGGCGGTGCGCGTTGGTGGCTACGCCGTGCGCATCACCGAGGGGCGCATCCAGGTGCCGGCCTAGTGTCCCCGCGGCACCGCAAGCACCTGCTGTTGCCCCTCCCCCCGCTGGCGGGGGGAGGCTGGGAGGGGGGCGTTGCCGCCACCGCGCCACGGCCTGGCCCCCACCCCAACCCTCCCCCGCGCGCAGGGGAGGGAGTTGCCGAGCGCTAGGCTTCAGGGTGGACCTGTTTGGCGAAGAGCCCGCGCCGGTACCAGCCAAGCCCGTGCCCGAACCGAAGAAGCTGCGCGGCAAGGGCATCCAGCCTGCGGACTCCAATTCGGAGTTGATCGAACTCGCCGAACGTTTGCGTGCGAGCTACGGCGAGCGGCTGCGCCTGGGCACCTCGTCCTGGTACTTCCCCGGCTGGGCTGGCTTCGTCTGGTCATCGTCGGCGCGCGAGGCCAGCGAGCAGAAGGTTTCCCGAGAGGGCCTGCTCGCCTACGCCCAGCATCCGCTGTTGCAGAGCGTCAGCCTCGACCGCGCCTACTACACGCCGATGACCGCCAGCGACTACGCGCGCTACGCGAACCAGGTCGGGCCGGGCTTTCGCTTCACCAGCAAGTGCTGGCGCGGCATCACCGACCCGGTGATCGAAGGCACGCCGAACCCCTTGTTCCTGGACGGCGACTACGCCCGCGAGCAGATCCTCCAGCCCTTTCTTGATGGCGCTGGCGCCAAGGCCGGTGTGCAGGTGCTGCAGTTCTCGCCCGGGCTGCCGCGTCGCGCGCGACTCACGCCGCGAACATTCGCGGAACGGCTCGATGCCTTCCTCGCCGCCTTCGCCAGCCCGATCCCGGTGGTGGTGGAACTGCGCGATGCCGAGCTGCTCACGCCCGACTACTTCGCCGCTTTGCAGCGGCACGGCGCCGAACACTGCATCAACGTGCATCCCAAGAGCGGCGTGTCGGTGATCGAGCAGGCCAAGCTCATCGGCCGCCGGCCGGAGCCGCTGGTGATCCGCTGGATGCTGCACGCCGGTTTCGAGTACGAGGAGGCGCGCGAGCGCTATTCGCCCTTCGACAGGCTGGTCGACGAAGACCCCGCCACCCGCCGCGCCGTCGCCCGCCTGGCGCGCCGAGCGCTCGATGCCGGCGGCTCGGTCTATGTCATCGCCAACAACAAGGCCGAGGGCAGCGCGCCCTTGACGCTGTTCAAGCTGGCGGCGGAGATTGTCAGCGGCTAGGGCAAAAGTGCTACATTTGTCGCACTTGTTAGGAGCGCTCCATGTCTCAAGCCTCGCTGCGTCGGGCCGGTGGCTCGGTAATGGTCACCGTGCCGCCTGCCTACTTGAAACACACCGGCCTTTCGGCTGGTCAGACTGTCAGTCTGGAAATGAAGGGAGATACCCTCACCATCCGCCCGTCGGCGAAGAAGCGGGTCACGCTGGCCGAAATCCTGCGCGGCACGCCCAAGAAAGCTGCGCGGCAGCGCGCCGAAGGCTGGGACGAAATGCCTGCCACCGGCCGAGAGGCGGCGTGACCCCTGATCTTGGTGACATCCTGCACTTAGCGTTCGACCCCGCCAGTGGACGCGAGATGAAGGGCGACCACTACTGTCTGGTGGTAACGCCCAAGGCCTTCAACCAGCACTTCGGGCTGGCCTGGACGCTGCCGATCACCACCGGCGCGCAAAACGCCGCACGCGGGCTGACAGCCGTGACCCTGATGGGCACCGGCCTCAAGGTTAGTGGCAGCGTGCTATGCCACCAGATCAAGGCACTCGACTGGTCCGCGAGGCGGGCCAGCAAGATTGATCGCCTGAAGGGACCGGTGCTGGATGAGATCCTCGATATCTGTACCGGCATCCTCGACCCGGCGCGCAGGGCCTGAGCGGCGCTATCGCTATGAGATCGAAAGCGCCGAAGCCGAAACCGCTCAGTGCCTTCAACTACCAGACGGCACGCAAGCAGATCCTCGACACCATCCGCCGCATTCCCTTGGGCAAGGTCGCGAGCTATGGCCAGGTCGCCTACGTCGCCGGCTGGCCCGGCCGCGCGCGGCTGGTGGCGCGGGTACTGGGTGATGTCGAGGTAGCCGACGGCGTCATCCCCTGGCAGCGGGTGATCAACGCGCAGGGGAAGATCGCCATCCCCAAGGACTCGCCTGGTCATCGCACCCAGATCCGCCTGCTCAAGGCCGAGGGCGTGGTCTTTCTCAATGGCAAGGTCAGCTTCGAGCACCACGGCTGGCAGCCGGCCGACCCGAGCCCGCTGTTGGATTAGCCGCACAGAGCCGGTTCTTCTGGACGCAGGAGGTCCAGTCGTTTGCACAGGCTTTTCAGCCCAATAACTTGGCGCGAGAAGCTTCGACATGGACACGGAGGTTCCTGGATTCGGCTGGCATGAGCCGCTTGACCCATCGCTACGGTTCGAGACCTACGTCCATCCAGAAAAGATCGCTGACAGCGTTGCGGTCGCTCAGCACTTTGCGGCCGGGAAGAACGACTATGGGGCGCTGCTGGTTCTAGTCGCGTTACCCGGCGCGGACAAAAAGCATCTCCTGCACGCCGTATGTCATGCATGGAATCAGCGAACCGCTACATCGGCTGTGCTCACCACAGCGCCCGCTTGGTTCAAGGCATTTGTCCGCTCCATGCGGCTTGGCGAGGCGCCGCGGCTGGCGGCGGAGGCGCTCGATGTGGGCCTGTTCGTTCTGGACGGCCTGCAGCTCTTCGCAGGGAAAGAAATCACTCAACAAGCGCTGTCGAGCCTTCTTCGCAGGCGAATAGCCCTCGGGCGCCCAGTCCTCATTGCCGCTGAGGTAGCGCCGGCCGAGATCAGGAATCTCAGCCTTGAACTTCTCGATCTGCTGGCGACGGGAGCGACGGTTGCCTCTCCGGGAAAAGGCGCATGAGCTTTATGGCCAGCCCGCCAGCCTGACTAACTGGAGTAACAAGACACGCTGTGTCCATTGCGGCGTCGAAGATTCGGATGAGCAACTCAAGAGGGTCTGAAAGATGACGACACCAGGGCAGATCGATTTCCGTGAGGACTACCTGCCTGCAGGCGAACGGCTGACGACAAGGCTTGCTGCACACGACGATGACGATGGAATGGTGGTCTCGCTACCGGCTGGCTGCGCGCTTTTCAGGGACTTCCATCCCCAGGTTCAGGCGATCGAAGTGTGGATGGAGGGGGGTAGCGGCTTCGAGCTTTCAGTTCAACTTGTTCATGAGGGCTGCTGGGCTCATTCAGAGACGAGCCTGGACGGCAAGCCTGCCTGCAAACTATTCGGTTGGTTCGATTTCGAGGTGGAATGCTCGAGCAAAGAACTTGCCGTGCTGCGTGACCCACGGGCGATCTTGAACTGGAAGCTGCGATTCGACGGCTGTGACGCGGCCCACATAGTCGAGCAGGTTGAGCCACCGCACGTGATCCTGGCATCGCCGCTGGTATTCATTTTCCCGGACTGACAGCTTTGCGCTTGCCATATTTCCTACAGAGGACGACAAGATGCTCTCGCGTCGAAGCTTCATTGGGGCCGCTTCATTTTTCGCCGCAGCGCCTATTCCTTTCTTGCGGCCGTCCGCGGTAGCTCCCGCGACTCCGGCCCAGAGTTTGCCGGTTGAGTTTCAAGAAGCTCTTGACGACGCAGGGGTCACCCTCATTGCCGGTCATCCCAGAGTTGGAAAGACGGCGGTAGCCGCCTATATCGCTTGTCACGTTGCATATGCCTCGCAGCGCCGAGTGCTGTGGGTATCTCTCGACGAGACGACGGAGCGGGTCGCACACCGGATGGCAGGCCTGAGGCAAGGGCTATTGCCTCACAGGTGGTCGATGCAGCCGGCTTACGAGAAGCAGCGGAGCGATGATCTTTTCTCTCTGGAAATCCGAGACGATTGGAGCCTGCTACGCCAGGGAAGTCTGAGTGCCTTCGTGCGCAGCCTTCCAGCGAACTATCGGCCCGCTCTCGTAGTGGTAGATGGACTCGACCACAGGCTGACAAAAAAGGTGGAGGGCCAATATCGCCCGCAGTCACTCAAATCTTTTCTATACGGCTCGGATCGAGCTGAGAGCGCCTGCGAATCGTTTCTATACGGCTCGGATGGAGTTGAAATTGCCCTCGGCATGGACATTCCAGTTCTCTGCACCATGCCTATCTCGGAGAAGCGGCAAGAGGAGCTGCAAGGGCATGAACGGCCGTCCATCGCGGAAGTCGTCGCGTCAATTCGTGACGGAAACCCTTGGTTCGACCTAGACAGCCTTTGGGACGGCGCAGTTAGCCGTGCGTGGCTTCTTTCCTCGTATGAACATGACCGCGGATCGCCGGCGGACGAAGGCGCCATAGAACTTGCTATGTATCAGGAGCCGCTGGCGGCGCCGGTCATACGCAAATACAACTTCAACGACCTTATGACGGGCTTGCCGTTAACTGAGCGCACCTAGAAAAGGAGACTTTGGATGAGCGTTTCAAGAGATGAGTTCGTGAAGGCGTTTCAATTTGCCTGGAAAAGGCTTCAGGACAATAGAGGCGACCAAGAACTTCTTAATGCCTACGATGACGATGCGAGATGGACCGACGTTGTGCTCGGCGCAGATGTTGGCTTGGTGTGCATGGCCTTGGATCGGCTAAACAGTGCCAAGGCCAAAACCGAGCGATTGGAGTTCTCCAAGGGCTGGCTTTTCGTGGATGCTCTTTACGTGTCGAACGACACGATTTGGGGAACGGAGCCGCAAAAGCATTTCTATCCAACGAAATTATCCGTCCTCATCGAGAACGAAAATAGGAAGCACTGGGACACGGAGCTTTGGAAACTCGCGCACATCAAAGCGGATTTGAAGGTGTTGATTGGCTATGACTTTGGAAGCCAGAACGGGTTCTACCCCGTTTTCACGGACGGTTTGGAAAGGGATGAAAACTGCTGATCCCGCTTAGCGACTCTCCGTCGCATGCGAGGGTTGTGGAATCTCTCGATGTAGTCAAACACATC
>SCVA01000016.1 GCA_004297005.1 Nevskiaceae bacterium
GGTCCCCTTCGGAGCGCCGAGAAGCGGAGGTCTCCGGGGGTATGGAAGCCGGCGCCTGTTTGAGGCGCCTATAGGGCGCCGAGTTCGCCGGCGTCCCCCGGAGACCGAGCATCGCAGGTTCACCCCCGCAGGGGGCGCTACGCAGGGGTGTGCTTTCTCTTGCTTACTTCTCTTTGCACAAGCAAAGAGAAGTGAGTCGCCAGGGGGCGAAATAAAGCTATCAGGCCCTGCGAAGTCAGCAGAGCGCGAACGCGCGAACGCAAAATGCACCTGAGCGACCAGCAATTGCTGACCTGGCTGGGCGCCTGGTTCTGGCCCTTCCTGCGCATCGGCACCGCGCTGATGGCTGCGCCGCTGTTCGGTAGTCGCACCTTGCCGGCGCGCCTGCGGCTGATGCTGGCCCTGGTGCTAACCATCGCCATCGCCCCCGCGCTACCGGCGATGCCGGCCCTGCAGTTGTTCGATGGCGACGGCCTGCTGACCATCGTCCAGCAGTTGCTGATCGGTATGGCCCTTGGACTGCTCCTGCACCTGCTGTTCGAGGCGGTCCAGATGGGAGGGGAACTGATCTCGGTGGCCATGGGCCTGTCGTTCGCACAGATGGCCGATCCACTGCGCGGCACCGCCTCGCCGGTGCTGGGCGCTTTCCTCAACGCGCTGGCGGTGCTCAGCTTCCTGGCGCTGGGCGGCCACCACGCCCTGATCGACTGGCTGGTCGCCAGCTTTACGGCGTTGCCAGTCGGGCCGCAGGGACTGGGCGCTGAGGCCTTCCGTGGCCTGGCGGAACAGGGCTCGCGCTTGTTCGCCGGGAGCTTGCTGATTGCCCTGCCGGCCTTGTGCGCGCTGCTTTTGGTCAATCTCGGTTTCGGCGTGCTCAGCCGCGCCGCGCCATCGCTCAACATCATGGGTGTCGGTTTTCCGATTTCTCTCACTGCCGGTCTGGCCATGCTCACCCTGAGCCTGGGCAGCATGCAGGAGGTGTTCGCCCGCCTACTCACCGAAACCGCGCAGCAGGTGAGCACGCTGCTTGCAGGGTAGGGGCATGAGCGAATCCTCCGCCCAGGACCGTACCGAACGCGCCACTCCCAAGCGCCTGGCTGATGCCCGCAAGAAGGGCCAGGTGCCGCGCTCGCGCGAACTGAGCGCGGCGGCGGTGGTGCTGGCCGGCGCCGGTGGCGTGCTGGCCTGGGGTGGCTCCGCCGCCGAGGGGGCGGCCGCCCTGCTGCGTGACAGCTATGCCGGCATAGTTCCGGCGCTGGACGACCCCAGCCTGCTCCCGACGCGGGCGGCGGAACTGGCCGGGCAGGGCTTCCTGCAGGTGTTGCCGATCCTGGCGCTGACCACGGTCGCGGCGCTGGCGGCGCCGATGCTGATCGGCGGCTGGAATTTCAGTCCGGGTGCAGCGGCTCCCGATTTCGCGCGCGTCAATCCGCTGAGCGGCTTCAAGCGCATCTTCTCCGCCAACAGCCTGGCCGAGTTGTTCAAGGCCCTGCTCAAGTTCCTGCTGATCGCCGCCATCGCTGGCGGGGTGATCTGGAGTGATCGCGCGCACCTGCAGGGGCTGGCCTCGCTGCCGGCGGCGAGCGCCGTCGCCGAGGGCTTGCGACTGGCGCTCAACGCCCTGTTGTGGATGGGCGGCGGACTCTTGCTGATCGCCGCCATCGATGTGCCCTGGCAGCTCTTCCAGCACGCCAAGCAATTGCGCATGACCAAGCAGGAAGTACGCGAGGAATACAAACAGAGCGAAGGCAAACCCGAGGTCAAGGCCAAGATCCGTCGTCTGCAGCAGGAGATGGCCAACGCCCGGATGATGGAGAAGGTGCCGACCGCCGACGTGGTGGTCACCAACCCTACGCACTACGCGGTGGCGCTCAGCTACAGCGCCGGCAAGGACCGGGCGCCGCGGGTGGTGGCCAAGGGCGCCGACGAGCTGGCGCGCGCGATCCGCGAGCTGGCCGCCGAGCACCGGGTGCCCCTGGTCGAGGCGCCGCCTCTGGCGCGTGCTCTGTACCGTGGCTGCGAGCTCGACGACGAGATTCCCTCGGCCCTGTACCAAGCGGTGGCGCAGGTGTTGAGCTATGTCTACCAATTGCGGGAGATTCAGAGTGGCCGTCGGCAGGCGGCGGCTCCGACGCCGCCACGCATCGACGAGGGTTTACCGAACGGCCAGCCAGATTGACGCGTTTATCGGTCCAAACCGCTTTCGGGGCTGTCCCTGCAAGCTAATGAAGAAAATGTCAGGCATAGGCCGGTGCAACAAGGAGATTCCATGCGCGAGGCCCTCACGCTCAAACAGGCGCTACGACGGTTCGTAGACGCCCTGTGCGCGCGTTTGCGGCCTGAAAACCGACGCTGGGCGCAGATTCTCAACGGCCTTAATCCGCAAATATTTGTTGGCCTGCTGGACGCCCGTGGCGCAGTGCTGGAAGTCAATGAACCGGCGCTGGCGGCGATCGGCGGCACGCGAGAAGCGCTAGTTGGCCTGCCGGCATGGGAGGTTTCGCTGGTCGCCAGCCTGCCGGCTTCGCGGCAGCGGCTGCGTCATGCGGTGCAGCGGGCGCTGGCCGGTGAGGTGGTGCGCGAGGATCTGGAGATTGTTCTGGCCGACGGCAGCCGTCGGATCATGGATCTCTACCTGCGGGCCGAAACCGATCATCGGGGACGGCCGCTCTATCTGATCCCCTCCGCCTGCGATGTCACCGAGGCCAGGCAGGCCCGCAATGACCTGGCGGAGCACTTGGAGGTGCATCGCTTCCATCTCAGCAATACGCCGATGGCGGTCATCGAGTGGGATGCCCGGCTGCGCGTGCGTGACTGGTCGCGGCGTGCCGAAGACATGTTCGGCTGGACCAGCGAGGAGGCCCTGGGGCGTAGCTGCCGCGAGCTGGGGCTGATCGCTGCCGAGGAGCAGGGTAGCCGTCAGCGCTGGCTACGCGAGCTGCGCACCGAGATGGGGGCGCTGCCGGAGGTGATCTGCCGCTGCCGCCGTCGCGACGGTAGCGGGCTGGTGGTCGAAACCTATCGTTCTGTCCTGCGCGACAGCAGTGGCCGGCTGACCTCGCTGTTCACCTTCAGTCAGGATGTCACCGCCCGCGAGCAGGCCCTGCGGGAAATGCGAGAGAGCGAGGTGCGGCTGCGTGGCGTGTTCGACCAGGCCTCGGTTGGCGTCGCCCTGCTCGACGCCCAGGGACACTGGCTCAAGGTCAATCGCAGTCTCTGCCAGATCACCGGCTATACCGAGGCCGAGTTGCTGCGCACCGACTTCCAGACCATCACCCACCCCGAGGATCTCGCCAGGG
Organism: Nevskiaceae bacterium; assembly: GCA_004297005.1. Taxonomy (GTDB): domain Bacteria; phylum Pseudomonadota; class Gammaproteobacteria; order Nevskiales; family Nevskiaceae; genus Stagnimonas. The sequence goes on from SCVA01000016.1 coordinate 3,300, forward strand.
ATGTCGATCTGGCCCACCAGGTGCTGGCCGGCGAGATTCCCGGCTACCAGATGGAGAAGCGCTATGTGCGCAAGAACGGCTCCCTGGTCTGGGTGCTGCTGCATGTCAGTCGCATCGAAGCCACTGCCGACTCGCCGGCCTATTTCGTGTCGGTGGTCGAGGACATCAGCGCCCGCAAGGCCGCCGAATTGCGCATGCAGTCCCTGCAGAGCTCGCTGGAGCGACAGGTTGGCGAGCGTACTCAGCAATTGCGCACTGCGGTCACTGCCACCGAGCAACGCAATGTCGAGCTGGCCCAGGTAGCCGAGACCACCGGCCTCCTGGCCGGTGCCCGCGATGTCGATGAGGCCATGCGGATCGTCGGCCGGACCTGCCGCACCCTGTTTCCGCTCGCAGACGCCGCGTTGTACCTGTCCACCGAGGCGCCGGAGCGGCTGCAGTTGCGCGAGTACTGGGGCAGTGGACCGCGGCCGGAGCCGAGTCTGATCGCCGACCACTGCTGGGGCCTGCGCCGTGGTCATGAACACCGGGTCGAGCAGGCCGACGATCCCTTGCGCTGCCGTCACCACGGAGAGCGCGACGACAGCCAGGCCCATAGCTGTCTGCCATTGATGGCGCTGGGCGAGCGGCTGGGCCTGCTCAGCCTGTCGTGGCGTGCCGATGGTGGTTGGGCTCCGGACCCGGTACTGCTGCGCAGCCTGGCGGAGCAGATCGGCCTCGCCATCGGCAACGTGCGCCTGCGCGAGGAGCTGCGCCGCCAAGCCCAGCACGATCCGCTCACGGGTCTGCTCAACCGCCGGCAACTGGAGGAGCACCTGCGCCAGCGCGGCGGCGAGTACGTGCGCACTGGGCGCGGCTGCGCCTTGCTGCTGCTTGATCTCGACTATTTCAAGACCATCAATGACCGCTTTGGTCACGAGGCGGGTGACCGGGTCTTGCAGGAAGCCGCGGCCTTGTTCCGGCGCTGCGCCCGTGTCGAGGAGGCGGTGTTCCGGCTCGGCGGCGAGGAATTCGTGATGGTGCTCGCCACCGAAGATCCGGAAGAGGCGCTGCGCGCCGCCGAGCGGATCCGCCAGGAGATGCAGGCGCTGCGGGTATCGCGGCGCGGGCAGATTCTGCCGGCGGTCACGGTGTCGATCGGTATCGCCTGCCTGCCTAGCGACAGCGGCGATGTCCAGGCCCTGCTCAACCTGGCCGACGAGGCGCTGTACGCCGCCAAGCACGCCGGCCGTAACCGCTCGCAGCGCTACGACCTGCTGGCCCGGTCGCCGCTGCAACCCACGCAGGCGCAGCGCTCGTGAGCACGGAGCCACCCAACGCGCTGTCCTGGCTGCCGCAGATGGCGGAGCGGCGCAGTACCCTCCTGGTCAACAACCTGCTGACGGTCGCGCTGTGCTTCAGCTACGCCTGGGTGCTTCGCCAGGTGCCTTCCGTCGAGGCCTTCGAGCCAACTCTGTTCCTCTCCGTCGGGGCGATCATGCTGGGCTTGTCGCTGGCGCTGTGGCGCCACTGGATCGGCTACCTGCCGGCCGCCTCGCTGTCGCTGGGGGTGGCGACACTATTGCTGGCGGAGCGACTGCTGATGGTTCTCAACGGACCGCTGCTCGATGACCCTGGGCAAAGCCTGTTCATGCCGGTGTTCTCGTATTACGTGCTGCTGTATGTCGCCATTCTGGTGCTGCTGCCGTATCCGACTTCGGCGGTGGCCGGCGTCGCCGCCTGGCTGTTGATGGCGACGCTCACCACGGTGTCGACCATGCCGCAATGGCAGGTCGTCCAACCCCGGCCGATGCTTCTGGCGACCCTGGTCTATGTGTGGCTGGGTCATGGAACACTGGTGTTGCTGATCTTCAGCGCAGCCTGGATGCAGAAGCGTCTCACCGACCAGTTGGGCGCAGCCGCCGCCGCCGAGCGCGAATCCCGGCAATTGGCGCAGCAGGCCGAGGCGCTGTGGGCCCGGCAACGGCAGGTCCTGCAATTCCACATCGAGAACACACCGCTGGCGGTGATCGAATGGAACGCCGAGTTGCACCTGACCGCCTGGTCGGCCCGGGCCGAGCAGATTTTCGGCTGGTCGGCTGCCGAGGTGCTGGGCAAGAGTCCCTTCGACTGGTCGTTCGTGCACGAGGACGACGAGGCGGCGGTGCGTGCCCTTGGTCAGCGCATTCGCGAGGGCCGCGAGCAGCAACTGATGATCGAGTGCCGCAACTACCGCCGCGACGGCTCGGTGGCGCAGTGCTGCTGGTACAACTCGATCCTGCGCGACGCCCAGGGCGAGGTGTTGTCGGTATTTGCCCTGGTTGACGACGTCAGCGAGGAACAGTCCGCGGTCCAGGCGCTGCGCCGCAACGAGGCCCTGCTGCGTGGTCTGTTCGACCAGGCCGGTGTCGGTATCGCCCTGCTCGATGAGCAGGGCCGTTGGCTGTCGGTCAACCAGCGGCTGTGTGAACTCACCGGTTACAGCGAAGCGGAGTTGCGGGACCTGGACAAGGCGGTACTCACCCATCCCGCCGATCCCGGCCACGACCAGTTGCTGGCGCGGCGCATGCTGATCGGCGAACTGCCGGGCTACCGCTGCGAGAAGCGCTACCGGCGCAAGGATGGCAGCGACGCCTGGGTGGTGCTCAATGCCCGCCGCATCGAGTCCGAGCAAGGTGCGCCCGCCCGCTATGTGAAAGTGCTGGAGGACATCAGCGATCTCAAGGCCAGCCAGGCGCGAGTGCAGGCGCTCAATGCCAGCCTGGAAAACCGCGTCAACCAGCGCACCAACCAATTGCATGACGCGATCAACGACGCCGAGCGGCGCGGCCGTGATCTGCGCCGCATCGCCGAGATGACCGGCCTGCTGGGCGGTGCCCGCGACATGCAGGAGGCGATGAAGATCATCGCCCATACCGGCCGCCGGTTGTTTCCCGAGGCCGAGGCGGCGCTGTACCTGGTTGGCGACAGCCCGGATCGGTTCGTATTGCAGGAATACTGGGGTAGCGAGGAGCCACCGGTTGTGGGCTTCGAACCCGCCGAGTGCTGGGCGGTGCGGCGCGGCCGCGAGCACCGCATCGAGGATTGCTTGGACGAGCTCCGCTGCAGCCACAACAGCCACGCCAGCAACGACAGGCCGCAGACCTGTCTGCCACTGGTGGCCCTGGGCGAAACAGTCGGCGTGCTGTCGCTGACCTGGAGCTATCGCCCCGACGGCTGGGCGCCGGAGCCGGTGCTGCTGCACAGCCTGGCTGAGCAGGTCGGCCTGGCGATCGGTAATGTCCGCCTGCGTGAGGAACTGCGTCGGCAGTCGGTGCACGATCCCGTCACTGGCCTGGGCAATCGTCTGCAGTTGGAGCAGCACTTGCGCCGTCGCGCCGCCGAACAAGCGCGAGGTGGGCGCGGCTTTGGGCTGCTGCGCCTGGACATCGATGACTACTGCGGCCTGCTGGAGCGTTTCGGCCTGGATGCGGCGGACGCCCTGCTGCGCGAGATCGCCGACCTCCTGCAACAGGCGATCCGCACCGAGGAGCCCCTGTTCCGTCACGGCCCCGGCGAGTTCGCGATGGTGCTGGTGGGCGACGAACCCGAGCAGGCGCTGCACGCCGCCGAGCGCATGCAGACGCAGTTGCAAGGCTTGCTGTTCTCGCCGCGGGGACAGCCCTTGCCGCCGGTGCAGCTTTCCGCCGGCCTGGCTCTCTACCCCCGCGACGCCAGCTCGCCAGCGCAGTTGCTGGAGGAGGCGACGCGGGCGTTGGAACAGCAGCGCCGGCAGCGTCATCCGACGCCCGCTACCACGGCGGCATTGGGCGGAGGCCGCTAGGGGCAAGTCGGCAAGAAGGATTATTTGCCCGCTAGCGATCCCAATTCGCGCGGGTACGGCCATTCCGGCGGGTCGGCTAGGCCGGCTTGGCGCCCTGCTCCGGTGATGCCGGCTCGGCTGACCAGCACTCGACCCGATTGCGGCCGCCCGACTTGGCCGCGTACATCGCCCGGTCGGCGCGGTCTATGCACTCCTCGACGGTGGCCGAGCCGTCCAGCAAGGTGACGCCGAAGGAGGCGGTGACCTGCCGCGGCCGGGTCGCCGTCACCGCCGAGTCCGCCTGCTCGGCGACCGCCACCCGCAGCCTGTCCGTGGTCGCTATTGCCGTCGGCAGATCGCTGCCGGGCAGGGTGATCAGGAATTCCTCTCCGCCGTAGCGATAGATGCGGTCATAGGGACGCAGCCTGGCCTGCACGCAACTCACCGTGGCCACCAGCACCGCGTCGCCGGCGAGGTGACCGTACTGGTCGTTGACCTTCTTGAAATGATCGAGGTCGAACATCACCAGTCCGCAGCTCTGTACGCCGCGGCGGACCAACGCGTGCTGCTCGCGCAGATCCGACAGCAGGCTCACCCGGTTGCGGGCGCCGGTCAGCACGTCACGGTTTTGCAGGGTTTCGGACAGCTCCCGACGCAAGGACTGAATCTCCAGGCGCACGCGGTCCAGGGAATTGCCGAACTGGTCGAACTCCTCGGCCGATACCGGCAGACCCTCCTCCCCGCGCCGCAGCATTCCCGCCGCCTGCCGGTGCATCTGTTCGTGGGACTGGGCCAGTGCCACGAACGTGGGGTGCTGGCGCAGGGGTTCGGCCTCGCCGCTTTCGATCCACTGACCGAAGCGGCAGCGCTGGTGGGCGTCCGGGCGCAGGTCGGTGACGTCGGCCGGCAGCCTCGCCACCAGGGCGCGCACCAGACCCTTGGTCCATTGTTCGTGGTTGTACAGCGCCTGATCGAGCTGACCGAGGATGGCCTGTAGTTGCACTTGTGGCAGAGCGGGCATGAGACGGCGGCCGGTGGGGACTTGCTTTCGAGGCTCCCAGCTCCCGGGCCATCGCGCGATGACCTGCATCAACCGCCCCGACCGGGGCCGAACGAGGCTCGCACGCGGCTTGCAATAGGGCAGACGGAATTCCGTCACCCCGCCTGACATGCCCTTCGCCAACAACCCGTTGCTGAGTCGCGCCGCCACCGGCCTGCGTGGCATCCCGCGCGACGGCCTGGCCGCGCCGCTGTTCCTGCTCGCCATCCTGGCGATGATGGTGGTGCCGCTGGCCACGCCGGTGCTGGACCTGCTGTTTACCTTCAACATCGCGCTGTCGCTGGTGATCCTGCTGGCGGTGATCTACGTGCTGCGGCCGCTGGAGTTCAGCGCCTTTCCCACCGTACTGCTGCTCGCCACCCTGCTGCGGCTGGCGCTCAATGTCGCCAGCTCGCGGGTGGTTCTCATGCACGGCCACGAGGGCGCGCATGCCGCCGGCCGGGTGATCGAGGCCTTCGGCCATTTCGTCATCGGCGGCAACTACGCGGTCGGCTTCATCGTCTTCATGATTCTCACCATCATCAATTTCATGGTGGTGACCAAGGGCGCCGAGCGGGTTTCGGAAGTCAGCGCCCGCTTCGTGCTGGACGCCATGCCGGGCCGGCAGATGGCGATCGACGCCGACCTCAACGCCGGCCTCCTGACCCGCGAGGACGCCCGGGCCCGACGAGAGGAGATCCGCGAGGAAGCCGACTTCTACGGCTCCATGGACGGTGCCTCGAAGTTCATCCGTGGCGACGCCATCGCCGGCATTCTGATTTTGTTCATCAACATCCTCGGCGGCCTGCTGATCGGCGTCGCCCAGCACGGCCTGCCGTTCGGCGAGGCGCTGAAGAACTACACCCTGCTGACCATCGGCGACGGCCTGGTGGCGCAGGTGCCGTCCCTGCTGACCAGCGTTGCGGTGGCGATGCTGGTGACCCGCATGTCGCGCTCCAGCGACATGGCCCAGCAGGTGTTCAGCCAAGTATTCCGGCAGCCGCGCGTACTGGCGGTGGCGGCGGCGGTGCTGGCGCTGATCGGGGTGATCCCGGGCATGCCCAATCTGGTGTTCCTGCTGCTGGCCGTGGGTTGCGGCGCCGGCGCCTGGCTGATCGCCAAGGCGCGCGCCAAGCCCGCCGCGCAGGCCGCGCCCAGCGCGCCGCCACCCCCGGCCGAGTTGAGCTGGGACGATGTGCGTCCGGAAGACCCGCTGGGCCTGGAGGTCGGCTACCGGCTGATTCCCCTGGTTGACACCAAGCAGGGCGGCGAGCTGATGGCGCGGATCAAGGGCGTGCGCAAGAAGCTCACCCAGGAGCTGGGTTTCCTGATCCAGCCGGTGCACATCCGCGACAACCTGGAACTGATGCCCAATGCCTACCGCCTGCTGCTGTCCGGTGTGCCGGTGGGGCAGGGGCAGGTGTATCCCGACCGCGAGATGGCGCTCAACCCGGGCCGCGTCTACGGCGAGCTGGACGGCATCCGTGCCCACGACCCGGCCTTCGGCATGGAGGCGGTGTGGATCGAGCCCGGTGCCCGTGCCCACGCCCAGACCCTGGGCTACACCGTGGTCGACGCCGGCACGGTGATCGCCACCCATCTCTCGCAGGTGGTGCGCGAGCACGCGCCGGAGCTGCTCGGTTTCGACGAGGCCCAGCAGCTCCTGGGATCGCTGGCCAAGGCCGCGCCCAAGCTGGTCGAGGATCTGGTGCCCAAGACCCTGTCGCTGGGCGCCTTCACCAAGGTTTTGCAGGCCTTGCTCGCCGAACAGGTGCCGCTGCGCAACTTGAAGGCCATCGCCGAAGTTCTGGCGGACGCCGGGGCCCGCAGCCAGGATCCCGTCACCTTGGCCAGCGCCGTGCGCGTGGCGCTGGGGCGCCAGATCGTGCAGGAAATCCAGGATTCCTCGGGGGTGGCCGCCAGCGCCGAATTGCCGGTGCTGACCCTCGCTCCGGCTCTGGAACGCGTGTTGCAGGACTCCCTCAGTCAAGGAGCCGCCGTGCTCGAACCCGGACTCGCGGAGCGCATGCATACCAGTCTCGCCAATGCCGTCAGCAAGCAGCAGAACGCCGGTGAACCGGCGGTGTTGCTGGTGCCCGGACCGTTGCGTCCGATGCTGGCCCGCTTCACCCGCCAGACCGTGCCCGGCCTTCGGGTACTGGCCTTCAACGAAGTTCCCGAGACGCAGAAGCTGCGTCTGGTCTCCGCCGTGAGTCCCTAATACATGAAGATCAAACGCTTCCAGGCGCGCAACATGCGCGAAGCCATGAACCGGGTTCGCCAGGAGTTGTCGGGCGACGCGGTGATCCTCGAAAGCCGTCGGCTGGCTGACGGCGTCGAGGTGGTCGCCGCCGTCGATTACGACGAAACCCCGGCGCAGCAGACCCTGCGCGCGGTGCAGGCCGCCGAGCCGCCGCCGCCCGCCGCGCCGCGCCCGCAGTACGCGCCATCCCCGGTGGCGGCCTCGCCCTGGAGCCCCAGCCCGCGCTCTGGTGACAGCGAGCTGGCTGCCCTGCGTCGCGAGATCGCCGAGGTGAAGAGCCTGATGCAGAGCCAGTTGGCCGGCCTGTCCTGGTCGCGGGAAAAAATGCAGCAGCCGCAGCGCGCCGGCCTGTTCCGGGCGCTGCTGGGCCTGGGCCTGGAGCCGGCGCTGGCGCGTGAGCTCAGCGCTGAAGCCGGTACCGAGGCGGACGCCGATCAGGCTAAGCGCGGGGTGCTCAACGGTCTGGCGCGCAAGCTGCCGGTGCTGCCGCGCGAACCCCTGATCGACACCGCCGGTGGTCAGCAGGTGCTGGCCCTGGTTGGCCCGACTGGCGTCGGCAAGACCACCACCATTGCCAAGCTGGCGGCGCGCTACGCCGAGCGCCACGGCAGCCGCGACATCGCCCTGATCTCCACCGACCATTACCGCATCGGCGCCCAGGAGCAGTTGTTCCACTATGGCCGACTGCTCGGCGTGCCGGTGCAGACCGCCCGCGATGCCGGCGAGCTGGAGTCTCTGATTGGTCGGCTCGCCGACCGTCGGCTGATCCTCATCGACACCGCCGGCATGGGGCCGCGCGACCGCTTGCTCTCCAATCAGTTGTCGCTGCTGCGGCCACTGGCCGGCAAGCTCTCCAGCTATCTGGTGATGCCGGGTGGTGCCTCCGGCGGCGACTGCGACCACATCGTCGCCCAGTTCCGTGCCACACCGCTGGCCGGCTGCATCCTGACCAAGCTCGACGAGGCGACGCGCATCGGCGCGGCCTTGTCGGCGGCAGTGCGCCATCAATTGGCGCTGGCCTGGGTCTGCGACGGGCAGCGGGTACCCGAAGATCTCTGCGCGGCGCGCGCCGACGACTTGGTGCGTCGTGCCTGCGAGCTGGCCCGCCTGTTGCCGCAGGGACGCGACGAGGAAACGCTCGCCGACGACTACGCCGCCGCCCAGCCGGGCCGCCAGGGTCTGCACGGAGGTGCCAGCCATGTGGCCGTCTGAGCCTGCTCGCCCGCCCGAGGACCAGGCCGCCGGCCTGCGCCTGGGCGGTTATTCCGGCACTGGCCCGCGGCCGCCGCCGAAGGTGATTGCGGTGGCCAGCGGCAAGGGCGGGGTGGGCAAGACCACGGTCTCGGTCAACCTGGCCACCGCCATCGCCCAGACCGGGCGCAAGACCCTGCTGCTCGACGGTGACATGGGACTGGCCAACGTCGATGTGCTGCTGGGCCTGACTCCGGCCTGGAACCTCTCGCACGTTCTGGAAGGCCGCTGCTCTCTGGAAGACACCATCCTCGAGGGCCCCGCTGGCCTGATGGTGGTGCCGGCCGCCTCCGGCAAGAAGAACATGGCCGAGCTCTCTCCGGCCGAGAACGCCGGCATCGTCCGCGCGTTTTCCGAACTCAAGCGCGACATTGACGTGCTGATCGTCGATACCGCCGCCGGCATCGCCGACTCGGTGACCACGCTCTCGGCCGCCTCCCAGGAGGTGGTGGTGGTGGTCACCAACGATCCGGCCTCGATCACCGACGCCTACGCGTTGATCAAGGTGCTGTCGCGCGACCACGGCGTGAATCGCATCCAGGTGCTGGCCAACCAGGTTGCCAATCTCGGCGAGGCACGCGAGATCTACGCCGGACTGGAGCGGGTGTCCGAGCGCTTCCTCGACGTCACGCTCGCCTTCGTCGGCGCGGTGCCCTACGACGACTGGCTGAAGACCGCGGTGCGCCGCCAAAAGCCGGTGGTGGAGCTGTATCCGGGCTCGCCCTCGGCCCTGGCCTTCCAGGCCATCGCCCGGCGCGCCGAGGCCTGGGTGCCGCCGACCGCGGCGCGCGGGCATCTGGAATTCTTCGTCGAACGCCTGCTGCAACAGCCGCAGGGAGTCGCAGCGTGAACCGCGCAGTCCTAGAGTGGGGTGAGCTATGAGCGCGATGCCGAAATTCGCCCTGCCGGCCGTTGACGAACGAGCGCTGGTGCAGAAGCACGCCGAGCTGGTGCGGCGCATCGCCCACCATCTGGCGGCGCGCCTGCCGGCCAGCGTCGAGATCGACGATCTGATCCAGGCCGGGATGATCGGTCTGCTCGACGCCGCCCGCCATTACGACGGCTCGGCCGGCGCCAGTTTCGAGACCTATGCCGGCATCCGCATCCGCGGCGCCATGGTCGATGAATTGCGGTCCGGTGACTGGGCGCCGCGCTCGGTGCATCGCAAGGTGCGCGAGGCCAGCGAGGCGATGCGCGCGCTGGAGCAGAAGCTCGGTCACGCCGCCCGCGAAGTGGATGTCGCCGAAATCCTGGGCGTGACGCTGGAGGACTACCGCCAGACCATGGCCGATGCCGTGCAGTGCCAGATGCTGTCGCTGGACACGCCGCGCGAAGGCGAGGACGACGAGGCCTGGCAGGTGGAGGACCAAAGCAGCCCTTCACCCGCCGAGCAGTTGCAGGGCAACGAGTTCAAGAAGGCGCTGGCCGAGGCCATCGCCAAATTGCCGGAAAAGGAGCAGTTGGTGCTCTCGCTCTACTACCGCGACGAGTTGAACCTGCGCGAGATCGGCGAGGTGCTGAACATCACCGAGTCGCGGGTCTGCCAGATCCACGGGCAGGCGCTGGTGCGGGTGCGCGGCCACTTGGCCGAGTGGCTTACGCCGCCGAGCCGGCGCAAGCCCCCCGCGCGCGCCGCCAAGGCCAAGCTGGAGCCTGCCGCTTCCACCCCCAACCCTCAACGCCAGAGCGCTCAGACGCTGGAGACCCACGCATGAACAAGAACATCAAAATTCTGGTGGTCGATGACTTCTCGACCATGCGCCGCATCGTCAAGAACCTGCTCAACGAGCTGGGTTTTTCCGACATCACCGAGGCCGACGACGGCAAGACCGCGCTGCCGCTGTTGCAGGCCGGCCAGTTCGACTTCGTGATCACCGACTGGAACATGCCCGGGATGCCCGGCATCGAGTTGCTCCGGCACATCCGCGCCGACGAGCGCCTGAAGGGCATCCCGGTGCTGATGGTTACCGCCGAGGCACAGCGCGAGCAGATCATCGAGGCTGCCAAGGCCGGCGTCAGCGGCTACATCGTCAAGCCCTTCACCGGTGTCACCCTGAAGGAAAAGCTGGACAAGATCTTCGAGCGCTACGCGCAAGCAGCCTGAGGAGAGGGCAATGGACGATGGCAAGAGCTCCGGGTTGAGCCCGGAGGCCGAGCAGGCCGCGCGCAACGAGCTGCTGGTCCGGCTCCGCGACATGACCCAGGCCCTGGAGCAGGGCGACGATCTGCTGTTCGCCGAGCGGCTGCAGGATCTGTTGCGACGCCGCGAGGACAGCTTCTTCCTGCGCATTGCCCAGCTCACGCAGGATCTGCGCGCCGCCTTCACTGCGCTGGAGAGCGATTCACGCTGGAACGCGCTGGCCAGTGAACTGCCGGACGCCGGCGCCCGTCTCGACCATGTACTGCAACTCACCGAAAAGGCGGCGCACCGCACGCTGGACCTGGTCGAGGAAAGCCAGGCCGAGCTGGCGGCGCTGGGCACTATCGCCCAGAACATTTCCAGCAGCCGCGCCCGCCTGCACATGGCCGCCGGCAGCTCGCCGGCGCTGGCGCAACTCGCCGGCGATCTGGAAGGGGTGGAGCGCGCATTGATCGACACCCAGGGGCGCTTGCGTCACCGGCTTTCGGAGCTGGCGATGGCGCAGGAGTACCAGGATCTGAGCGGTCAGTTGCTGAAACGGGTGACCGGTGTGATTCGCGAGGTCGAGCGGGAGCTGATGAAGCTGCTCAGCCAGCGCAGCGGCACTCAAGAGCGCGTCGCCAGCGCCGATACAGGTTTGCAGGGTCCGGCGGTGCCGGGCCTGGAAAAAGCCGGCGCGGTCAGTGGTCAGGACGACGCCGACGCCCTCTTGGCCATGTTCATGTAAGCACCATCACAAGGAATATCCCCAGCCATGTCCGCCGTCCAAGAAGACATTCGCGACGACTTCCTGGCCGAGGCCGGGGAGCTGGTGGCGACGCTCGGCGAACAACTGGTGGAGCTGGAGCGGCGCCCGAACGATCCGGAGCTGCTCAACGCCATCTTTCGCGGCTTTCACACCGTCAAGGGCGGTGCCGGCTTCCTGCAACTGGGCATGCTCGCCGAGCTCTGCCACCGTGCCGAGGAAGTGTTCGGTGCCCTGCGTGCCGGCAAGCGGGAGGTCGATGCCCGCCTGATGGACGTCAGCCTGGCGGCGCTGGACCAGGTGCAAGGCATGCTGGACTGCGTGCGCGAAGGCCGCACGCCCGCCGCTGCGCCGGCCGCGCTGCTCCACGACCTGGAAGCGCTGCTCGGTGCCCCCGCCGCTGCCACCATCAGCGACGATGAATTCGAGGCCCTGCTCGATCAGTTGCACGGTGCTGGGCAGCCGCCGACGGCGGCGGTGGAATTGCCGCCGACCCCACCGCCGCCTGCTGTGGTCGCACCGGAGGCGGTGAGCCTGCCTTCGCGCCGCGCCGGCGACGGCGACGGCAGTATCCGCGTCGATACCCAGCGGCTGGACGGCCTGATGAATCTGGTGGGTGAGCTGGTGCTGGTACGCAACCGGCTCAAGACCCTGCACCCGCAGGGCAGCCTGCCGGCGGAGAGCGAGCGCAGCCTGCGCGAGCTCGACGCGCTTACCCGCCGCCTGCAGGGCTCGGTGTTGAACCTGCGCCTGCAACCGGTGAAGAAACTGTTCTCGCGCTTTCCCAAGCTGGTGCGCGACATCGCTCGCGGCCTTGGCAAGGAAATCGAGTTGGTGCTGGAGGGCGAGGACACCGATCTCGACAAGAATCTGGTCGAGGCCCTGGCCGACCCGCTGCTGCACATGGTGCGCAATGCCTGTGACCACGGCATCGAGACGCCGGAGAAGCGTCTGGCCGCCGGCAAACCGGCGGCCGGCCGTCTGCGTCTGGCCGCCAGCCATACCGGCGACCGGGTGCTGATCACGGTGAGCGATGACGGCGCCGGCATCGACCCCGAGCGGCTGCGCCACAAGGCGGTAGAAAAAGGCCTGATCAGTGCCGAGGCTGCCGCCCGCCTGGACGCGCAGTCGGCGCTGGAGCTGATCCTGCTGCCCGGCTTCTCGACCAAGGACGAGGTCTCCGATCTCTCCGGTCGTGGCGTCGGCATGGACGTGGTGAAGAGCCGCATCGTCAGCCTGCACGGCAGCGTCGCCATCGAGTCGGTGGTCGGCCAGGGCACCAGCCTGCGGCTGAGTCTGCCGCTGACCCTGGCCATCGCGCCGGTGATGATGACCACGGTGGGCTCGCGCCTGTACGCGATTCCGCTCGACAAGGTTCTGGAAGTGGCCGCGTTGCGGCCCGAGGCGCTGGTCGAAGACCTTGGCGGCCTGCGTTGGCGGCACCGCGAGCAGGAGATGCCGCTGATCGACCTGTCGCGCTGGCTCGATCCCGAGGAGGCGGCCGTCGAGGCCGACCGCCACGTCGCGGTGGTTGAGGTCGGCGAGCGCCGTGCGGCCTTGCTGGTGCACCAACTGCGCGGCCGCGAGGAGGCGGTGGTCAAGCCGCTGGGCGCGCTGCTCAAGGGCCTGGCCGGATTCTCCGGCGCCACTGTCACCGGCGAGGGCCGCGTCGCCTTGGTGCTGGATGTCGACAGCCTGGTGCAGGCGCATGAAACCGGCAGCGACCTGGGAGCGCGCGCATGGACCTGATGTCGATCATCGGTGTGGTGCTGGCGATCGGCGCGCTGGTCGGCGGCTCGGTGCTCAAGGGCGCCGGCATCCAGGCGCTGTGGGGGCCGGCGGCGTTCGTGATCGTGATACTCGGCACCATCGCCGCGATCCTGGTGCAGACGCCAGGGCCGACGGTGAAACACGCGCTGAAGATGGCGAAGTGGATCTTCAAGCCGCCGGCGCAGGATGGCCGGGCGCTGATCAACCGCATCGTCGAGTGGAGCGATCTCTCGCGCAAGCAGGGCCTGCTGGCGCTGGAGAGTAGCGTCGAGGGCGAGTCCGATCCCTTCCTCAAGAAGGGCTTGCAGCTCCTGGTCGACGGCGCCGAGCCCGACACCATCCGCACCATCCTGGAAGTCGAGGTGGAGGCCAAGGAACATTTCGACACCCAGGGCGCGAAGTTCTTCGAAGGTATGGGCATCTACTCGCCGACGCTGGGCATCATCGGTGCGGTGCTGGGCTTGATCGCGGTGATGAAGAACCTGGCCGATCCCTCGAAGCTCGGCCACGGCATCGCCGCCGCCTTCACCGCCACCATCTACGGCATCGCCGCCGCCAACCTGTTCTTCCTGCCGATGGCGGCGAAGCTCAAGGCGGCCATCGCCGCACAGACGGCGATGCGCAATCTGGTGATCGAGGGGCTGATCTCGATTGCGCAGGGGGAGAACCCGCGCAATATCGAGGCGAAGCTCTCGGGGTATTTGCATTGAGCGGCGTCATGCCAGGCCCAGGCTCCTACTCCCTCTTCTTGAAATTCCCCTTTCCCTTGCGGGGGCGAGGCGGAAAGAGACGAAGCATTGCTTCGTCCCGCCGAACGCCATCGGCCATGCATGGGCCGATGGCCGGCCAGGTTAGGGGAGGGGGAAAGCCGTGGCGGAGTGAGGTGCTTTCGCCTAGCTCTGCTGGTATGCGGTGTTGGTGGTTCGCGCCTTCGCGCTCTTTTAGCTGCGCAGGGCTTGATAGCTTTTTTTCGCCTTTTGGCGACTTACTTTTCTTTGCTTGTGCAAAGAAAAGTAAGCAAAAGAAAGCACACCCCTGCGTCGCGCCCCTTCGGGGTACCCTGCGATGCTCGTGGTCGGGGGGACGCGCCCGAACTCGGCGCCCTATAGGCGCCTCGAACATGCGGGCGCTTCCATACCCCCCGACCACTGCGCTTCTCGGCGCTTACGAAGGGGAGG
>SCVA01000017.1 GCA_004297005.1 Nevskiaceae bacterium
TGGTGAGCGAGCGGGTGAACCTGCTCGACACCATGAAGAACCGGCGCATGGGCCCGGCCGGCGTGGTCGAGAAGTTCGGCGTGCGGCCCGAGCAGATCATCGACTACCTGGCGCTGATGGGCGACGCGGTGGACAACATCCCCGGCGTGCCCGGCGTCGGCGAGAAGACCGCCGCCAAGCTGCTCAACGAGCACGGCACGCTGGATGGTGTGATCGCCGCCGCGCCGACCGTGAAAGGCAAGCTCGGCGAGAACCTGCGCGGCGCGCTGGCCACGCTGCCGATGTGCCGCGAGCTGGCGACCATCAAGTGCGATGTCGCGCTGCCGGTGGCGCTCGACGCGCTGCGCAAGGGTGCGGAGAACAAGGAGCAGCTGGCGACGCTGTTCCGGCGGCTGGGCTTCAATCGCTGGGTGGAGGAGCTGGGCGCTGCGGCGGCGGTGGGTCTCCCTCCCCCGCTCGCGGGGGAGGGTCGGGGTGGGGGCGTTTCAGGCGACGCGCTGTCGTCGCAAACGCCCCCCTCCCAACCTCCCCCTGCAAGCGAGGGGAGGAGTGACAACGCCGCGGAGCTGCCGGCGTCACAAAAAACCGAAGCCACCCTGGTCGTCGATGAAGCCGTCTTCGCCGAAATGCTGGACGCGCTCGAAGCCGCCGAGCTGATCTGCTTCGACACCGAGACCGACTCGCTGGAGTCCAACCGCGCCCGCCTGGTCGGCCTCGCCTTCGCGGTGGAGGCGGGCAAGGGCTGGTACCTGCCGCTGGCGCATGATTATCTCGGCGCGCCGGCGCAGCTGCCGGCGGCGGAGGTGCTGGCGCGACTCAGGCCTCTGCTCGAGGACCCTGCCAAGGCCAAGCTCGGCCAGCACGCCAAGTTCGACTGCAATGTGCTGGCGCTGCAGGGCATCCAGGTGCGCGGCCTGGCCTACGACACCATGCTGGAAAGCTATGTGCTCGACGCCGCCGGCAACCGCCACGACATGGACACCCTGGCCGAGAAGTACCTGGGCCACAAGACCATCGCCTTCAGCGAGGTGGCCGGCAAGGGCAAGAACCAGATCACCTTCAACCAGGTGGCGCTGGACGTCGCCGCCGCCTACTCGGCGGAGGACGCCGACATCACCCTGCGCCTGCACCAGGCGCTCTACCCGAGGTTGGCGGAGACGCCCTCGCTGCTGGCGGTGTTCGAGCGCCTGGAAATGCCCCTGGTGCCGGTGCTGGCCGACATGGAGCAGACCGGCGTGAAGGTCGATGCCGCCATGCTTGCCAAGATCAGCGGCGAGCTGGCGGTGCGCATGGCCGAGTTGCAGGCGCAGGCCTTTGCCGAGGCGGGCACCGAGTTCAATCTCGGCTCGCCCAAGCAGCTGCAGGAGTTGCTCTACGGCAAGCTGGGTCTGCCGGTGCTGGCGAAGACCCCCAAGGGCGATCCCTCCACCGCCGAGGATGTGCTCGAAGACCTCGCCGCCCAGCATCCGCTGCCGCGGCTGATTCTCGACTGGCGCAGCGTCTCCAAGCTGCGCTCGACCTATACCGAAACCCTGCCGCTGCAGATCAACCCGCGCACCGGCCGCATCCACACCAGCTACCACCAGGCGGTCGCCGCCACCGGCCGGCTGTCCTCCCAGGACCCCAACCTGCAGAACATCCCTGTGCGCAATGCCGAGGGCCGGCGCATCCGCCACGCCTTCGTCTCCGAGCCCGGCAATCTGCTCTGCTCGATCGACTACTCACAGATCGAGCTGCGACTGATGGCGCATTTCTCCGGCGACGCCAAGCTGGTCGAGGCCTTCCAGTCCGGCAAGGACATCCACCAGGCCACCGCCGCCGAGGTGTTCGGGCTGGCACTCGACGCCGTCGGCAGCGACCAGCGCCGCGCCGCCAAGGCGATCAACTTCGGGCTGATCTACGGCATGTCGTCCTGGGGCCTGGCCAAGCAGCTCGCCATCGGCCGCGCCGAGGCGCAGGACTACATCGACCGCTTCTTCGCGCGCTACCCGGGGGTCAAGCGCTTCATGGACGACACCAAGGCGGCGGCCAAGGAGCGCGGCTACGTCGAGACCCTGTTCGGCCGCCGGCTGTACCTGCCTAACATCAATTCCCGCAACCAGGGCCTGCGCCAGTACGCCGAACGCACCGCCATCAACGCGCCCTTGCAGGGTACCGCTGCGGATCTCATCAAGGCGGCGATGATCGACCTGCACGCCTACCTGAGCAGCCAGGCGCCGACGGTGAAGATGATCATGCAGGTGCACGACGAACTGGTGTTCGAGGCCCCGGCGGAGCAGATGAACGCCCTGGCGCCAGACCTGGCGCGGCGCATGGTGCGGGTGCTGCACGAGGGTTCCCACCGGCCGGCCCCGCTGGCAGTGCCGCTGGTCGCCGATTTCGGCATCGGCAACAACTGGGAGTCGGCGCATACCGCCTCCGGCCATGCAAGTGCTTGAAATTCGGAAGAATGTCGGCCGACGAACGGTCGAATTGCAGCTATCCGCAGCCGATTGTGGCTCTGTAAGTCCCTGATTTTGCGGGGCTGGATTTTGGCGGAACGATGATAAATGACGCGACGTTCATTTGTTGCTGAAACTTTTTGGCCTCCGGACCTATCTACTTCTGCGAAGCGAGGCCCTCCCTTCCTCGCTTCCCGCCTCCACTCCCTGGGCGGTATTTCCGGCTCTCCCCAGCCGGGATCGTAGCCCGGTGGTTCCCCCGAACCACCGGGCTTTTTTATGGCCGCGAGGGGTTCAGGCCGCCAGCGCTGCCGCCAGCACCGACCGGGCCTCTTCGACTCCGGTCGGGGTGTGCGAGGAAAACAACTGGGCGGTGAACTCCGGCCCGCGTTCCTTCAGTGCCCGGCGCACCTGCAGCAGTACTGCCGCCGCCGCGCCGCGCGAGAGCTTGTCGCACTTGGTCAGCAGCACATGGCAGGGCCGGCCGGCGGCCTGCGCCCAGTCGAGCATCTGCTCGTCGAGGTCGGTCAGCGGGTGTCGGCAGTCCATGATCACCGCCAGCATCTTCAGGGTGTCGCGGGTTTCCAGATAGCCGCCGATCAGCTTGCCCCAGTCGCGCCGGATGGCCTCCGGCACAGCCGCGTAGCCGTAGCCGGGAAGATCCACCAGCCGGGCATTGCCGCCGCGCAGGGCGAACAGGTTGATGAGCTGGGTGCGGCCAGGGGTCTTGGAAACCCGCGCCAGGGTCTTCTGTTGGCAGATGGTGTTGAGCGCCGAGGACTTTCCGGCATTGGAGCGGCCGACAAAGGCGAGCTCCGGGGCGCCGTCGGCGGGCAGTTGCTCCAGCTTCGCGCAGGACATCAGGAAAGCGGTGTGAGCAAACGGGTTGACTGGGACTTCCGGGGTGCTCATGCGGCCTGCAGGGTTTGGGTATTCGGGGCTGGCCCGCCCATGACAGTCGCGGGCCGGATCAATACAATGCCTTATTACTCAACCCGTCGCACCGCGGCCGCCAATGTGGCGCGCCCGTTTCTGCGGCTGCCTTCTGGAGTCTGGACTGATGAAGCGCGTTCTCCTCGCCCTGGCGCTCACCGCGCCCGCCGCCGTGTTCGCCGCCGGTGCCGCCGCCGATCCCTTGGTCAAGGGCGACGCCACTGCCGGCGCCAGCAAGGCCGCGGTCTGCGCCGCCTGCCACGGTGTGGGTGGCAACGGCATCATCAATCCCGAGTGGCCCAAGCTCGCCGGTCAGCACGCCACCTACGTGGTCGGCCAGCTCAAGGCCTTCAAGACCAACGAGCGCAAGAATCCGGTGATGTTCGGCCAGGCGGCGGCGCTCTCCGATCAGGACATGGCCGACCTCGGCGCGTATTTCTCCGCACAGAAGCCGGTGCCCGGCCTTGCCAGCAAGGATGCGGTGAAGATCGCCGAGAAGCTCTACCGCGCCGGTGACGCCGGCCGTGGCCTCGCCGCCTGCTCGGCCTGCCACGGCCCTACCGGCGCCGGCAATCCGGCCGCCCAGTACCCGCGCATCGGCGGCCAGAACGGCGCCTACACCGTCACCCAGCTGAAAACTTACAAATCCGGGGAACGCGCGGGCGGCAAGCACGCTCCAATCATGGCTGCCGTGGCTGCCAAGCTCACGGACGAAGAAATCGCCGCGCTCGCGTCCTACGTGAACGGGCTCCAGTAAGGACCACCCAGGATTCTCCCGATGAACCGTTGGCTACGTCGCTGCTTCCTCGCTATTGCCCTGCTGCCGCTGGCTTGCAGTGCGCAGACCGCTTCCGCCCCGTACCAGGAAGGCAAGCAGTACGCCCGGGTCAAGCAGAGCATCGCACCGGCCGACGCCAAGCGGGTCGCGGTGGAAGAATTCTTCTGGTACGGCTGCCCACATTGCTTCGCCGCCGACCCGGCGGTGGAGGCCTGGAAGGCGAAGAAGCCGGAGTACGTCGATTTCCAGCGCGTGCCCAACACCCTCGGCCGCCCGGAAGGCGAGGTGCATGCCCGCGCCTTCTACATCGCTGAAACCCTCGGCGTGCTCGACAAGACCCACACGCCGCTGTTTGCCGCGATCCACGAGAAGCGCCAGCCGATGGCCCGCCTGGAGGACATCCGCAAGCTGTATGGCGATGTTGCCGGGGTGAAACCGGACGATTTCGACCGCGCCACTTCCAGCTTCATGGTGGATTCCCGCCTGCGTCGCGCCGACCAGTTGGCGCGCACCTACCAGCTCACCAGCGTGCCGACCATCGTCGTCGGCGGGCAATACGTCACCAATGCCACCATGGGCGGCGGCACCGACAAGATGATGGCGGTCGTGAGCTTCCTGGTCGAAAAGGTGCGCAAAGAGCGCAAGTAAGAGCTTGAGCACGAAGCCCACCCGGCGCCTCGCCGGGTTTTTCGTTTCTGCGGCCCTGCTGGCTGGGCCGGCGACGGCCGCGCCGCTGGCCTCGGTGGAGACGGCCTGCCGCGGCATCGCCGCCAAGGTTCAGGGGGTCAGTGCCGCCGAATGCCTGGCTTCCGGCCTGCAGGCGGCCAGTGCCGCCAGCGTGCAGGGTCAGCCCATCCTGGTCCGCGATTATCTCGCCGGCAGCCGCCGCGCCACGCCCAAGCGAGTGCTGTTGATCGGCGGCATTCATGGCGACGAGCTTTCCTCGGTACAGGTCAGTTTCGACTGGATGCGCCGGCTGGCGGCGGAGAAGTTCCAGCCGTTTCATTGGCGGGTCGCACCCTGCCTCAACCCGGACGGCCTGCTCAAGCGCAGTCCCAGCCGCACCAATGCCCGCGGTGTGGATCTCAACCGCAATTTTCCGACGCTGCGCTGGGCCGAGCTGGCGCCGCGCTACTGGGAGAACAGGACCCGCCGCGATCGCCGCCGTTGGCCAGGGCCCGCTGCTGGGTCCGAACCCGAGACCCAATGGCTGGTCCAGCAGATCCAGAGCTTCAAGCCGGACGCCATTGTCTCGGTCCACGCCCCCTACGGCATCCTCGACTTCGACGGCCCGCGCGCGCCGCCGCGCAAGCTGGGCTTTCTCAATCTCAACGAGCTGGGCACCTATCCCGGTTCTCTGGGCAACTATGCCGGGGTGCAACTGGGGCTGCCGGTCATCACCCTGGAACTGCCGCACTCCCGGGAGACCCCGACCGCCAGCCAGAGCGCGCGCATCTGGAGCGATCTGCTCACCTGGCTGGAGCGCAATCTGCCAAAGGGCGAAGCCCCCCTGTACCAGCGGCTGGCGGATCAGAACTGGGTCCACAGCGCGCCCTGAGCGCGGTTCCATCGGCCGCCGGCCGCCCTTGGTCAACCCGCTTCCCGAGTCCGGCGGCGGGCGGGAGCAAACTTGTCTGTACGGCGTACTAGCAGGCCTAGGATACGAATGCCCAATGACCGGCGTTCCTCGGGATGACTGAGCTAGCTTAGGCCGAGCGACGGTGCCGCCTGGCGCCGAGATACGGTTTTGTAGGAGTTTCGACATGCCTCAGCATCAGCTTGTGCCCGAAGTGGCTCCCGAATGGGTGACCCAGTTGGCCAACGACAATGGGATGGGTCTGGTGCCCTGGTCGCGCCTGGTCTGCCAGGCGCTGCAACTGGCGGCGGAGGCCTGCCAGGCCAAGTCCGCTGCGCTGGTGGTCGCCGACCGTCAGCAGGAGCACCTGCTGCTCTGGCCGCAGATGAGCTTCCTCTCCGTGAAGACGAAAAACCGGCTGTCTGCCCCCACGCACGGCGCGCAGAGCTTCTTCTACGGCCGCGAGGAAATGCGAATGGCTGTGCAGGGGCATCCCTGGATCAGCCGCCAAATCGGCGTCAACTGGTGCGCCGGCCGGACCCTGCCTTCGCTGCCCGGGCGCGAACTGGGCAGCATCGTACTGCTGGGCAGCGGCACGCCGCTGGCCCCGCCGCAGGTGCAGGATCGACTGCGCGCCGCCACCAGTCTGCTGTCGGCGGCACTGACCGGCCGTCCGGCCAGCAACGACAAGCAGGTGTCCGCGCTGATGAGCCGGCGCGAGTTCGACCAGCAACTGTCACGCGAGACCCGTCGCTCGGAGCGCTCCAATCAGCCATTGGGCATCCTGCTGGCGACGCTCACCTGCAAGAGTCGCAAGTACGCCGCCAGCGACACCGAGGTGCAGGAAGTGGGCGAGGCGATCGCCCGTCTGCTGCGCCGCGGTGGCGACTTCGCGGCCCGCTACGGCAGCCGCTCGGTTGCCATCCTGTTGCCGGATTCCGACAAGACCGCCACCGCCGGCACTGCCAGCATGCTCAACGCGGTGATGGCACCGCTGGTGGCGGCGATCAATGAGGAGCGCGCGGTCCCGTTGGGCTTCAAGCTGGTCACCACCTCGGTGCGCGGCTACAGCAGTCTGGCGGCCGCGGGTGAGGAGGGGGCGGCTAATACTGCGCGCCCGCCCAAGCAGGCGAGAGGTGTCGAGATTCCGGTCGGCGCCTGAGCGCAACCGCAGGCGCTAGACGATGCGCGGCTCTTCGTGATCCCAGGCGGCGCTGTGCGCCGCCAGCTGATCGACGTTCTGCGCCGCCTCGCCCGGCGTCTCGACCCGGGCGATGTGGAATACCGCTTCGCCTTCGTAGACCAGGGGCAGCATCACCCGGCCGATCACCACGCCGCTGGCCGGTGAGGTCACCGGGGTTTCCTGCTCGCCGAAAGGATCGCCGATCAGGCCCAGCAGCTGACCCTTTTTCACCGCATCGCCGAGCGCGGCCTGCGCGCGCAGGATGCCGCTCACCGGCGCCCGCGCCCAGGTATCGGAACGCGCCAGGATCGGCGTCACGCCCGGCGGCGGCGCGGCTTCCGAGCGCGGCAGCATGTCCAGCTCGGTCATCACATTGACGATGCCCTGCATGCCGATGCGGATCGCGGTCTCGTCGAAGCGCAGCGCCTCGCAAGCCTCATAGAGGATCACCGGCTTGTTGGCGGCGGTGGTGTAGGCGCGCAGCGTGCCGGCGGTGGGCTTGGAGTCCAGAAACAGCGGCGCGCCGAAAGCCATCGCCAGACGGCGGTTCTCGGGATTGCTCAAGTCGGCGCGGATCTGCGGCAGATTCGGGCGGTGCAGCGCGCCGGTGTGCAGGTCGATGCCGTAGTCGGCATTGCCCACCACTTCCTTCAGGAACTGGTGCGCCAGCCGCGCCGCCAGCGAGCCGGTCTCGCTGCCGGGAAAGCTGCGGTTGAGGTCGCGACGGTCCGGCAGGTAGCGAGACTGGTGCAGAAAGGCCAGCACGTTCACCACCGGCACCGCCAACAGGGTGCCGGCCAGCTCGCTGAGCGCCGGCAGTTTCAGCAGGCGGCGGATGATTTCGACGCCGATGATCTCGTCGCCGTGCATGGCGGCGCTGACGAACAGCGTCGGTCCCGGCCGGCTGCCGCGATGGACGATCACCGGCAGGTGGATGGGCGTGCGGGTATAGAGATCGGCGACTGGCAGGTTGACGGTCTGCCGGCTGCCGGCCGGGACGGCAACGCCGCCGATCAGCAGCTCGGGCGGAGTGGAGGTTTCGTTCATCGCGCTTTCCGCCGCGGTTGCCGCGCCTGCTGCTGCTCCAGAAACTCGATCACCGCGCCGGCGATGTTGACGCCGGTGCTCTTCTCGATGCCTTCCAGGCCGGGCGAAGAATTCACCTCCAGCACCATGGGCCCGCTGGCGGTGCGCAAGAGATCGACGCCGGCGACATTCAGGCCGAGGATGCGCGCGGCGCGGATCGCGGTGCGGCGTTCCAGCGCGCTGATCGGCACCGCCTGCGCCTTGCCGCCACGATGCAGATTGCTGCGGAACTCGCCGGGCGCGGCGGTGCGCTGCATCGCCGCCACCACCTTGCCGCCGATCACGAAGCAGCGGATGTCGCTGCCACCAGCCTCCTTCACGAACTGCTGCACCAGGAAGTAGGCATCCAGGCCACGGAAGGCCTCGATCACCGAGGTAGCGGCGCCATCGGTTTCGCAGAGCACCACGCCGACGCCCTGCGCGCCTTCGGTGAGCTTGACCACCAGCGGCGTGCCGCCGACCAGGTTGATGAGATCGCGGGTGTCGTCCGGCGCGTGTGCGAAGCCGGTGACCGGCATCCCGACGCCCTTTTGCGCCAGTAGTTGTAGCGCCAGCAACTTGTCGCGCGAGCGGGCGATGGCGGTGGAAGAGTTGAGCGCGCAGACGCCCATGGTTTCCAGTTGCCGGAGCACCGCCAGGCCGTAGTAGGTGATCGAGGCGCCGATGCGCGGAATCACCGCGTCGAAGCCTTCCAGCTTGCGGCCGCGGTAGTGCACGTCCGGCGCCGCCGGGTTGACGTTCATGTAGCAGCGCAGCGCGTCCACCACCCGCACCGAATGTCCGCGCCGGCGCGCGGCGTTGACCAGCCGCTTGGTCGAGTAGAGCTGGGCGTTGCGCGACAGGATCGCGATCTTCATGGCCGGCGCGGGGCTGGATTTACTGGGGGCGGGGGATTCGCTGCGCGCTAGCTTGCGCCTACACTGCGGCCATCTCAATGCGAGGAGACGCAGATGAGCAAGACCGAGTACCGGAGTCTCGCCGAGTTCTATCCCTACTACCTGGGCGAGCACGCCAACCGCACCTGCCGGCGCCTGCACTTCATCGGCTCCAGCCTGGGCCTGCTGATCGCCGCCTACGCGGTGCTGACCCAGAGCTGGTGGCTGATCGCCGTCGCCTTCGTGCAGGGCTATGCCTTTGCCTGGGTCGGCCATTTCTTCTTCGAGCACAACAAGCCGGCGACCTTCCAGTACCCCTGGCTCAGCTACAAGG
The DNA here is from genome assembly GCA_004297005.1 of Nevskiaceae bacterium. GTDB lineage: Bacteria > Pseudomonadota > Gammaproteobacteria > Nevskiales > Nevskiaceae > Stagnimonas. Next base: position 9,207 of record SCVA01000017.1, read on the forward strand.
GCGACTGGAAGATGTGGTGGGAAACCCTCACCGGCAAGATTCCGTTCTGATGACAGCGGCGGAACTCCTCGAAGGGCTCGCCGACGGCAGCTTGCCGCCGTCGGATTTCAGCCACGCCGCGCATCTGCAGGTCGCCCGCGAACTGCTGCTGCAACTGCCGCCCGCTGAGGCCGAGGCGCGGTTCTGCGCGCTGCTCGGTGGCTATGTGCGCCGGCTTGGTGCCGAGGCCAAGTTCCATCAGACCGTCAGCATCGCGCTGCTGCGGCTGATCGCCGCCCGCCTACGGCCCGGCGAAAGCTGGGCGCAGTTCCAGGCCGCCAACCCGGAGCTGTTCGCCGACGCCCGCGGACTGGTCGCGCATCACTACAGCGCCGAGTGCCTGGCGGCGGGCCGCACGCAGTTCCTGGCACCCGACCTGGCGCCGTTGCCCGCCTGAGCATTTGTTGACCAGCGGCGCTAGAATCGCGCCCCCGCGAATTGGTCCGATGTCCATGTCCCAGCAGCGCTATGAGGTGATCGTGATCGGTGGCGGCCATGCCGGCACCGAAGCCGCGCTGGCGGCCGCCCGCAGCGGCGCGCGCACCCTGCTGCTGAGCCAGAACATCGACACCCTCGGCCAGATGTCCTGCAACCCGGCCATCGGCGGCATCGGCAAGGGCCATCTGGTGAAGGAGATCGACGCGCTTGGCGGCCTGATGGCGCGTGCCGCCGACGCCGCCGGCATTCAGTTCCGCACCCTCAATGCCAGCAAGGGCCCGGCGGTACGCGCCACCCGCGCCCAGGCCGACCGCGCGCTCTACAAAGCCTTTGTACGCCAGGCGCTGGAGAACCAGCCGAACCTGGAAATCTTCCAGCAGGAAGTCACCGACCTCATCGTCGAAGGCGACCGCGTCGCCGGCGTGGTGACCAAGATCGGCCTGCGCTTCCTGGCCCCGAGCGTGGTGCTGACAACCGGCACCTTCCTGGGCGGACGCATCCACGTCGGCCTGGAGAATCATCCCGGCGGCCGCGCTGGCGACGCGCCGTCGATTCCGCTGGCCGCGCGCCTGCGCGAACTGATGCCGCGCATCGGCCGGCTCAAGACCGGCACGCCGCCGCGCCTCGACGGCCGCAGCATCGACTGGGCGCGCCTGCAGGAGCAGCCCGGCGACGCGCCACGACCGGTGTTCAGCTTCCTCGGCAGCCGCGCCGACCATCCGCGCCAAGTGAGCTGCCACATCACCCACACCAATGCCCGCACCCACGAGATCATCCGCAGCGGCTTTGAACGCTCGCCGATGTTCACCGGCGTGATCGAGGGCGTGGGGCCGCGCTACTGCCCGAGCGTGGAAGACAAGGTCAACCGTTTTGCCGACCGCGAGCGCCACCAGATCTTCCTGGAGCCGGAAGGGCTCAACACCACCGAGATCTACCCCAACGGCATCTCCACCAGCCTGCCCTACGACATTCAGGAAGCCTTCGTGCGCTCCATCGAGGGCCTGGAGCAGGCGCGCATCGTGCGGCCCGGCTACGCCATCGAGTACGACTACGGCGACCCGCGCGACCTGCAGCGCACGCTGGAGACCAAGACGCTGGGCGGTCTCTACTTCGCCGGCCAGATCAACGGCACCACCGGCTACGAAGAGGCCGCCGCGCAGGGCCTGCTGGCCGGCCTCAATGCCGCCCGCGCCGCGCGCGGCGAAGAAGGCTGGGTGCCGCAACGCCACGAGGCCTATCTCGGCGTGCTGGTCGATGACCTCATCACCCTCGGTACCACCGAGCCCTACCGCATGTTCACCTCGCGCGCCGAGCACCGCCTGCTGCTGCGCGAGGACAATGCCGACACCCGGCTGACGCCGGCCGGCCGGGCCATGGGTCTGGTCGACGATGCGCGCTGGGCGGTGTTCGAGGCCAAGCAGCAGGCGGTCGCCGCCGAGCGCACGCGCGTCGAGGCGCTGTGGCTGAAGCCGGCGCAGATGGCCACGCCAGAGTTTGCGGCGCTGTTCGACAAGCTGCCCACCGACCAGGGCATTTCCGCCTTCGAGCTGCTGCGCCGGCCCGAGGCCAGCTACCAGGCCTACCGCGCGCTGGGCCTGGCGGCTGCCGAGCTGGACGAGACCATCGCCGAGCAGGTCGAGATCGCCGCCAAGTACGCCGGCTACATCGAGCGCCAGACGCTGGAGATCGCCCGCACGCGTCGCCACGAGGATGCCGTCATCCCCGCCGATTTCGACTACGGCCGGGTCAGCGGCCTTTCAAACGAAGTGCGCGCCAAGCTGCTCAGCCATCGGCCCGACACCGTCGGCCAGGCGGGACGCATTTCCGGCGTCACCCCGGCGGCGCTGTCACTGCTGTTGGTGCATCTGAAGAAGGCCGGACAACTGCGCGCGGCCGGCGCCTAGCCAAACAGATCGGCCTGCGGTGGCGGCGCATCGGCGTCGGCCGGGCGCGCCAGCCAACGGTGCAGGCCGGCGCCATGCCGCTTGAGCCAGTCGCGGTGCAGCGACCACTCCGGCATCTGTTGCGCCACCAGGCCCCAGAAGCGCGGCGAGTGGTCGGGATGCGGCAGATGGCAGAGCTCGTGGATCACCACGTAGCGGAACACTTCCGGCGGCGCCAGCAGCAGGCGCCAGGACAGCGAGATCACCCCCTCCGGCGTGCAACTGCCCCATTGCGCGCGCGGATCGCCGATACGCAGCTCGCTCCAGCGCAGGCTCAGGCGATGCGCCTCCTGGTTGAGCAGGTCTTCCGCTTCCAGGCGCGCTTCGTTGATCAGCGTGCGCCTGAGCAGGCGGGTGAGCAGCTCATGCCGGGTGTCTTGCGGTGCGAACACGGTGATCGCCTCCGGCAGCAAGCGAACCTGCGGCCGCGCCAGACTGGCGCGCGACCAGCGCACCGGCGTCTCGGCGCCACGCAGGGGCAGCACGTCGGCGCCATCCCAGCGCAAGGGTCTGCGCGCGGCTTCCGGCGTGCGGCTCTCCAGCTTGCCCAACTGCTCGCGGACCCAGTCCAGCCGGCTGACCAGAAACGCCCGCGCCTCCGCCTTGGTGGCGTAGCGCGGGATGGTCAGTACTACTTCGCCGGTGGCGTTGACCGCCACGCGGATGTAGCGCGCTTTGGGGTTGACGCGTTCCTGGACGGGGAAAGGGAACTGCATGCCGTAGGCCGTGGCCGAGGCTAGCCGCCGCTCGGTGCTTGCAGCAGCGCCTGGCGAATGTCGTACGCGAGATTGCGCGTCCAGTTCATGTACTTACTATGGATATGGGCAACCCCGTCATCCAGTTCATAGTCCATCACCGCGCTGTCGAGGTAGTGAATCTGGATGTCCTGCGGACCGTAGCTGATCGCGACCTTGATCATGTGCTGACGGATTCGCAAAGTTGCTTCCAGCTGACCCGGCGCGGTCTCGACGAGCTGCCACTCGCGACGGGCGCCGCCGGCCTTGATCGCCTGCAATACGGCCGCTGGTGCCACGCCGGGCGGAACCGGAATCGGGGCGGGCTCTTCTAGCTTGGCGGCCAGCGCGGCAAACGGCAGGACGGCGAGGGCGAGCAACAGTGAAAGCTTGGACATGCAAACCTCCGGGCGAGGGAATACCAAAAAAATTGGACTAGCGGATTAGCGGGCGTCGCGCGCAGGGCGACCAGGCGCATCAGGGCAGCTTGACCACCGTACCGCGCAGGGCCACGCCACCCATCACGCTGCCGGCGCCGCACTGGTACTCGGTCTCGCTGCTGAGTTCGTTGTTGCGGTAGACGCTGACGATATTGACGACCGCGTTGCCGCCTTCCTGCTTGGCCCGCTCCTGCAAGGCGAGCACCGCGGAAAGAAACACCCACTCGCAGCCGTCCTTGTCGGACTTGTTGAAGAAGTTGGTCTTCTTGTTGGAAGTGTAGGTGCCGAGCGCCTTGGCGCCGGCCGGGGTCTTGCCGAACACCAGCTTGATCTGTGGGTCGATCTTGGCCTGGGCGCTGGGGGTGGCAAGTGCCTCGGCGACCGGAAACTGCAGGCGGTCGTCACGCGCTTGAGCGGTCGCGGCGAGAGTGGCGAGCAGGGCGGTGGCGGCGAGCTTTTTGAGCATGGTCTAGTCCTTTAGTTTGGAGTTGGCTGGTGTGGCGGGAACTGGGACAGCGTGGATCTCGAATCAGTTGCAGCGACGGAAGATCAGGGAAGTGTTGATGCCCCCGAAGGCGAAGTTGTTGTTCATCACGGTGTCGCATTGCAGCGAGCGCCCGTCGCCAACGAGATAGTCGAGTTCGCCGCAGCGGGGGTCGACGTTGCGCAGATTGAGGGTGGGCGCAAACCAGTCGTGGCGCATCATCTCGATCGACAGCCAGCTCTCCAGCGCGCCGCAGGCACCCAGGGTGTGCCCGAAGTTGCCCTTCAGCGAGCTGACCGGCGGACGATTGCCGAACAGTCGCCAGGTGGCCTGCGACTCGGCGATGTCGCCCTGCTCGGTGGCCGTGCCATGGGCATTGATGTAGCCGATGGCTTCCGGTGGCAGGCCGGCGTCGTCGAGCGCCAGACGCATCGCCACTTCCATGGTGCGAGTGTTGGGATGGGTGGCGTGGTCGCCGTCGGAGTTGGCGCCGTAGCCCAGAATCTCGGCGTAAATCCTGGCGCCACGAGCCAGCGCGTGCTCGCGCTCTTCCAAGATCAGCGTGCAGGCACCCTCGCCCAGCACTAGGCCGTCGCGGCCGGCGTCGAAGGGCGAGGGCGTGGTGCTCGGCGCCTCATTGCGAGTGGAGGTGGCGAACAGGGTGTCGAACACCGCCGCCTGGGTCGGGCACAGCTCTTCGGCGCCGCCGGCGACCATCAGCTTCTGGCGGCCGAAGCGGATCGCCTCGTAGGCATAGCCGACGCCCTGGCTGCCGGAGGTGCAGGCCGAGGTGGTGGGAATCACCCGGCCCTTGATGCCGAAGCGGATGCCGATGTTCACCGCCGCGGTGTGGCTCATCATCCGCAGGTAGGTGGTGGCATTGAGATTGCCGCTGCCGCCGGCGATCAGCATCGAGGCGAAGTCCTTGAGCGCGTCGGTAGACCCGGAGCAGGAGCCGTAGGAGATGCCCATGCGGCCGTCTTGGATGATCGGGTCGTCCTTCAAGCCGGCATCCGCCAGCGCCTGCTCGGTGGCGCAGCTGGCGAGCAGCGCCACCCGGCCCATGGTGCGGGTCACTTTGCGGGTGTAGTGCGCTGGCGGCGCGAAGCCGGAGATGGGGCCGCCCAGCCGGGTGTTGAGTTCGGGGTAGCGATCCCAGGCCTCCATGCGGCGGATGCCGGAAGTGCCGGCGCGCAAGTTTTCCGCGATCTGCTCCCAGCTGTCGCCCAAAGAGCTGATTCCGGCCATGCCGGTAACCACCACGCGATGCATCAGACCATACCCCCATTGACGGAAATGACTTGCCGGGTGATGTAGGCAGCGCCGGGCGATAGCAGATAGGACACCAGGCTGGCGACTTCCTCGGGTTCGCCGATACGGCCAGCGGGAATCATCTTCAGTGCTTCTTCTACCGGCGCCTCGGCGATCATCTCGGTGCGGATCAGCCCGGGAGCCACGCAGTTGACGGTGATGCTCCGGCTGGCCAGCTCGATGGCCAGCGCTTTGCTGGCGCCGATGATGCCGGCCTTGGCGGCGGAATAGTTGACCTGCCCGCGGTTGCCGGCCAGGCCCGACACCGAAGCCAGGGTAATGATGCGGCCAGGCTTGCGGCGGCGGATCATCGGCATGGTCAACGGTTTCAGGACGTTGTAGAAGCCATCGAGATTGGTGCCCAGCACCGAGTCCCAGTCCTGGTCGGACAAGGCCGGAAACGCGCCATCGCGGGCAATGCCGGCGTTCAGCACCACGCCGTAGGGCGCGCCATTGGCGGCCACCTCCGCTTCCAGTGCCGCGCCGCTGGCGGTGCGGTCTGCGATGTCGAAACAGAGGCTGTGCGCTTCGACGCCAAGGCCGCGGATTTCGGCCTCAGCCTCGGCCAGCGCTGCCGTCGGGGCGCGGCCGTGCAGCAGCGGCTGGTAGCCATCGCGCGCCAGCTGCACGGCGATGGCGCGGCCGATGCCGCGCGAGCTGCCGGTCACCAGCACCCGTAGTCGCGGGCTCGATAGGCTCATGCCGCCGCGTCCTCCAATAGAAAGCGATGAATGTCGTCGGGGCGGTAGGCCTTGATTTCCGCCCGCGCCAGGCTAGCTCCAGCGGCGTCGAAAATCTCGCAGCCGAATACGCAGATGCCGGTTTCATCACGCATCACCAGACGGACGCCGACGCTGAGGCGCTGACCCGCCACGAAATGGTCGATCTGGCTGTCGTAGCGGCGCGCGCCGATCAACAGGCCGATCTTGGGCGAGAGCCCCAGCGCGCTCATCTCGAGCCCGGAAAACACGGCGATGGCCTGCGCCATGTATTCGATGCCGAGATAGGCCGGCACCCGGCTGTGACCGTCGCCGAACGGTGCCTGGTCACGGACTTGCAGCGCTACACGGAGAGAGTCCTGGTCGTAGTCGAGCAACTCGTCGATCAGCCGCATGGCACCGGTGTGCGGCAATAGCGCGGCCACCGGGGTGGGCGTGTGGGGCTTGGCGTTGGACATCGGTTCAGGGGCTAACGGCGGTAATGCTTTCGGAGCGGATCGCCAGGCTGTAGTCGTAGCGCAGGTTGACCAGCCAGAGCCGCCCGCTCCAGGGGTCGGGGCTGGCATAGTGAACCTCCGCGACCAGGCGACCGTCGCGCAGCAGGCGGCGGGTATCGTCCGCCGGCTGGCTGATCTGCCAGGCGCTGCCGGCATAGGCGGCCTGCAGACTGGCCAGCGGCCAGAAGGCCAGCTGCACGTCGGCGAGGATGCGCCTCGGGTCCAGCTGCTCGGGTACGCCGGGACCGCGTTCGGCGCTGATCTGGCCATCGGCGGAGACGCCCAGGCTCAGTAGCCGCAGCCCCAGGGCATTGATGCAGACGGTGCGCCAGTCCGCCGCGCCGACCGACAGCGTGCATTGCATCTGTACCGCGCGGTCACCGAAGGCCGCCAGCAGGGTCTGGCTGCTGTCGGCGGGCAGCCGCGGTTGGTCCAGCGCCAGAGGCATCGCCTGGTCCGGCACTGCCACCGCTACGGCCGCGGGCCGCAAGGCGCAGCCCGCGCTCAGCAAGCTGCCGAACGCCAGGGCCAGGGCACCGACGCTGCGGCATCGCCTGGCGGTGCTCAGCGGCAAAGATCCGGCTTGCCCGAAGTGAGGTCGTAGCATCGGTAGGCAAAGCCCATCGGCCAGTAGATCAGGGCATACGGCGGCCAGAAGATCGAGACCACCCGGAAGCGGGCGGCCAGCCGACCTTCCTGAACCACCTTGTCGTTCTGCTCCAGCTTGTAGGGAATGCCGCCGGCGGAATCCCAGAAATAGGGGAGCGTCTTGACCTGGCCGGCGGGGTAGCTGGTTTCGCGGCTGCCGAAGCGGATCTGGCTATCCGGCGGCAGACGAAATTGCGCGGTGGTCGAGCAGCCCGTTAGCAAGGCGAAGGCGGCCGCAAGCAACGCGGCACGGGGACCTGGAGACATGTGATTTCCCTCGTGATTATTGTCTGATCTCAGCGGCCGAATATTAGCGCACCGCTATCGCAGGGCGTGGCGGGGAGGCGCGCGGCCGTGGACAATGATTCACAAACAAACCGGGGAAAAATTCTTGAACGAGGTGCTCATCATCGGGGCCGGCCCAGCCGGCTCCGTCGCAGCTGCCATGCTGGTGCAAAAGGGGTATCGGGTACTGGTGCTGGAAAAGCAGCTGTTCCCGCGCTTCTCGGTTGGTGAGAGCCTGCTCGCGCAAAGCCTGGGCCTGATCGAGCAGGCCGGGATGCTGGAGGCGGTGCAGGCGGCTGGCTTCCAGTACAAGAACGGCGCCGCCTTCGCCCACAATGGCCGATATTCGACTTTCAACTTCGCCGAGAAAAGCAGCCCTGGCTTTGGCTACACCTATCAGGTGCCGCGAGGCGAGTTCGACCATCTCCTGATCAAGGAGGCGGCGCGCATGGGGGCCGAGGTGCGCTTCGAAGTCGAGATCATCGCCGCCGATTTCTCCGGCGAGCGGCCGCGCATCACCGCCCGCGGCAAGGACGGCAGCGAAGAGCTTCACCAGCCGCGCTTCGTGCTCGACGCCAGCGGCTTTGGCCGCGTGCTGCCGCGCCTGCTGGGTCTGGAATCGCCCTCGCCGTTCCCGACCCGCTCGGCGCTGTTCACCCAGGTCTACGACGGTATCCCCTCCGGCGCCTTCGACCGCCAGAAGATCCGCGTCACCACCCATCCGAAATTCCGCGATGTCTGGTTCTGGCTGATCCCCTTCTCTAACGGCAAGGCCTCGATCGGCGTGGTCGCGCGCGACGAATTCTTGCAGCAGTACCCGGGCAGCAACGAAGACCGGCTGTGGGCGCTGCACCGTGAAGACCCTGAACTCAGCGCGCTGCTGGCTAATGCGAAACCGGCGCTCCCGGTCGGCGAGCTGCGCGGCTACGCCGCCAATGTCAGCCGCATGTGGGGGCCGGGCTACGCCCTGCTCGGCAATGCCGCGGAATTTCTCGACCCGGTGTTTTCCTCCGGCGTCACCATCGCCATGAAGTCCGCCAACATGGCGGCCGGCTTGCTGGATCGGCAGTTCAGGGGCGAGACAGTGGACTGGGAGGCGGAGTTCGCAGCCCCCCTCAAGCTGGGCGTGGAAACCTTCCGTGGCTTCGTCGAGGGCTGGTACGACGGCAGTCTGCAAGACGTCATCTACTACCCGCGGCAAGACCCGAAGATCCGCCGGACGATCTGCTCGGTGCTCGCCGGCTACGCCTGGGACACCAGCAATCCCTACGTCGGCAGGGCCAAGCAGCGCCTGCACACCCTGGCGCAGCTGTGCCGGCAGGGCGAGGCGCAGGCCGACAGCGCCAGTTGATGGAACTCACCGCCTATGCGCGCGCGCTGCTGGCACTGGCGGCGGTGCTGGTACTCGGCCGCCTGCTGGGCCGGCTGCTGCGGCATCTGGGCCAGCCACCGGTGATCGGCGAGGTGCTGGCCGGCATCCTGCTCGGGCCCTCGCTGATCGGCCCGGAGTGGGCGGCGCGCATCCTGCCCGTGGAGTCGGCGCCGCCGCTGCGCGCCATCGCCATGCTCGGCATGGTTTTGTACATGTTCCGGGTCGGGCTGGAGCTGGATACCGGCCTGATCCGCCAGCGCCTGCGCGCTACCTTGCTGATCGCCCATGCCGGCATCGCCGCGCCGCTGCTGCTGGGCGTGGTGCTGGCGTTCTGGCTCGCCCCTGGCTACGCCGGGGCGGCCGCGACGCCCTGGGTGTTCGCGCTGTTTCTCGGCGTTTCCCTGGCGGTGACGGCGTTTCCGGTGCTGGCGCGCATCCTCGCCGACCGCGGCCTGTCGCGGCAGCCACTGGGCCAGATGGCACTGGCCTGCGCCGCGGTCGGTGATGTCTCCGCCTGGTGCCTGCTGGCGGCGGTGACCGGCATGGCCAGCAGCGCCCACCAAGGCACTGCGGTTGGCCTGATCGTCGGCTCGCTGGCCTATGTGGCGGCGATGCTGCTGCTGGCGCGGCCACTGCTGCGGTTGGCGTTGAGTGCTCCGACCGCGTTGGCGGTGCCGCTGGTGCTGGCCGCGCTCGCGGCCTCGGCGGCCTGCACCCAATGGCTGGGCCTGCATGCCAGCTTCGGCGCGTTCCTGATCGGCGCCCTGCTGCTGCGCGAGCATGCGCTGACGCAGACCCTGGATCGGCGGCTGGAGGGCATCGCCGCCTGGCTGCTGCCGGCCTTTTTCGCCTACGCCGGCATGCGCACCCGCCTGGACCTGCTGGCCGGCTGGGAGCAATGGGGACTGTGCCTGCTCATCACCCTGGTCGCCACCGTCGGCAAGGTCGGCGGCACCTATCTGGCGGCGCGGGTCTGCGGCGAGCCCCGGCGTCCGGCGGCGGCATTGGGCGCGCTGATGAACGCGCGCGGCCTGATGGAACTGATCGTGCTGCAGATCGGCCTGGACTTCGGGATCATCAGCCCGGCGCTGTTCTCCATGCTGGTGGTGATGGCGCTGGTCACCACCCTCGCCACCACGCCGCTGGTGCGCGCCCTGTTGCCGAGGCCGGAGGCGTCGCCGCCGGCACTCAAGCCGGCGGTGCTTGCGAATCCAGCGGCGCGGTAAACAGCGCCAGCGTCAGCGTGGTGGCGATGCCCAGCGCCAGCGTCAGCCCCAGGCTCTGCAGGAAGGGTGTGCTGGAAAACGCTAGGCCGCCGAACGACAGCAGGGCCGTCATCGCCGCCAACCCCACCGCCAGCCGGCTGGCGGCCGGCGGCGCCCCGGCGCGTACGCCCTCGCGCAGAAAGATCACATAGTCGTTGCCGATGCCCAGCACCAGCAGCAGGGCGAGCACGGTGAACAGGTTTAGCGGTAGCCCGCACCAGCCGAGCGCTGCCAGCGTCAGCAGGCTGGCGCCCAGCGGCGCGGCCAGCGCGCGCAGGCCCTCGCCAGGCCCATAGCGGACGGTCAACACCACTGCGATCAGCAGATAGATCAGGCCGAGTCGCCGCAGTGCTTCCTGGCGCTGGCTCGCGAGCACCGCGGTGGTCTCGGTTACCGGGTCGTGCCATTGCACGCCGGGTAGATCCGCGGCGATCGCCGCCAGGGCCGAGGCGTCCTTGACGCTGCTGAGAGTCACCGCCGAGCGCCAGACCCCGGCGTCCTCGCCCAGCCAGAGTGCCGTCAGTGCCTTCAGGCGGTCGGTCGACAGCGCCGTCGCCGGCTCCAGTCGCGGCGCCGCGGCGAACTCGGCGGCCAGGCGCGCCGCCGGCTCGGGGCCGTAGCCCAGGGCTGCGAGATGACGGGCAATCAGGCCCTGTGGCAGCAGCAGCGGCGCCAGCAGGGCGCGGTTGGCGTCCTGGGTTTTGAGCGACGGCAGCGCGCGGCTGACGGCGGTGTAGTCGGACAATCGCAGCGCGTCGAGCCGGGCGGTCAGCGCTTCCTCGCGTTCCAGCAACTGCTGCTCGGAGCCGCCCTCGATCAGGAAATGCCGGCTGTCGAAGTTGCTGCCCAGCAGCGCGCGCACCCGCTGCTCTTCGGCGATCAGGGCCGGCGGCGAGGACTGCAGCTGGCGCAGGTCGTCGACTGGCTTCAGGCGCAGCAGTCCGGGGACTGCGAGGGCGACCAGCAGCAGCCAGAACCACCAGGGCGCGCGCCTTGGCCGCAGCAAGCCAGCGAGGCGCAGCCAGCGTTCCCCGCCACCCATCGCCGCCGGCCGCGCCAGGGTCGGGAAGGCGAGCCAGACGGTCGCGGCGGCCACACTCAGGCCGCTGGCGGAGAACACCGCCATCTGCCGCAGCACCGGCAGCGGTGCGGTGGCAAAGGCGGCGTAGCCCAGCACAGCGGTGCCCAGGCCGAGCAGCAGGCTGGGACCGATGTGGGCGGGCGCGTCGGCCGGGCGCCAATGGCGGGGATCGCGAAACTGATCGCAGAGGAAGTGGATCGCGTAGTCCACCGCCACCCCGATCAGGCTGGTGCCGAAAACCAAGGTGAGGAAGTGCAGGCTGCCGAACAGCGCCTGCACCAGGCACAGCGCGGCGACGATGCCGAGCCCGACCGACAGCAGCCCCAGCAGCGCCGGGCGCAGGCTGCGGAACACCGCCAGCATCAGCAGCGCGCAGGCCAGCAGGTCGCCGCCGCCCAGCCAGACCATTTCGGCGCGTGCCCGCGCCGAGGCGGCCACCGCATGCGGGGCGACACCGCTGACCAGAACCTCGGCGCCAGCGGTCTCGGCGGCGGCGCGTGCCGCCTTCAGGGCCGCCGCCAAGGGTTGCTGGATCGCCTGCGAAAACGGGCTGTCGCGGGTCTCGGCGAGCACCAGCAGCCAGACCTTGGCGCCGTCGTGGATAGCCAGTACGCCGCCCTCCAGAGTCGCGCGGCCTGGCACCGGCAGCGCCGTGCGCAACTGGTGATCGAACAGCCCCAGGGGATCGTCGACCACGGCGGTCAGCCGGGCGAAGCCGGCCGGCGAGTAGAGCGCGCGCAAGGCCTCGTCGCGCAGCTCGTCGGCGGCGCCGGCGGCGAGCCTGGCGCGATCCGCCGCCGAGATCAGGCCGAAGCGCGCCGCCTGCTCGACGGCGGAGGGACGCAGAGCGCCGGCGTCGGGCTCGAACTGCACGCTGTCGAAGGCCGGCGAGGCCTGGAGGCTGGCGGCGAGCCCGGCGGCGGCGGCGCGCGCCTGCGCATAGTCCTCGGCGCCGACCAGGAACAGCAGGCGCCGTGCGAAGGCATCGCTGATGCGGCGGCTGGCGCGCTCGGCGCCGGGGTCGCGCTCCTGCGCCGGCAGCATCGCCAGCAGGTTGCTGTCCAGCTTGAGATTCGGCGCGGTGTGCAGGCCGAAGTACGCCAGCAGCAGCGCCATCGCCGCCAGCCAGAGGCGAAAGCGCGCGGGCTGACTCATGGAAAGCGCGCGAGCGCTTCCGGCGGCAGGGCGTCGAGCGCCTGCAGCTGTTCGAGTTCGATCTCGGTGCGGTCGCCGCGGCCGTCGGTGATGACCACCCGCTCCAGCTGCCGGCTGCCGTCCAGCCTGGCTTCGGTGAGCGCACCGGCCAGTGCGGCGTGGCGCGGTTTCAGGCCGATGCTCCAGCGGCTACCGCTACGCTCGCCGTACAGCAGAAAATCGCGTTCCAGCGACTCCAGGTCCAGCGCGAACAGCGCCGCGAACAGTCGCGAGACGGCGGCGAGGCCAGGTTGGGCGTCGGCGCCCAGGCGCTGTTCGCTACCGCCCTCGCGGGCGATCAGGCTGTTGCCGGCCAGCACATATTCGGCGCTCAGCGGCTGCCGCACCCGCCAGATCACACCGCGACCGCGGGCATAGACGAAGTCGCCGCTGGAGCGCAGCGGCTGCGGCAGCTCGGCGAGGAATTTTTTCTGCACGAAGCTGCCGGTCAGCGCCGCGCCGTGGGCGCTGGCGCGGGTTTCGGCCGAGACCAGGGCCTCGATCTCGGCGGCGCGGCGCGGCGTGGGGAACAGCTCCGCCCTGGCCGCCGGTAGTACCAGCAGCAGAGCCAGCAGCAGCCCCGCTCTCACTTCGCCACTCCCAGCTTCTCCAGCAGGATTCGCGGCGAGGCCAGCAGCAACTCGCCGGTCTTCATGTCGACGGCAGCCTGCACGCTATGCCCCTTGGTGACCCGCGCGCCGTTGTCGGCATCGGTGATCAGATAGCCGATCTTCAGCCGGTGCTCCCATTCGATGAACCAGGCGCTGACCCGCAGCCGCTGCTTGAAGCGGGCCGCCTGGACGTAACGGGCCTGGTAGTCGATCAAGGGCCAGATATAGCCCGAGGCCATCATGTGGTCGTAGTTGTAGCCGATGGTTTCCAGCAGCGCGCAGCGGGCCAGCTCGAAATAGCGGGCGTAGTTGCCATGCCAGACGATGCCGGCGGGATCGAGGTCGTGGAACGGTACCTCGACGATCACCTCGGCGCGACGGCCCGTGACGTTCATGGCGGCAAGCCGCGCAGCCGGCGCGTCAGCAGCCAGGGCAGACGCGGCAGCATCGCCACAAACAGCCGTGCATGCATCCAGGAAATCCTCAGGTTGTCGCGCCAGAGATCGAAATGCGAGACGCCGTCGCTGGGATAGCTCACCTGGGTCGGCAGGTTGACCACCGGCACGCCGGCCCAGAACAAGCGCACCAGAATCTCGGTGTCGAAGTCCATGCGCCGGCCGGCGCGCATGGTCCGCCAGGCCGCCAGGGCCGGCGGCAGCGGGTAGAGGCGAAAGCCGCACATGGAATCGCGGATGGCCAGCGACAGCGTATTGACCCAGACCCAGAAATGGGTGACGTAGCGGCCGTACAGACGGTTGCGCGGCACGCTGGCGTCGTAGACCGCGACGCCAGCGATGACTGCGTCCGGCCGCCGCCGGCTTTGTTCGAGGAAGCGCGGGATGTCCTCGATGCGGTGCTGGCCGTCGGCATCCAGCTGGATGGCGTAGTCATAGCCGGCATCCGCGGCGGCGGCGAAGCCGGCCATGGTGGCCACACCCTTGCCGCCGTTCTCGGGCAGCCGCAGCACCCGCAGCCAGCCCTGTTCGCTGGCCTCCAGACGATCCAGCAGCGGCGCGCAGCCGGGCCCGGAGCCGTCGTCAACCACAAAGCAGCTCAGCTCCAGGTTCAGCGCCCGCAGCCGCGCCAGTACCTCGGGCAGCGCCTGCTCATGGCGGTAGAAGGGGATGACCACGCAGGTACGCATGCGCTGCTAGGGCCTAAACAGCACGCGTCCCTGCGAGCAGACTCTCTCGGCATGGGTGTAGCGAAAGCCCAGGGCACCGGGAGTCCAGTGCAGGTCCAGATCGACCTCGGCGCCGGGGGCGATGACGTGCATGAACTTGATCCCGGCCAGCGCCGAGAAGTGGCCGGATACCGGCAGGCGGGCGCTGGCCAGCCGCACCGCCCAGTCGACCTGGGTAACGCCAGGGAGTATCGGGCTGTCGGGGAAATGCCCCTCGAACTGCATCAGCGTCGATGGCACCCGCAGCCGCAGCCGCACCGCCGCCTCGCCATCGGCGCTCTCGGCAAGGACTAATGGCTGGCTGCCCATGCCGCCTCAGGCGGCGGCGGGCGAGGGGGCCGCGACGTCTGCGTTGACCAGCTGGTAGACCGCATTCACCACGTCGTTGACGCTGCGCACATGCTTGAACTCCTCGGCGTTGATCTTCTTGCCGGTGATTTCCTTCAGACGCAGGACCAGGTCGATGGCGTCGATGCTGTCGATGTCCAGATCCTGGTAGAGCTGAGCATCGCGATGGATCTTCTCCGGGGCGATCTCGAACAGCTCGATCAGCACCTCTTTCAAGGTCTGGTAAATCTCGTCGTGGCTACGCATGGAATCCCTAGGATGGTTTTTATGGTGGCAATTGTAGGTTCTGGGCCGCCGGAGCCCCAATTCGGGCGGTAAAAAAGTCCTGGAAGTACCGACTCAGGCGACGCGCGGCCAGCGCCGGCGGCAGGTTCGCGGGGATCACTTCGCTGGCCCGAAACGACGGCTCCACGGTGATTTTCCAATGCGCGCGCCGTGGCGGAATGTTCCACCACTTCTCCGCCTTGGTCAGTGTGCTCGGCTGGCAGATGATCGAAACCGGCAGAATCTCGCAGCCGGCCGCCAGCGCCACCTGCGCCGCGCCGCGCCGCATCTCCAGTGGCTGACCGGGCCGGCTGCGGGTGCCTTCCGGGAACACCAGCAAGGCCCGGCCGGCCTTCAGCACCCGGGCGCAATTGGCGACCAGCGCCTCGCCCTCGTCATTGGGGATATAGCCCGCCCAGACCACCGGCCAGCGCAGAAAGGGATTGCGCCAGAGCGCTTTTTTGACGATGCAGTCCACCTCCGGCAGAAACGACACCAAGAGCACCACGTCGATCAGGCTGGGGTGGTTGGCGATGATCAGCCGCCCGCCCGGCGGGACCGGCGCGAGCAGGCGCTCGCGGCCATGCAGCTCGTAGCTCACCAGGCCGGTGTGGCGCATCAGGCCGACAAACAGGCGGAAGGCGTGGTGCAGGGTCAGCCGGGCGCGGCGGCGCAGCTGTGGCTCGCTCCAGCTGACCAGGCGCAGCAGCGGAAACCAGGTGAAGCCGAGAACCACCGCGCCCACCCCGAAGCTGGTGAAGGCGAACGCGGTGGCGTGCAGACGCCAGTGCCGGTTCAGCCGCTGCTTCCAGCTCAGCCGCGCGGTCACGGCCGGACCCGGTAGCTGCCTTCGACTTCCAGCAGCAGTTCGCTGCGGCAGATGTCGCCCAGCAACACCGACAGCGGGGTATCGGGATGGCGCTCGCGGCACAGGGCCATGGCCGCCGCGACGTGCTCAGGGTCGCGCACATAGAGCCGGAGCGACTCGGCGCGCAGCCGGCCGGACTCCGCGTCCAGCCGGCGCTCGGCTTCGCCGAGCAGGCTGTCGATATTGGCCAGGGCCTCCTGCATCTGCGCCGGAACATCGCCGACATGGCGGGTTTCGTGGCCGACCACGCTGGCGGTGCCGGAGATCAGCAGCTCCGCGCCGTCGGCCCAGTCGACCAGGGTGGCGCGCGAGAAGCTGGGGCTTTTCGGGCCGTACTGGCGCGGATAGGCGTAGGCGCTGGTCTGGCGGGGATTCTCGATCTGCCGCCCTGGCGCGCGCGCCGCCAGAAAATAGAGGACCAGCCCGCCCTCGGCGGTGCCGATCGCGGTCGCCGCCGGCAGCTGCTGTTCGAAGCCGGGCTTGAGCGCCAGTGCATTGTGGCGGCCCAGGGAAAACTGCCGGTAGCGCTCCTCGTCGCCCTCGCCACGGGTGATTTCCGCCAGGTAGTTCCAGGTGCGCAGCCAGTGCGGATAGCCGCGCGAGCGCAGCAGATGCTCGATGCGGCCGTAGGCATGAAAGGTGGCGCGGGCCAGCCCCAGCCGCTGCAACTCGGGCTCCGCGACTTGCAGCTGGCCAAACAGCACCGCGCCGTTCTCGGAGTAGCCCAGGCCCTCGGACCAGCCGTGTTGCACCGGCGTCGGGCTGAGCCAGTTATCCTCGGCGGGGCCAGTGAGCACCGGCAGCGGCACCTGCACCAGCCTGGGGTCATCGCCTCTGGTCGGCGACGTCCCGTGGCACACCCTGGCTAGTAGGAATTGATCCTCGACGGCGTGGTGACAGACACGGAAAGGGCGCGCAGGGGTGGTGGAAAGCTGGGGCATTCGCAGTCGGATGTGCGAAACTGAAAGGCATATCAGGCCACATTCTAACGTCGCCATGTCGCCCACCCCGCCCGCTTCCTCCGCAGCGCAAATCGCACCGCTGCCGGTGCTCAAGACCTACTTCAGCGACGAGCCCGGGCGGCGGCAGACGGTGAAGACCCTGTTCGATGCCTCGGCGCGGCATTACGACTGGATCACCGCGATGATGAGCTTCGGCTCCGGGCGCTGGTATCGCCGCGACGCGCTGCGCCGTCATGGCCTGAGCGCCGGCACCAAGCTGCTCGATGTCGGCGCCGGCACCGGGGTGATCTCGCTGATCGCGCAGGAGGTGGTCGGCGCCCAGGGCGAGGTGATTGCCGCCGATCCCAGCGAGGGCATGCTAGCGGTGGCGCGGGACTCCGGAGTGCGCCAGACCGTCACCGCCGGCGCCGAAGACTTGCCGTTTGAAGCCAACCGCTTCGACATGCTCACCATGGGCTATGCCTTGCGCCATGTCTCCGACCTGATGCTGGCCTTCCGTGAATACCACCGGGTGCTGCGGCCGGGCGGCAAGGTCTTGCTCTTGGAGATCACCCGGCCGGCGCGACACGGTTTTGCCTACTGGCTGCTGCGCGCCTATCTGCGGGGCGTGGTCCCGGCCGTCACCCGCCTGTTCCGGCGCTCCGCCGATGCCGAGCAGCTGATGCGCTACTACTGGGACACCATCGACCAGTGCGTGCCGCCCGAGACCATCATGGAGGCGCTGCGTCAGGCCGGCTTCCAAAACCCGAGCCGGCATGTGGCGATGGGCATCTTCAGCGAATATTCCGCCACCAAATAAGCAAACCAATAATTCGGCCCGCTGTATTTAGGGAACCGGGGAACCATGTCCAGTCTTTCCACCACCGAACTCGAATTGGCCGAGCTGCTGATCGGCGCCCTCAATCTGGAGGGTCGCGATGCCGCGGCCACCGATCCGGAAGCGCCGCTGTTTGGCGATCACGAGCGTGGCTGGGGCCTGGACTCCATCGACGCGCTGGAGATCGCCCTAGCGATACAGCAGCGCTATGGCGTGGAGCTGCGCTCGGAGGACGAGGCGACCAAGCGCGCCTTCGCCAGCGTGCGCGGCCTCGCCGCGCATGTGGCCTCACTCCGCAAGGGCTGATGCCGCTGCCGCCAGCCCGCGTCCTGCTGCCGGCGACGCTGAGTGTCGGCTACCCACTGCTCTCGCATCTCGCCACCAGCCTCGGCTCGCCGGGCTTGCAGTGGCTGGCGCTGATGGCGATCGTGGGCGTTCCACTCAGTGGCGGTCTTCTGCGGGGCAGCGCGCTTGCCTGGGCCTGGCTGGGCGGACTGGCGCTGCTGCTCTGGCTGCTGGTGCACTCCGGCGGCGGGCAGTACGGCCTGTTCCTGCCGCCCCTGGTGCTGCCCGGTGCGATGGCGGCGGGCTTTGGCTTGAGCCTGCGCGCCGGACGGACGCCGCTGATCACCCTGGTGGCCGAAACCCGCGGGCCGCTGCCGCCGTATCTGCGCAGTTACACACGTAGGCTCACCTGGTTCTGGACCGGCTTCACCGCCAGTCTGGCCCTGGTCGCCCTGTTGCTCTGCCTGTCTGGGCAACTTCAGCTGTGGTCCTGGTTCGCCAACGTGTTCAGCTATGTGCTGATCGGCCTGGTGCTGGTGGTCGAATACCTGCTGCGCCGACACTGGTTCCCGGCCTATGCGCATCCGGGCTTTGTCGCCTATCTGCGGATGATCGTCCGTGGTCCGCCCAGGGCGTCGCGGTGAAGTCGATGCTGGCGCTGATCCACGACTACCGGCCGCAGGCGCCGCTGCTCTGGCTGGAGGGCGCGCCGGTGAGCCAGGCCGCGTTTCTGGCTGCGGCCCGGCAGCTGGCCTCGGAGTTGCCGGATGCCGCCCGGGAGGTGTTGCCGCTGGCTGCCAACCGTGCCGGCTTCATGCTTGCCTTCGCCGCCGCCTTGCTGCGCAACAAGCCCTGCCTGCTGCCGCCCGCCGGCCATCCGGCGGCACTCGCCAGCCTGCGTGCTGCGCACCCCTCGGCGATGGTGCTCAGCGACCAGCCGGCGCAATGCACCGCGCCGGGGGATCACTGTCTGCGGCTCGCCTTCGATCTGCCCGACTGGACCGGCCCGGTGCCGGAACTGCCGGCGACCCAGCTGGCGGCCATCGCCTACACCAGTGGCAGCACCGGCGCGCCGCAGCCCAATGCCAAGACCTGGGCGATGCTGATCGCCACTGCCCGCCTGGCGATGGACCGCTTCGGGCAGGGCTTGCACATCGCCGCCACGGTGCCGGCCCAGCACATGTATGGCCTGGAAACCACCGTGATGATGGCGCTCGCCGGCGGCGGTATCGCCGATGCCGGTCAGCCGTTCTTTCCCCAGGACGTGCGCGCGACACTGGAGGCGCTGCCGGCGCCGCGCATGCTGGTGACTACGCCAGTGCACCTGAGGGCCTTGGTCGCGGCGGCACCGGCGCTGCCCGAGCTGAAGCTGCTGCTGTCCGCCACCGCACCGCTGCCGCTCGCCTTGGCGCAGGACGCCGAGGCGCGGTTCAACGCGCCGCTGTTCGAGATCTACGGCTGCACCGAGGCAGGCAGTATCGCCACCCGCCGTCCGGTCGCCGACCCGCGCTGGCGGCTGTACCCGGAACTGAAGCTGGAGACCCTGGCTGCCGGCAGCTTTCTGCATGCCGACTACCTGCCCGATCCGGTGCCACTGGCCGACGAGGTCGAATGCCTGGATGGCGAACACTTCCGCCTGCTGGGGCGTAGCGCCGAGCTGATCAAGGTGGCCGGCAAGCGCATCGCCTTGGCGGAACTGACCCAGACCCTGCTCGGTATCGCCGGCGTCGAAGACGGCGTGGTGCTGCTGCCCGAGGCGGATGAGGCCACGGCAGTGAACCAGCGTCCGGCCGCCCTGGTGGTGGCGCCCGGACTCAGTGAGGCGCAGCTCTTGGCGGCGCTGGCGGCGCGGCTAGACCCGGTGTTCCTGCCGCGTCCATTGAAGAAGGTGGCAGCGCTGCCGCGCAATGCGGTTGGCAAGCTGCCGAGAGCGGCCTTGCTGGAACTGCTCCATGGCTGAGACCCGCATCTTGGTGTCCACCGATCATCCCAGCTTGCCTGGCCACTTCCCCGGCGAGCCGCTGGTGCCGGGCGTGGTGCTGCTGGACTGGGCCTGGCAGGCTTGCCGTGCGGAGTTGCCATCGGGTGCTCGACTGTTGGGTCTGCTCACCGCCAAGTTCCTTTCGCCGGTGCGACCTGGAGACCAATTGCGGATCGTGGTCAGCGCCGGTCCCGGCCAGAGCGACTTCAGCCTGTGGGTTGGTGAAACGCCTGCTGCACAGGGCCGCTTCAGTCATGGCTAAGACCAGCTGGCAGCAGCAGCGCGAGCGCGGCAGCGCGCTGGGCATCGGCATCCTGTTCGCCACCGCGCGCTTGCTCGGGCGCCGGGCCGCGCGCTTCGTATTGGCGTTCGTGACGTTCTACTTCCTGCTCACCGCCGGCGCCGCGCGGCGCTCTAGCCGCCAGTATCTGCGCCGCGCCCTGGGCCGCGCGCCAGGTTGGCGCGATCTCTGGCTGCATTTCTGGTGTTTTTCCGGCTGCGCGCTCGACCGGGTGTTCCTGCTTGCCGGCGGCAAGGAGATCGAGGTGCAGATCGAACTGGCCGACGAGGTGTTGGCGATCGGCCGACGCGGCGGCGCGCTGCTGATGGTCAGCCACTTCGGCAGCTTCGAGGCGATGCGCACTTCCGGCATCCGCCAGGCGGAGGTGCCGCTGGCTATCCTGATGGACCGTGCCCACGGTGCCCGCATCACCCAGGCACTGGAGCGGGTGGCGCCGGATTTTTCCGCCCAGGTGATCGACGCCGACCAGCCCGGGCCCAGCCTGGTGCTGAAGCTGCGGGAGACGCTCGCGGCCGGCAAGCTGGTGGGCATGATGGTCGACCGCGCTCGCGCTGGCGAGGCGACCGAGAGCGTCGATTTTCTCGGCGCGCCGGCGCGCTTCCCGCTTGGGCCCTGGCAACTGGCCGTGGCATTACGCTGCCCAGTGATCGTCGGCTACGCAGTGCCCTGCGGTGGCCGGAAATACCTGGCGCGTTTCGAGCTGTTCAGCACCGGACTCGAAGCCGCTCGCGGACAGCGCGGCGAACTGGCCCGCGAGGCGATGCAGCGCTATGCGGAGTGGTTGGCCCGGCAGGCGCGGAGCGCCCCCTACAATTGGTTCAACTTCTACGATTTCTGGGCGGAATGAACACTCCGATGCCGCCACTGGCGGTACTCAACTACAGCCTCACCACCGCGCTGGGAGCCGGCCGCGCGGCACAGGTCGAGGCGCTGCGCGCCGGCCGCGGCGGGCTCGCGCCGCAGCGCTTCGAGCACTGCGGGCTGGAGGCCTGGGTCGGCGAGGTCGCCGGCCTGGATCGCCCCCTGCCCACGCAATGGCGGAGCTGGGACTGCCGCAACAACCGCCTGATCGAACTGAGCCTGCAGCAGGATGGCCTGATGGACGCTGTCTCCAGGCTGCGCGCGCGCTATGGCGCCGCGCGCATTGGCGTCTTCATCGGGACTTCCACCGCAGGCGTGCAGCAGACCGAGCGCGCCTATCTGCTCCGTGATCGCAACACCGACCACCTGCCCGATTGGTTCAACTACCAGACCTCGCAGAACGCCTATTCGGTGGCCGACTACGTGCGTCTGCGACTGGGTCTGGAGGGCGTCGCGCTGGCCATCTCCACCGCCTGCTCCTCCTCCGCCAAGGTTTTTGCCTCGGCGCGTCGGGCGCTGGCCGCGGGCCTCTGCGATGCGGCGGTGGTGGGCGGTGCCGACTCGCTCTGCCTGACCACGCTCTATGGCTTCAATGCCCTGCAACTGGTGTCGCCGGAGCCCTGCCGGCCGGCCGATGCCGGCCGCCGTGGCATCTCCATCGGCGAGGCCGCCGGCTTCGCGCTGCTGGTGCCGGCGCCGGCCGAGGCGGAGCTGGGTCTGCTGGGTTATGGCGAGTCCTCGGACGCGCACCACATGTCGGCGCCCGAGCCCGAAGGCCGCGGTGCCGCCGCGGCGATGCAGGCGGCGCTGCACCGGGCCGGTCTTGCCGCCGAGTCGGTGGACTACATCCACCTGCACGGCACTGCGACTCCGGCCAATGATCTCGCCGAGGATCACGCCGTGTTCCGGCTGTTTGGCGCCGCGGTGCCGGCCAGCTCGACCAAGGGCTACTTCGGACACACCCTGGGTGCCGCCGGCATGGTTGGCGCCGCGGTGGCCCTGCTCGCGATCGAACAGGGCTTTGCGCCGGGCAGCCTCAACACCCAGGTGGTCGACCCGGCGCTGCAAGGCCGGATTCTGCTCGAAGGCCGCGAGCTCAAGCTGCGGCAGGTGCTCAGCAATGCCTTCGGGTTCGGCGGCAACAATTGCAGCCTGCTGTTCGGGAGGCTGCCGTGAAGCTCGATCTGCTTGCCGTCGGCCTGAGCATGCCGGGGCTCGCCGGCTGGGTGGCGTCGCAGGCGGTGCTGCGCGGCGAGCAGGCGCATGCGCTGGCCGAGCTGCCACCATCGGCGATGACGCTGCTGCCGGCGAACGAGCGCCGCCGTGCGCCGCCCACCGTGCGCCTGGCGTTTGCCGCGGCGGAAGACGCCGTCGACAACGGCGGCCTGCAACCGGCGGACTGGGCCACGGTGTTCGTCACTTCCGAGGCCGACACGCCGATCATCCATCGCATCTGCCATGCCCTGGCGGAGCCGGCGCGGCTGGTATCGCCGACCGACTTTCACAATTGCGTGCACAACGCCGCCGCCGGCTACTGGGGCATCGCTGCCGGCTGCCGGCTGCCTTCGAGCAGCCTCTCCGCCTGGGACTTCAGCTTTACCGCCGGACTGCTGGAAGCCGGAGCCCTGGCCTTGGTCGAGGAGCTACCGGTGCTGCTGGTCGCCTACGACCTGCCACCGCCGGTGCCGCTCTACGCCAGTCGCAAGATCGCCCAGCCGGCGGCGCTGGCTCTGGCGCTGCGGGCACCGGGCAACGGACCGGCGCTGGCGCGGCTGCACTTGCAGAGCGGCGGCGCCGACGATGCCGAAAGTCGCTGCGCCGATGTGAGCCTGGAGGCTTTGCGGCTGAGCAACCCGGCGGCGCGCGCGCTGCCCTTGCTGGTGGCGCTGGCGCAAGGTCGGGGCAGCGTGGTGTTGCCGGCGGTGGGCGGCACACTGCGGGTGGAGCTGTCATGAGCGATCTGCTGGATCGCGCCGGCATCGCCGCGCTGATCCCGCATGCCGGGACGATGTGCCTGCTCGATGCGGTGGAGCATTGGGACGTGGCGTCGATCCGCTGCCGCAGCGGGAGTCATCGCGATCCCGGAAACCCCCTGCGCGGCGCCGACCGGTTAAGCGCCCTGAGCCTGGTCGAATACGGCGCCCAGGCCAGCGCCGTGCACGGCGGGCTGATTGGCGGCGCGCGGCCGGGGCGGCTGGTCAGCGTGCGCAAGCTGGAGCTTGCCTGCGAGACCATTGATGCGCTGGAGTCGGCGCTGACCATCACTGCCCGAAGGCTGCTGGTCAATGCCGAGGGCATGCTCTACGACTTTGAAGTGCATGCCGCTGCCCGGCAGCTGGCGCAGGGCCGGATTGCGGTGATGCTGGTCTGAGCCGGCGGGTGGTGCGCCGGCCGACTCAGGCCAGCCCCGGTTTGCGCGCGACCATCAGAACCTCGGTCACTTCCGGAGTGCGGCCTTGCAGGCCCAGGCGCCGGAGCAGGCCGAAGTCGGGCAGTGACCACCAGGGAGTCGAGGCCTCGGTCTGTTGCGGGTCGACCACGAAGCCGATGGAGCGCACCAGGGCCAGATACTGGTCGGCGGACTTCTGCACGCCCTCCGGGTGTCGGAACAAGAGGCGTACGCTCCAGGTATGGATGAAGGCGGCGCAGGATTCGCTGAGTAGCAGCGCCCCGCCGGGAGCCAGCACCCGATACAGCTCCCGCAGGGCGGCTTCCTGGTGGGCGACATGGTGGATCAGTTGGTGGCAGAAGATCAGGTCCACCGAGTTGTCGGGGAGGTCGAGCCGAGTGACCGAGCTTTGCAACACCGAGACCTGGCCGCCACAGTGGGCGGCGGTTTGCCGGGCCTTCTGGACCTGGGCCGCGTCGATGTCGATCCCCAGCAGACTCCGCGGCTGAAAGTGCTGCATCAGCAGCGGCAGGGCAACGCCCTGACCGCAGCCGACATCCAGCATTTTCTCGACGCCGGCGACGCCCTCGCCACCCAGCCGCCGCAAGTCGGCGACGGCCAGCTCCAGTACATACTTCCGCCAGATGTTGGTGCTGAGAAACCATTTGCCGAACGCGGTTTCTGGAACCCAGTCGCGTGTCGATGGCAAAGTCGTTGGGCCTGGCGCGGAGTTCATGGCGAACACGGTGTCGGATTCAGGACAGCAGAGTATCCAAAACCCACAGTGAATTCCTTGCTTATTTCCCTGGCTCGACGCGGGCCGCTGTCCCGGCCCTGGTTGCAGTGGTTGGAGCCGCTGCCGCTGGCGAGCTTTCTGGTGTACATGCGCTTGCTGTCACCGCAGACGCCCCAGGAATGGCTGACCCCCTATCTGCTCTGCTCGTTGCTGGCACTGACGGTGACCGTCGCCGGCTGGTATCTGCGGCAGCCCTTGAATCGGATTTATCTGGCGATCGGCGCCTATTTTCTGAGTGGCTTGCTAGCCCTGGCGCTCGGCTGGCAGACATTGAACGCGCTGTACGGCCGGCTGGAGGCGACCGCGATGCTGGCCTGGGTGCTGGCGCTCGGCGTGGTCAGTACCTACGCCTTGCCGGCCGGCTATATCGGCGTTGTCGGCGCGCCGCCACGGGCTTCGCGTCGGGCTTCGCTATGGCTCTTGGCCGCCAGTGGTCTGGCCCTGTTGTTCTCGGCCTGCGCCGGCAGAAACCCGCTGCTGTCGGCCTTCATTCCCTTTCTGTTTCTGTTCGTCGCGCAAGGGCGGCTGCGCGCGCGCCTCGCCAGCGGCTTGCCTTAAAGGTTTTTTAGTCCTGATCGGCCAGTGCTTGCTTGCTGTGAAAGAGGCGGTATTGCAGCGCGGCGCCGACGGTGAAGTTGCTGTTGCGGCGGAACAGCGGGCTCTCGGTGTTGGCGGCCGCGGCGGTGAGAAACAGCTGGCCGCCCAGGAACAGGCTCAGATCCGGGCTGAAGCGGTGACGCAGGCCGAGGCTGAGCGCTGACTGCTGATAGCCATCGCGGGCCTGGTAAGCCGGCCGGTCGGGACGGACATCGGCCGGCCGCACCTCGTAGAAGCGCCGGTTCAGGCCATCCTGCCCAAAGCGCGCCCAGACGCCGGCCAGCAGTTGCAGATCGGGGCGCAGAAATCCGTTTCGCCGGTAGCTCAACTCCGGTTGCAGGGCGAGGCCCTGATAGCCGCGATCATCCCCGCTGACCGCGAACACCGCGCGCGCCTGCGCCAGCAGGCGCAGCTTGCTGGCGCCGTCTTCGTATAGCCGATAGCCGATGGTCGGGCCGGCTTCCAGCAGATAGCCGAGATCCGGCATGCCCTCGCGTTCGGCGTTGTCGCGCGAGTTCACCGGAAAGGCGCCGCCCAGCCCGAGGCTGAACTCCAGGCGCTCGCCCAGCGGAAACCGGCCCCGCAGACCGGATTGGTCGGCGCGCAGTCGCTGGCCGCGGTAATAGGCGTAGGGCAGAGCCAGGCTGTTCCAGTGATTGCTGGCCGCCGCCGGATAGTCCGGCGAGTAGAGCCCGCCGGCCAGCAGGCCCGCGTCCCACAGGGGCTCGCTGCCCGATGCCGGCGCGGCCCTAAGGCTGGTCGCCACCAACAGCAATAGCAGTGCAAGAACTCGGTTTGGTTTCATGTGAAAGCTTGGCAGAACGAATTTGTGTAGAGACCTCAACCGCCTTCATACCCCAGCCGCGCCAGCAAGCCGTCGAGCTCGTCCAGGGAGTGAAAGGCCACACGCAGCTCGCCCTGCCCAGCCTTGTCGGCTTTGAGCTCGACGGCAAAGCCCAGCAGGTCGGAGAGCTCGCGCTCCAGCCGGCGCCAGTCGGCGGGCTTGGCGGGGCGGGCCGGCTGGCCGCGCCGGCTGCGGGCGACACGGCGCTCCAGGGTGCGCACGGTCAGTCCGCGGCCGATCACTTCGCCGGCCCAGCGCTTCTGCGCATCGGCGGCCAGGCCCGCCAGCACCTTGGCGTGGCCTAGCGAGAGATGGCCCTCGTCAACCAGGGTCTGCACTGCCGGGTCGAGGTTGAGCAGGCGCAGCACATTGGTGACATAGACCCGCGACTTGCCGATGCGCTGGGCGATTTCCTCGTGGGTCAGCGTGTGCAGTTCGCCCAGCCGGCGCAGGCCGGCGGCGGCTTCCATCGGCGTCAGCGATTCGCGCTGGAGGTTTTCGATCAGGCCGAGGACATAGGCCTCGTCTTCGCTTAAGTCATCGCGCAGCAGCGCCGGCACCTCGTGCAGCCCGGCCTGTTGCGCGGCGCGCCAGCGGCGTTCGCCGGCGAGAATCTCGTAGCCCCAGACCCGGGTGCGCAGCACCAGCGGTTGGACGATGCCACTCTCGCGGATGCTCTCTGCGAGTTCGGTCAGCGCGCCCGCGTCGAAGCTCCGGCGCGCCTGCTGGCTGCCGGGTCGGATCAGGTCGATGGGCACCGCGCGGACGGTCTGCGCGGGCTTGGCGGGCGGGATGGGGGCGGACATGGCGTGAAAATCGGGCATGCCATAATCGCACACCACCTGCACACGACTGACCGGACTCTAAGCCGTGGAAGCCGAATACCGCTCCATCCTCCAGGCCGTCGGCGAAGACCCGACGCGCGAAGGCCTGCTCAATACGCCGCAGCGCGCGGCAAAGGCGATGAAGTTCCTCACCCAGGGCTATCGCCAGAGCCTGGACGAACTGATCAACGGCGCGCTGTTCGCGACCACCAACAACGAGATGGTGATCGTCAAGGACATCGAGCTGTACTCGATGTGCGAGCACCATCTGCTGCCGTTCTTCGGCCGTGCCCACATCGGCTACATCCCCGACGGCAAGGTGCTTGGGCTGTCGAAGATTCCGCGCATCGTCGATATGTTCGCGCGCCGCCTGCAGATCCAGGAGCAGCTCACCAAGCAGATCGGCGACTGCATCCTCGAGGTCACCGACGCCAAGGGCGTGGCGGTTGTCATCGAAGCGAGACACATGTGCGCGATGATGCGCGGTGTCGAGAAGCAGAACTCCTCGATGACCACCTCGATGATGGAAGGCCGCTTCCGCGACGATTCGCGCACCCGCCAGGAATTCCTGACGCTGATCAAGAGTTAGCGCGGCGCCGGCGCGGCATCGGGTTTGCCTATACTTTCAGCGTCCGAACGGCCGGCAGAGCCGTACCGGGACGCACCGCGTCAGACGCCCGAGGAAGCCATGACCACCCTAGTTCAACCCCCGCTCGCCGCGAGCCGATTCGGCACCCCGCAACAGATCGAGGTGCTGGTGGCGATGGAGCCGACCGTCGCTCTGGAGATGGAGCGGCACCTGGAGCGCCGCAAGCTCTGGTTCCCCAACGATCTGATGCCGGCCGATGCCGCCCTGGGCGAGGCCGACGACCGCATGCTCACCGAGCTGCGTGGCCGCGCCCGTGGCCTGCCCGACGGCGTGCGCGTCGCGGTGGCACTCAATCTGCTCACCGAGGAAGGTCTGCCGCATTTCCACCGGCTGATCGCCGTGCACATGAGCAACGAGTCGGTGTGGCGCGCCTGGAACAATGTCTGGACCGCCGAGGAAGATCGCCACGGCTGCGCCATGCGCGACTACGTGCGCGACGCGCGGCTGTTCAACATGGGCGCGCTGGAGCGCCTGCAGTACCAGTACATCGCCGCCGGCTTCGATCCGGACTGGGAGCAGGATCCCTATCGCCTGCTCGCCTATACCTCGCTGCAGGAGAAGGCGACCCAGATCAGCCACGCCAACACCGGCCGCCTCGCCGGTGAGCACGAGCCGATGCTGCAGCGGGTGCTGGCGCATCTGGCCGGCGACGAGTCGCGTCACTACCAGTTCTACCGCGCCTGCTTCGCCGAGATCCTCAAGCTCGATCCCAACCGCGCGCTCAATTCGCTGCTGAAGGTGACGCTGGCCTTCGCCATGCCCGGCCACAACATTGCGGGCTTCAAGGAGCTCTCCGACGTGGTGCAGCGCTACGACATCTTCGGGCCGCGCCAGTACCAGAAGATCGTCGAGGAGCTGCTGGAGCACTGGAACATCGCCGGGATGAGCGGTCTGAATGGCGAGGGCACCGAGGCGCAGGCCAAGCTGATGAAGGTGCCGGCCCGCTTGGCGCGCATCGCCGACTACCAGGAAGCCAAGCTGGGCGCCAAGAGCTACCGCTTCGAGTTCATCGACGACCGCGAGCTGGCGTTCGCTTGAGCCCGCTTGCGCGTGGCCGCCGCCGGCAACGATGATGCGGTCATGAGCCTACGAATCCTTGTCACCGGTGCCGGGTCTGGCCTCGGTCGCGCCATCGCCCTCCACTATGCCGCCCTGGGCGCGCGCGTGGCCTGTACCGACCGCGACGCCGCCAGCGTCGCCGAGACCCTCGCGCACGTCGAGAAGGAGGGCGGCTCCGGCCTTGCCTTCGCGCTCGACGTCACCCGCGAGGAAGACTTCATCGCCGCCCGCGAGCGGGTGCAGCGCGAATGGGGCGGGCTGGACCTGCTGGTGAACAATGCCGGCGTCGCCACCGCCGGCAGCATCGAGGAAGCGCCGCTCAGCGACTGGGACTGGGTGCTCAACATCAATCTCCTGGGCGTGGTGCGCGGCTGCAAGACTTTCGCGCCCTTGTTCAAGGCCCAGAAGTCCGGCTACGTGGTGAACATCGCGAGCTTCGCCGGCATCGCCAATCCGCCGGCGATGGCCTCCTACAACGTCGCCAAGGCCGGGGTGATTTCGCTATCGGAAACCCTGCTGCACGAGCTGGCACCGTTTGGCATCGGCGTCTCGGTGGTCTGCCCGGCGTTCTTCCCCACCAATCTGATGAACGCCGCGCGAGTCACACAGCCCGGCACGGTGGCGATGGTGCACAAGTTCATGAAGAAGTCCGGCGTCACCGCCGCCGATGTTGCCGCGCAGATCGCCAGCGCGGTGGAAAAGCGTCAGTTCCTGGTGCTCACCCACAAGGACACCCGCGTGCAAGCCCTGGTCAAGCGCGCCTCGCCGCAGACCTTCTTCCGCCTGATGCAGAAGACCACGGCCAAGTGGAGCCAGAAGAAGTCCTAGGGATTCGCTCAGGCGGCGCGGAAGCGCAGGCAGTCGCGGCCGGCGGCCTTGGCTTCGTAGAGCGCGACATCGGCCGCGGCCACCAGCGTCGAGTGCGAACGGTCGAGAAACTGCTGGGTGGTGCTGGCGCCGATGCTGATCGACACCAGAGCGCCGGTCGGCGAGGCCGGGTGCGGCAGTGCCGCGCGCCGCAGGGTTTCCTGCAGATGTTGGGCGAAGGTCATGGCGCCAGCGCTGTCGGTGGCCGGCAACAGCACCGCAAACTCCTCGCCGCCATAACGCGCCAGCAGATCTTCGGGGCGGCGCATGGCTGTGCTCAGGCGGCTGGCCACCGCCCGCAAGCAGGCGTCTCCGGCTGGGTGGCCGAGGGTGTCGTTGTAGGCCTTAAAGTGGTCGATGTCGATCAGCAGCAAGGCCAGCGAGGAGCCAGCGCGGGCGGCGCGCCGCCACTCGTCGGCCAGGCGCGCCTCGAAGGCGCGGCGGTTGGCGATGCCGGTGAGTGCATCGTTGAGGCTCAGACGGCGCAGGTGCTCCTCCAGTGCCTTGCGCTCGCTGATGTTGCGCGCCACCGCCACCAGGAAGTCCTCGCCGCTGACCCGCACCCGCATCACGTTGATTTCGGTGGGCGCCGGCCGGCCGTCGGCTTGGATCAGCTCCCCTTCCAGTCGCAGCGACTCATTGAGGTTGGCGCTGCGCAGGCGATCCAGCAGCCGTCCGGCGACGCGGTCGAATAGCGGGTGATTGCTGAGCTGGCTGCCCAGGAGTTCTTGCTTGCTGAAGCCGAGCGCGCGCTCGGTGGCGAGATTGGCCTCGACGATCTCGCCGTGGCGGCCGAGCGCAAAGAACAGGTCTTCACTCTCGTCGATCAGGCGGTAGATCAGCTCCGGTCGCGCGCGTTCGCGGCGCAGATTGCTTTCCAGCGCGCGGCGGTTGACCGCGCCAAGGATGGCGCGGCGCAAGCTCTCGGCGTTGGCCATGCGCTTGGGCAGCACTTCGTCGGCGCCGCACTGACGGGCGCGGGCGGCGACGTCGTGGCTTTCTTCGGCGGTCAGCAGCACCACCGGCAGGTCCTGCCCCTGGCTGCGCAACTGCACCAGAAACTCCACGCCGCTCATGTCCGGCAACGCGTACTCCACCAGCACGCAGGTGGTGTCCGGCTCGATCAGCTTCAGCGCTTCGGCGCCGGTCTCGGCCTCGCGCAGGGCGCAGTCGTCTTCCAGCAACTGGCGGCTGGCCTGCCGCTCGCTCAGGTTGGGATCGACGAGGAGGATTTTCATGCGGGCTCGGCACTCGGCCGACCACGTAAAAAATACTACCTGGGTTGCCGGCGGCGAATTCTAATGCGCCGTCGGCGAAATATTCATCAGGATTTCGGCGCCTCCGAGGACTTCCCGACGGGCGGTTCGGCTTGCTTGGGCAGCTTGAGCAGCTCGTCGGCCAGCGCTTTGGAGAGCTGATAGCGGATCTTCGCCGTCGGCGAGTACAGCGAGAACTGCGGCTCGGTGCCGGCGACGATGAACTCCCGCTGCTCGCCATTCTTCAGCGTGAAGCGCAGATGTTCGCCCTCGGGCGCTTCGCCGCCGGCCTCGTTCCACATCGCGCTGGCGGCCTTCCAGCCCTCGGCCAGCTTGGCCAGGGCGGCCGGAGTCGCCTCGGCGGAAGCCGGCTCGGCCTTCCAATTGCCGTCCTCGCCCTTGCTCAGGCTTAAGCCCGGCAGCGCGATGCCGACCAGTTCCTCGTCGGCGGCGAACAGCTCCTTGGCGATGAGGTCCTGATAGTCGCGATCAAAGGCGGCGCTGACCGGATCGTCGATCAGCATCACCTTGTCGCCCAGCTTCACGTAGCGACGCGATTCGATCGGATCGGTGGCGCCGAACTCGATGCGCTGGTCGTTGAGCGTCAGCACCCGCTCGGGCGGGTCCAGGCCCAGTTGCTTGAGGTTCAGGCCCTCGGGGCTGAGGGTTTCCTTTACCTCGGCGGTGGCGAGATTGCCGAAGTTGAGTACCTCGAAGCGGTCGGCGCGTGCCGCGACCGGCGCGGTCAGCAGCCACTGGCCGCCTTGCTTCACCAGCTTGATCTCGGGCGCGTCTGGCCATTGCACGCTGGCGCTGGAGAGACCCTCGGCGGCGATGGCGGTGAGCGCCGGCTTGGCGGCGTCTTTCTGCTTCTGCGCGTACCAGGCGCCGCCGGCGAGGGCGGCGACCAGCACGGCCAGCGTCAGGTTCAGCGTGTTGCGGTTCATGGCGACCTCAGCGGCGGCGACGCGACAGCCAGCGGCCGATGCCCACGGCCAGCAACGCCAGCGGCAACAGCAGCAGGAAGCCGAACTGGATCAGCAGCGCCGCCAGCGGCGACAGATTCAGCGACTGGTCGCGCGCCGGCGGAATGGTGATGTCCAACTGGTCGTCGCGGCTGGCCAGCCAGCGCGCCAGATTGAGGCCCAGCTTGGAGTTGCCGAGCTGGCCGATGAAGGCATTGCTGAGAAAGTCGGAATCGCCGATCAGCGCGACGCGCTGTGTCTTCTCCGGTACCTTGGCATCCGCGGCGGCATCCTCGGGCTTCTCACCCGCGACGCTGCGGTTGAGCAGCAAGCCCAGAGTCAGCGGACCCTGGACATCGCCCTTGTCGGCGTCAAAGCCGACTTCTCCCGACAGCGGGCCAGTCTCCAGCCAGGCGTCCTGCGAGGATTGCAGGAAGGGCTGCGACCTCCAGGCCGGGTCCGGCTTCGCCGCCGGGTCGGTGCTGATCGAGCGCATCAGCGGGAAGGCGGTGTTCTCGCGCAGCTCGCCGGTGACCGGCGTGCGCGGATAGCTGGCGGTGAGGAACATGCTCGGGTCGCCGCCCAGGGCCGCGAACTCGGGGAAGATCGCGGTGCCCTTGTCGAAGCGCACGCCCAGCAACTGCGCCAGTGCCGGCGGCGGCGGCGGGCTGTCGGGGTCCGAGAGCCAGAGCAGGTTGCCGCCACGCTTGATGTAGTCGACCAGGATCTGGGTCTCGCCTTCGGTCAGCGCCACCTGCGGACCGGCGATCACCAGGGCAGCGGCGTTGTCCGGCACCCTTGGGCTGGTGGCGAGGTTGAGCGGCTGGGTCTTGAGACCATTGTCGTGCAGGGCCTGCACGAACTGGCCGTAGCCGGAGGCGCCCGGCTCGGCGGCATCGTGCTCGCCGTGACCCTGGAGGAACACCAGCCAGCGCTCCTCGGCAAAGCTCAGGCGCTGCAGCGCCGGCGTCACCGTGGACTCGTTCATCTCGCCGGCGCGCACCGTCTCGCGGCGGCCCTGGTACTCGATCACCAGGTCGCCGACGTTGCTGATGTTGTATTCGCGGACCTTGGCCGGGTTCTTGATCGGGTCGATGTACTCGACTGCGAGATCCGGCTTGGCCTTGATGTAGCGGCCGAAGAACTGCTCGATCTCGGCGCGGCTCTCGGCGCCGCTGGTGGCGAAGGCCAGCACCTTCACCGGCTCCTTCATGTTGCCGAGCTGCTTGATCGAGGCCGCGGTTAGGGTGTTGCGCTGGTTGGCGGTCCAGTCGAACTCCAGCTTGTACTGGTTGGACAGCCAGCCGACGAGGCCGATGACGGCGAGCATCAGCAGGGCCGAAACCGCCTGCTGGATGCGGAGGTTGGTCTTTTTCATGTTCGGTTTCGGATTAGTTGCGTTCGAGGTCCAGGCGCTGCACCGACAGCCACAGGAACAGGACGATGAACAGCGTGTAGTAGGCGAGATCGGCGGTGCTGAACACGCCGCGCCGCAGTTTTTCGAAATGGCCGATCAGCGAGAGCTGACGGAACAGCTCGGAGAAGGTATTGCCGTTGTAGGCCATCGCCTCCAGCAGCCAGACCACCAGCAGCAGGCCAAAGCCGCCGACCGCGGCGATCACCGGCTCGCGGGTGAGGGTGGACATGAACAGCCCCGCCGCGCCGAAGGCCAGCATCAGCAGGAACACGCCCAAGAGCCCGGCAGCGATGCGGCCGAGATCGAGGTCGGTGCCACCGAGCAGGGACAGCGGCATCGCCGCCATCAGCGCCAGCGCGGCCAGGAAGAACACGCAGAGGCCCAGGTACTTGCCGAGCACGATCTCGGTGATCGAGGCCGGCGCGCTGGTCAACAGGGTGAGGCTGCCGGACTTCTTGTCCTCGGCGAACAGCCGCATGGTCAGCAGCGGGATGATCAGCAGCAGCAGGATCGAGGAAAAACCGTACAGCGAGCCGCCGATGTAGTCGGCGACACCGGCCTGCTCGTTGAGCATGCCCGGCTCCGCCGCGATCTGCGCCAGGGTCAGGAAGAACACCATGCCGAGGATGAACTGCAGCACCGCCAGCACCGTCCAGGCCAGCGGCGATACAAAGATGCGACGCGCCTCGTGGCGCGCGATGGCAAACACCGGGCTCATGCGGCTTTCCTCAATTCAGTGGCCTCGCCCGAGGTGAGCGAGACGAAGATTTCTTCCAGGCTGCGGGTCTGGCGGCGCAGCTCCAGCAGGCCCCAGCCGTTGGCGACGCTGCGCTCCACCAGCGCCTCGCGCGGGTCGAAGCTGGGGTCGCTCTCGATGCGGTAGCGGCCTTCGCCGAGCGCGCTGATCGCCGACACGCCCGGCAGCTCCAGATGCTCGGGCGGGCGGCTGAACTGCACGTAGTAGCTGGGCACCGCCTCGCTGGCGAGCTTGGCCAGCGACTCGTGGAACACCACGCGGCCGCGGTTGACGATCATCACCCGCGAGCACACCGCCTGGATCTCCGGGAGGATGTGGCTGGACAGGATCACGCTGTGCTCCTTGGCCAGCGTCGCGATCAGGCTGCGAATCTCGCGGATCTGGATCGGGTCCAGGCCCACGGTCGGCTCGTCGAGGATGATCACCGGCGGCCGGTGGATGATCGCCTGGGCGAGACCCACGCGCTGCTGGTAGCCCTTGGAGAGATTGCCGATCAGCCTCCGGCTGACCTCGGTGAGCCCGCAGGCCTGCTTGGCGCGTTGCAGCGCCGCGGCGCGGTCCTTTTTGGCGACGCCGTGCAGGGCGGCGGCAAATTCCAGGTACTCGTCGACGGTCAGCTCCGGGTGCACCGGCGGCTGCTCGGGCAGATAGCCGATCGCGCGCTTCGCCCCCTTGGGGTCGGCAGCGAGGTCGATGCCATTGATCTTCACCGTGCCGCCGGTGGGTGCCAGATTGCCGGTGAGCATCTTCATGGTGGTGGATTTGCCGGCGCCGTTGGGGCCGAGCAGGCCGAGGATCTCGCCGCGCCTTAGCGTCAGGTCGATGCTCTCGACGGCCACGTTGGGGCCGTAGCGGCGGGTCAGCCCGCGCGCCTCGATGAGGATGTCGTGCTCCATGTCTTCTCTAGGTTTTTTAGGAGTGGGTTGCTGCGGATGCTGCGGGTGTCTCGCGCGCTCCGACCGGGGCGATGCAGCGCGAGTTCCCGCGGCCGGCGCGGATTTTTTAATGTTTGGCCGCCCGGCTCAAGCGGGGGGCCATCCTGACTCAAGTCGGCCTTCAGGCATAGGGATCAACACTGCCGGTCGGCCGCCGACGGTAGCGCTGATAGCCCCACCAGTATTGCCTGGGCGCGGCGCGGATCACCGCTTCCACGCCGGCATTGAGCGCGGCCGGACCTTGCCGAGTGTCGCTGATCGCGACCGGGGCCGGCTGTAGGCGGATGCGGAAACCGAGCAGCGGCCGGCGCTCGGCCAGGCAGAACCAGACCGGCGCGCCGGTCCG
The DNA here is from genome assembly GCA_004297005.1 of Nevskiaceae bacterium. GTDB lineage: Bacteria > Pseudomonadota > Gammaproteobacteria > Nevskiales > Nevskiaceae > Stagnimonas. The sequence goes on from SCVA01000017.1 coordinate 43,839, forward strand.
TGCCGCCAGCTTGGTCACCAGCTCCATGGTGTGCGCCGGGTGGCCGAACAAGGGTGCGTAGACGCCGCTGCCCTCGGGCGGGTCGTGGTCGGGCAGGATGCCGACCATCTCGCCGCGCTTCAGCGCCGACAGCACCTGCTTCACGCCGGCCGGACTGGTCGGAGCCAGTTGCGCGCCCAGGCGCGAGCGGCCTTCCAGGATTAGCGCCTCCATCACCCCCTTCTGCGGTTTGTACACCGAGGTCATCGGGCCCTGCGCGGCGCAGAACATGCCGGCCAGCTCCCAGGCGCCCCAGTGCGGACAGAGCAGGATCAGCCCGCGCCCCTGCGCGCGCAGCGCCGCCAGTTGCGCGGCGGCCTCGGGTGCCCGCAGCCAGCGGCGTAGACGCCACTCCGGGCCAAACCAGATCGCCGGGGCTTCCAGCGTCGCCATCGCCGAATGCGCCAGGCTGGCGGCGACAATACCCAGCCGCCGCGCCCTGCCCAGCTCCGGCAGGCAGTAGCGCAGCTGTTGCCTGCTGACTCGCCGCAAGCGGTTGGGCAGCAGCAGCAACAGCAGGCTTAGCAGGGCCGCGAGGGCGTGCGTCAGCGGCAGGGGCAGGTAGCCCAGCCCGCGCAAGAGGCCGCGCACGGCGGCTTTCTTCCGTTCACTCATCCGGACATTCTAAAAGCCGTGATGGCTAGGAGTGCTGGAGATGATCGGTCTGCTGCAAAGGGTGAGTTGCGCCAGCGTGCGCGTCGAAGGCGAGGTGGTGGCGCGCATCGACCGGGGTCTGCTGGTACTGGTCGGCGTCGCCCGCGAAGACGACGAGACCCAGGCGCTGCGGCTGGCGCGACGGCTGCTGGACTACCGCGTGTTCGCCGACGACGCCGGCAAGATGAATCTGAGTGTGCTCGATATCGGCGGCGGCCTGATCTTGGTGCCGCAGTTCACTCTGGCCGCCGATACCCGCAATGGCAGCCGTGCCAGTTTCACCAGCGCTGCGGCTCCCGAGCGCGCGCGCGGCTTGTTCGAGCGCCTGCTGGCCGAGTGTCGCGAGCGGCTGCCGGCCACCCAGTCCGGCGTGTTTGGCGCCGACATGAAAGTCGCCCTGGTCAATGACGGGCCGGTGAGCTTCCTGCTTAGCTGAACGACCACAGCTGCCTGAAACTGAGACTAAAGTCATATTGCTGCATTGCGCAAAAACTCATACTGTCGGCATCGGAGCACCTATGCCGGGCATGAACATTGCCCTAATGAATGTAGTGGCAGGGTGGGTAGGCAGTAATCGCGACAGGGAAGGTCGAACAATGAATAAGAACGTTCTGGTCACTGCTTTGGCCGCGATGCTCGGTTTGGGCGCCGCTCAGGCGCAGGAAGCCACCGAAACAGTCATCGGCGGCGAGGGCAACCGTTCACACATCTTCGTCACCGGCTCCTACAGCAAGCCCGACAGCGATCGAGGCACTGAGGAGCGTGGCACCGGCCTGCAGGCGGGCTTTGGTTACCCTCTATCTGACACAGGACGCTGGTGGCTGGAAGGCCGCTTCGACTACAGCACCTTCGAAACCGGTGCCGGTCGCGGCACGGATTTCTACCAGTCGGTACTCGGTGCCGACCTGCAGTACGCCTTCGGCAACCGTGAACAATTGACTCCCTTCGTGCTGGCTGGCCTGGGCTATGCCTACAACGACGTGGTGCCAGATTCCGAAGACAGTGGTTCCTTCGAGGCCGAGGCCGGCGTCGGCCTGGTCGCCCGCATCGGCAGCTTGCGCTGGTTGCGTGGCCGTGGCGACGCGCGGGTGGTGCACGACAGCTTCCAAGACGGCTATCTCGACTACCGTCTGCACCTGGGTCTGGAAATCGCGCTCGGCCCTGAAAAGCAAACCGTGAAGGAAGTGCCGGTCACCGTCGAGAAGGTGGTGATCCGCGAGGTATTGGTGCCGGCGCTGGATAGCGACAGCGACGGCATTCCCGACGAGTTCGACCGCTGCCCCGGCACGCTGAAGGGCGCCAAGGTCGATGGTCGCGGTTGCGTGGTGGAAAGCCAGACGCTCATCGTGCTCCGCGATGTCAGCTTCGACTTTGACTCCGCGCGCCTGCAACTCAACGGCCAGCGCTTGCTCGATGACGTGGTGAAGTTCCTGTCTTCGCAGAGCGAACTGAAGGCCGAGATCGTCGGCCACACCGACAGCATCGGCCCCGAGGCTTACAACCTCAAACTGTCGGCGGCGCGCGCGGCTTCGGCGCTGAACTATCTGGTCGGCAAGGGCATCGCCGCCGAGCGGCTCAGCTCCAAGGGCCTGGGAGAGGCTAGCCCCGTGGCCAGCAACGAGACGCCGGAAGGTCGCGAGACCAATCGCCGCGTCGAGTTCAACATCATCGCGCCGCCGCAACCCGCGGCCGGCGAAGCCCCCGCCGCTGCCGAGCCGACACCTGTTGAGCCCTGAGGCACCGTCATTTTCCGCCCGCGCAGGACGCGCCGTTTCCAGTTCTCAAGGACCGAAACCATGATTTCCAAGCTTTCTTTCCACGGCAGCCACTGGCTACTGGCCTTGGCGCTTTGTTGCAGCGTCGGCCTTTCCGCCTGCAACCGCGCGCAGGACTCCGACGTCGGTGGCCCGACTACTCCCATCCCCGACGGCGATGGCGACGGCGTTCTGGACTCGGTGGACAACTGCCCGACCACGCCCAATACCGACCAGCTCGATTCCGACGGCGACGGTCAGGGCGATGCCTGCGATAGCGACGACGACAACGACGGCGTGCCGGATGGTGGCGACAACTGTCCTGTGGTGGCGAATCCGAACCAGCTCGACACCGACGGCGATGGTCAGGGCGATGCCTGCGACGGCGACGACGACGGCGACGGCGTGCCGGACGGCAGTGACAACTGCCCCATCGTGGCCAATCCCGACCAGCTCGATACCGACGGCGACGGCCAGGGCGATGCCTGCGACAACGATGACGACGGCGACGGCGTGCCCGATGACGACGGCAACGGCGGCGACAACTGCCCGACCGTGCCCAACCCCGACCAACTCGACACCGACGGCGACGGCGACGGCGACGCCTGCGACACCGACGACGACGACGACGGCGTGGCGGATGTCGATGACAACTGCCCGACGGTCGCCAATCCCGACCAGCTCGACAGCGATGGAGATGGCGTGGGCGACGCCTGCGAGGGGCCGACCACCGGCCCCCTGGCCAGTTGCACGCAGTTCGCACCGACCACCTCCGTGGCCACTGGTGAAACCGGCGGCTTGCTGTGCCTGGTGGGTCAGCTAACCACCCCGGCGGTCGAACTCTGCGCGGTGGAACAGCCGGCCTTCGGCGCCGACAGCCTGACCCAGACCTTCACCACCATGCAATACGCGGTCAGCTTGTTGGAGCCGGTCAACAGCGCCCTGCTCAACCTGCTTGGTTCGATCTCCTACAAGGTGAAATTGCCAGCGGCAGTGCCGGCCGGCAACTTCGCGGGCTTTGTCATCGAGCAGCCGCCGGCCACCGCCGACATCAGCCTGTTGCGCACTCTGACGGTCACTACCTTCCTGGCCGATGCCCAGCAGGAACAGTTCACCGCCGATGCCACCAACCTCGACCTGCTGGGCCTCTCGGGCCTGCTTGGCGAGTCGGGCCTGGACCTGCTCGGTGGCACCAATACCCAGCCTTACGACGAGGTACGGCTGAGCATCAGCTCCACCTTGTTGTCGGTGGATCTGATCGACACCGTGCGCGTCTACGAGACCTGCACCCACTCCGAGACGGCCGCTACGCCCTAGCCTGCCGGCCTCGCTCTGGAACCCGCGATGCGCTTTAATCGGGCATCGCGGGTTTTTTGTTGGTGGGAGGCGCATGCAGAGAGAGCGGAAGTCCAATGTTCGTGTGCTCGCCGAGGCGCGCATGGAAATGCGGCTGTCGCCGCAGGACAAGGCGCTGATCAACCAGGCCGCCAGTCTCCGGGGCAGCAATGCCACCGCCTTCGTGCTGGCTTCGGCGCTCTCCGAGGCGCGGCGCCTGTTGGGCGAGAACGCCGAGTTGCGCCTGTCCGCCGCCGACCTTGCCCGGCTGAGGACGGACGCCGGCAACCCGGCGCTGAGCAGTGCCGCCCTGCAGGAGGCCCTGCATAGGCACCGCGGCCTCGACTCGGCGCTGGCCAGCCTGTTCCAGCGCCTGGATCCGGCACGCCACGAGCTGACCGGTTTCGACTGTGGTGACGAGCGTCAGAACGAGTTTCTGCAACGCCAGGCGCTGACCCAGGAGCGCTTCGATCTTGCCCGCGTCTATGTACTGACCGACGCCCTGGTGCCCAGCCGGGTGCTGGGCTACTACACCCTCAGCGCGATCAGCATTACCGCGGCCTCTGGGACCGCGCCACCGCTGCCGGCCCTGCGGCTCAGCCGGCTGGCGCTGGACCGCAGTCTGCAGGGTCGCAGCCTGGGAGCCCTGTTGTTGGCCGACGCGGTGCTGCGCTCCGCGGAGGCGGCCGACATCATGCCGGTGTACGCCCTGCTGGCGGCCCCGCGCGACGAGCAGGAAGAAGCCTGGTTCGAAGGCCACGGCTTCCGCCGGTTTGAGGATCAGCCGGCGGCGCTGTTCCTGCCGCTGGCCAGTCTGGCCTGAGTGCGCCGCCGGGCCGTCCCCGGCGCCGGGACGGGGGTCGGCATACTGCGTGCTAGCATCCGGCCATACCCGACTCCCGCATCACCATGACCACCGCCACCCTCGCGCCGGCTCCGGCCGCGCGCATGCCCAACAGCATCCCTTACATCGTCGCCAACGAGTTTGCCGAGCGCTTCTGCTTCTACGGCATCAACGCCATCCTCGTGGCGTACATGATCGACTTCCTGAAGTTCGGCGACGCCAAGGCCGCGACCTGGCAGGCCCTGTTCAAGTCGGGCGCCTACTTCTTCCCGCTGCTCGGCGCGATGGTGTCGGACATCTTCCTCGCCAAGTTCCGCACCATCATCAGTTTCTCGATGGTCTACGTCACCGGCTGCTTCGTGATCGCCTTCGGCAGCGGCGAGACCACGCTGGTGATCGGCATGTTCCTGGTCGCCTTTGGCACCGGCGGCATCAAGCCCTGCGTCTCCACCAACGTCGGTGACCAGTTCACCAGCAGCAACGCCCACCTGATCGAGCGCGCGTTCAGCTATTTCTACATCGCCATCAACGCCGGCTCCTCGATCTCGATCTACTTCTGCCCCGAGCTGCTGGCCAGCCCGGAATACGGCCCCAAGTACGCCTTTGGCCTGCCGGGCGCGATGATGGCCTTGGCCACCCTGGTGTTCTGGCTCGGCCGCAAGAAGTTTGCGGTGGTGCCGGCGGCCATGCCCAAGCCCGGGCTGGCGCTGCCGGCCTTCCTGCTGGTGTTCTTCGCGGTGCTGGCGTTCACCGCCTGGGTGTTCATGATCAGCGGCCGCGACATCCTGGTCGCCACCGGCACCCTGCTCGGCACCCTCGCCGGTGTCGCCGTGCTGTTCCTCAAGACCGGCCTGCGCAACGCCCTGCCGCCGGAGCTGCGCGCCTGGCTGGAGCGCTCGCTCACCGGCGAAGGCCTGCGCATCGTTGGCAAGCTGCTCGGCCTGTACCTGTTCGTTGCCTTCTTCTGGTCGCTGTGGGACCAGAGCAATGGCAACAGTTGGACCATCCAGGCGCAGTCGGCACTGATGGACAAGCGACTGTTTGGCTTCCTCGCCGGCGTGCCCGGCTTCGAGAGCCTCGCCGCCTACGAGATGCTGCCGGCGCAGGTGCAGGTGGTGAACGGCCTGTTCATCCTGCTCCTGGTGCCGATCTTCACCTTCGGCATCTATCCGCTGATGGGCAAGTTCTTCACGGTCACGCCCCTGCGAAAGATCGGCATCGGCTTCTTCGTGGTCGCCAGCTCCTTCCTGATCGTCGCCTGGGTCGAAGACCGCATCCAGAGCGGCCACAGCGTCAGCATGTGGTGGCAGATCAGCGCCTATGGCGTGCTCACCGCCGCCGAGGTGCTGGTGTCGATCACGGCGCTGGAATACAGCTACAAGCAGGCGCCGCTGTACATGAAGAGCTTCATCATGAGCCTGTTCCTGCTCTCCACCAGCGTCGGCAATGCCTTCACCGCCGCGGTCAACTCGATCATGGTCGAGCCGCTCAGCGCCAGCGCGCTGGCCACCGGCGAGCAGACCTGGGTGACGCTGGAAGGCGCGGATGCCTTCGTCACCGGCCAGAAGATCGACTTCGCCGGCGACACCGGCGTGCAGGTGCTGGCCGCCGATGGCAGCAGCGGCCCTCTGGCCGGCACCTATCTGGTCGGCGAGGTGGACGCTGCCGGCAGCCGCCTGCGCCTGCTCGACAAGGTGCACCGTAAGCCGATCAGCTCGACCGGCAGCTTCGACGCTGAGCAGGCCGAGGTCTCGACCTATTCGCTGGTCGGCCCGGTGTACTTCCTGTTCTTCTCTGCGCTGATGGCCGCGGCGGCGGTGCTGTTCATCTTCTA